>NZ_SJPV01000002.1:584266-909750 GCF_007860135.1 Novipirellula artificiosorum
CGCAGGAAGCGTGCCAGCGTTGACGGGACCACCGCCTGCACCGGAGCCGCCCCATTCAGCGTCACCCCATTGTCCACGTGTTCGCAGTCACCGCGCACTGCACCGGAGCACTTCGATTAAGTTCAACGGTAGGGTTCAACGGTAGGGTTCACCTCGGTCCGGCGGATGACGTTGTGATGGCCTAGTTACTAACCACCGGACCTGTGGTGCAACCCGTGGTTCTCCCCTACACGGTGGTTCGAGCATGGAGCAATTCGCCAGGCTTGATCGGGCGAACATCGTGCGCGCCTACGGAAACCAAGGCAACTGTTCGACCTCCACCATCAACAAATTCAACTTCGTAGCCCTTTGCGTCCTTGTAGACATGAACCACCGTACCAACATCACCGCGTGTGAGTTTCTCGTGCGGAGGTTCAGAATCAAGTACAACCAGGGAGTGTTCAGCGATCATTGTTTATCATCCGGGTAGGCAGTGACCAATCGTGGCGGATCATTGTCCTCAACAATCCATACGGTGCGGACCAAGCCTGGATAGTGGTTGGGTCGTCCAACTGAACCAGAAGCCTTGTATTTTACACCAAACCGTGTCGTTTCGGTATCGAATCCGTCGCAGTTCATGGCGATTGCAAGCAAATCCGCAGCAAGATAGTGCCAGTCGTCGCGAGTGTACCCCAGTGAGTGAAACCAGATTGCCTTTGAACCACCGTCTGGGTGGCCGAGATTGAGCAAATAGTCGCGCACCTTTGCGTCGTCAACCACGGCTCGTTCGGCATCAGGTATCGGCATGTAACTAATTTGGGAGAACGCTAACGATCAGCCGGCGGCGACGGTTGATCTTTCACTTCAAAACGTCCGACTTCGCCGCTCGGTTGCATCGGATGGTTCCCCGCCGGTTTCCAGATCGGGCAGCCCGACGCAAGCATCCGAGCATTGGCATCGGCAGCTATTGCGCGGACATCACCGCCAAATCGGTCAGAGATTTCACGTCGCACTGCATGAATTTCGTCAACGATGGGGTCAGTTTTCGGTTTCTGGATCATTGCTAATCAGCTCCTCCGGAGTGCAAATGATGGGAATTGGAACGCCAAGGTCAACCAATACCTGATGGACACGCGGAAGTATCCTGGCGTTCGCGATGTGCTTGCAATTCCACGTCAGGAGGTATTGTATACGGTGATGAGCGACGGAGGCGATGTGAAGCGCATCAACAGCAGCTTTGGGCGGCAAGATTGCACGTGCCATGATTTCATCGGCAATTCGGTCAATTTCAGGATCGCCCGGTAGTCGAGGGATGCCAGCCAACACGCTCAATCGGTCTGCAGCAAGCGTTGAATCGCCAGCGGAAGCCTCGTCGATCACATATTGTGAAACGACGAGAGCGTAGTTCATGCGTTCAGTGTCCCACCACTGGTGGGTCAACAATTGGTGCGCGGCGGTTACAACCTCTTTCGCGGGTTTTTGCCGCAAATAGCTGATGACAGAAGTCTCAATGTAAACAGTGTCCATACCGCCATTGTAGCGATATTGAGTGAAGGTCGCAGCTGAATCCCCTCAGTCGGGGAACGGCGGCGATCAGCGGGCGGCGGAAGTTGACTCACTATTGTCGGAAACGTCTCCACCGCCGCTCCGTTGCATCGCATGGTTCGCCGCAACTCGTCGAGGTGGTAGATCAACATACGAACGTCCCGAAGAAGCCCGCGCGTTGCGTAATTCAGCAAAGATGCGATGAATGTCGTACCCAGCATCGGCCCCGAGTTGGTGGCGAATCGCCTTGATTTCTTCAATTGGGTTAGGTGTCGTCATAGGATTCCAGCAATTGTTCGGGTGTGCAGATGGTCGCAGGAGTAAACCCAGATTCACGGCAGATGTCACCGATCCGCCGTTGAAGGTGTGGATTAAGTATATGCTTGAAGTTCCAGGTGACCAAATAAGTCAATCCATGCACGGCCGCTAAGGCGATGTGGGCGGCGTCACGTGGTTCCGACTCAGGAACGGCCTTGCCGAGCATGAGAGCCTCCGCAAGTGATTCGGCATCTTCTCGTGGCGTGACGAGATCAATCCCGGCAATAATTGCCAAACGTTCGGCAGCGGCCATCGGATCGCCAGCACTGCATTCAGCGATTACGAGATCGGATATCTTTAGATCAAATCGGGCTGGAGCGTCAGCCCACCATTTGCGAGTGGACATCTGGCGAGCCAACATGATCGGGTCCGGATGGTCTCGCGATGCGATCGTGCCGACAACGGTTGTTTCCAAATAAGCAGTTTCCATTGCGGCATTATAAGCGATTCACGCTCCAAGTGCGAATCTCGAATCTCGGTCGGCGAACGGTAGACATCACGGGGGACGGACGAAAGACTTTCCACTTCTGCAAACCGCGCAAGCCGTCCTCCCGTGCACATACTCTTAGGTGGACTTATTAGATTTTGAAACGAAAATGGCTTCTCTCGATGTAATAAACGAGCTGAATCACGAGGATTCGCTCACTTGGTGTTAGTGGTCGTAACCAACAATTTGGACATCGTGGTTCGACAATACATACGAAAGAAGCCTCATGAATTCTACTACAATCTCAATGTCGAAATCAACTCTTTTAGATCAACAAAATCAAAACATCTCTGACGCCGTCAGAATCGTTAATGTCGCCTTCGATGTTGGCAGTGATTCGCTGGATTGGGCCATGGAATTGTCGGGTAAATCAATCAGTGGTCAGTGTGAAAACAACAGTTCCGACATACGCACAACGCTCGAAGATATCCGCAACGAAGTTAAGCAACACGGTGACTGTCAAATTCGTGTCCTCTGTGAGTCAACGGGCATCTATCATCGACGACTCCTGCAGCTGGCTGACGAACTCGGCATGCGAACCGCGTTGGTGCATGGCGAAGCCGTAGCCAAGTTCCGAACCATTCAATTTGCCGATCATGGCAAAACCGACCAACGCGATCCCAAAGCGGCGCTGACGGTTGCCAAATTCGGCAAGCTGATCAAAAACCGTAAGCTTGATAAGCATTACGCGCAGCTACGTGAACTTCATCGGTTGGTCCTCCGCTGTGAAGCCCGCATCAAGATCGCCAAGTGTGAACTGCATGCTGATTTGAGGAATTTGTTTGCTGATCTTCGATTGGACAAGTCGGTGCTGTACGGACCGACCGGCCGGGCGCTGATCGAACAGTTCGCCGGCAACCCGCACGCGATTCTTGCGGTGGGCGAGGAAGCCTTCTACGCACGAATGAAAGCTTGCAGCAAACACACCAAGAAGGCGACACTGAAAAAGCTGTGGCGAGCAGCCAACGATACAGCAAACACCCAAAAGGATGACTTGGCCGCCACACTTGCAGAAATCCGAGCCACCGCCGTGCAGCAACTTTACTCGGAAATCACGGCATTTTTGCTGCAGCAACAACAATTCGAAAGTCAAATGCAAGCGTTTTACCTGGAGCTTCAATCTTCCGATCCGCGGTTGCCTGCCCCACGCAAGGGAGTCGTCACGCTTCGGATGCTTTCGCGTTTGGTCGCCGAGATCGGACCGCCGGACGATTTCCGCACGCTCTCGCAGCTGATGCGTTATGCAGGATTGAACTTGTGCGAACGTCAAAGTGGCAAATGGCGAGGCCGGACGACGATCAGCCGTCGCGGCCGAAGTGAACTACGTTACGTACTGAACTTGATGGCGATTCCGCTGGTCGGTCGGCGGAAGCTTTTTGGCGACTACTACTGGAAGAAGAAGGACACCGACAAGATGCCGGGGCAGAAGGCGAATGTTAGCGTAATGCGAAAGATCTTGAAAATGTTTTACGGTTGGTACAAGAGCGGCGAGCCATTCGATCCGAGTCGCGTCTTTGTGATGGCAAGCGAGCACACCAAAGCGGCCTAGGCGAAACGAGCAGCAGCAATCACCTTTGGGATGACGAAACCTAGGGAGGAACCACTTCGAATCAGACGAATGAACCTTGGCGACCGGTGATGACCACCATGACATTATCAGTTGGCATCCGTCCAACATGATCGGTGCACATTGACCAGGCGAGTGAGCCTGTGTCCTGTCACACCGGTCGCTTTTATCCTTCAACATGGCCAATGAGTAAGATCAAGTGATTGCTCCGAAAGAGAGCCAAAATGCGAACTTTGCCAGTGTGGGATTTTGGTTCGATGTGTGAGCGGAAGCAATGAACCAGCGAAGTGCCAAACAGTACAAAGCAACACAAAGTTGCGCGCAAAAATGGGGGTAGTCAACTCCAAGGGTAAGCATGGTCGAAGCTTCAGCGGCTTAACGCGAGCTCGAAGAATCGGCTCGCTTGCCGCTAGAACGCTTGACAAGCAAGCGTAAAGCGATGTCATGGTTCGAACTGCACGATAACAAGTGAAAATAGCTCCTGCCAGCAATCATGGGACACCGGAGAGATGCCTCGAAAACCTCCTGCGCACGCTTCCGCCGGATGAGCCAAAAAACCTAGGTGCGCAAGAGCCTCAGCAAGCTTACACCTTCGCAAAAATCGGACAAGCGACGCAGACCTTGTGGATCGGAATGCAACGCTGCCACGACCTGTCCAACGCATGGAACACATTCGGACCAGGAGCCAAAAAAATTTCACCGGATTAGGATGTGGGGTACAACGAGCGCTCGCGGGCAGGGGTGGTTGGATACCGAAACACTGTGTTCGTCACAACTTAAAAACCGGACGACCTCATTTTTCGGGGGAGAAGGGAGCAAGAATCCATGAGCGAGACTTGTCTCCATACCAATGCACTCTGGGTGTGTGACGCTAACCTGCACGCCCCGCGAGCGACTGGGGTTTGCTTTTGCAAACCCCTATTGCACCACGATCGGCAAACTCTCGCTGTGACTATTGAACTCGGGAGCATACATGCACTCGATCATGGCGAGCCCGGTTTGATACTCGCCGCGCAGTTGCACTCGCGTGCTGTACTCAAAGACGTACGTTCCCTTCGGTAAGTAGTCGATGAAGAAATGCGTCGCCGTATCGCGAGTGGATTCATAATATCCGAGTCCATCTTGAAACTTATAGCGTGATAAGACGTTGACGGGTTCGGTGCCGCTACCACGATAGTCCTTCATGTGGACGTATTCCATATCACGATCCGTTCGCAACACCACCCGTACGACCAATTCGTCACCGACGTGAACCGGAGCCTCGACGGCCACCAGGGTCGGCCCGTCTGCCGTGTTCTTTTTCACAAACAAGGCCTTTTCGAGCTTGAGCGGTGTACCCTCGTGAGGAGTCACCTTGGCGATGTCTTCCATGTATTGCCAATGCAAACTCCCCCAGGCGACACCGTCATCCATTTTTCGCATCGTGATGTTGCCCATCTCAGGCTCGATCTCGGACTTGGTCAGTCGCCGTTGATAAAAACCGGTTCCCGCCTCTACCGATTCTGGCTCGATGGTTTTACCGCCGAGATCGACCTCCACGAGTTCGTCGGATGCCAACAAGTCGCTGCCGCGAAGCAAAAGCGAATAGACGGCATCGGCGGTCGCCTTGGTGGTCTTCCAATCGCGAGTCTGCTTCTGCTTGAGCAGCCACACCTTGCAATCTTCCACCGCTTCGCGATCGTCCATGACTTCATCAAATGCCTCGATCATCATCGCTTGCGTTTCGATGGGTGCCCGGTACCACCACCATGACAGTTCGTTTTCTCGCCAGTACATCCCCATCTCGTCGTTCGAAACCGATCGCTCCTTGATCGATCGCATGATGGCTTGAGCGGAAGAAAGGTCCCCAAAACGTTTCAGTGCAATCGCCAAGTGAGCTTGAGATTGACGATACGAAAGTTTCAACCCATGCCGCCGAGCCTGATCGACCCAATAGTCGACCGCCTCGCGATGCTCCGCTGCAATCGCCTGATCCTGCAAAAAGAAGCTGCGGCCATAAAGGTACATCGCAATCGTTGTCGAAAGATGATTCTGATCGCGATCTTGCGGCTTGATGTTTGCGTATCGCTCGGTCACCCAAGCATCGAGACGGGCCAGCGAACGAACAGCGGCAGCGGTGTCGATCTCAACACCCAGGTGCCGCATGCGGCCAAAGCCAGTGGTAATGTAAAGCGTGATGTAGTCGTTCCCCCGTCCACCGGGGAACCATGGCCATGCCCCGTCATCCTGTTGCATTTCCGTCAACTTCAATTGTGCACGATTGGTTTCCTCCGCAAGTCGATTCGGATCGAACAGAATCCCCACATTGCGTCTCGCTTGGCTTTCGCTGTCTGCCTCGCGAACCCAGGGGGTTTCCTCAAGCATCACCGACTTGAGTTCCTCGTTCTTTTCCAACGGGCTATCGAGCGCAGGCGTACCACGCCACTGCTCAAACACACGCTCGATCTTGGGGTCGCTGTTGGCGATGTGCTGCGCCAGTGCATTGGCGTACAAGCGGTTGAACGTTTGCTCGCTGCATTGATGCGGGTACTCCATCAAGTATGGCAACGCCATCACCGCATACCACGAAGGGTTCGACGCGACCTGCAACGTCAACGATTCATGGCGAAGCGTGTCGGAGTCAGCCGATTGAATCAGCTTTTCAAATTCAAACTCCTTCACCTGCTTGCCCCGAATCGGCAGCGGCAACGATTCGGTCACCAAGATCCGCTGTGACAGAACAGGCAAGTAGCCCTCTTCGCCATCGGACAATTTCCCCGTCGATCCTACCGCTTTGTAGGTCAAGAATCCGATCTCTTCGGGGACGTTGATCTCCCACGACAACGTTTGCGATTGGCCGCTTGAAAGATCAAACGATTGATCGATTTGAGTGTTGCCAAGTTCCTCGTTGACGGCGTCACCGCTTTTCGCCGCGGCGAACGACAGCCGAACTTGGCCGGTTTGAGCCGTTGCCGATTGGTTGACAACCTTCACCGTAAATTCGATCAAATCGCCTTCACGAACAAAACGCGGCGGGTTGGGTTGGACCATCAAGTCCTTGGCCGTTACGGTGCTTCCCTCGAGCAGTCCGCTGCGCATCTTTCGGTCATGGGCAAAACCAAGGAACTTCCATTGGGTTAATGCCTCGGGCATCGTGAATTCCATTCGCACCTTTCCGTCATCACAGGCGATCAGATGAGGATAGAAAAACGCGGTTTCCTTTAGATTTTTGCGAGCCGAAACGTTGTCGAGATCGACGTCCGGTGGACGGGAACCCCCTACGGATTCGACCTGTGCTTTGACAGACGGGTGCATCGCAAAAACGGCCGCCGGTAAGGCTTCTGCTTCTTCCATGGCAACGTCTTCCATGGCGCCGTCCATCGCGGGTGCCGCGGCGCCAAAAGCCATCCCCTCCATCCCTCCCATGCCACCGCCTCGCATCATCGCCCGACCGCGGAACTGATAGCCCAACAAGTTGTCCTTGATTTGACTCGGATAGTGCCGATACACCCAGGCAACGTCACGCCGTTCCACGTTCCACCGGCCAAAGAAAGGGTGCAACGATTGCTGCGAATTCTGGAAACTCGATCCCATCCGGCTGTGGTCTCGGTAGAAGCCGGAAAAATGCTGTTGCCAGCGGTGAATTTGAAATGCATCGAGTGAAGCGTCGTAAAGGGTTGCGACCATCTCTGCCACTGTCTCGCCAGCGTCCGGACCCGAAACGATCGCGGTCCAAGTTTCTTTCGCCGCGGGGTCCAGCTTCGAAGTAAAGTGCTCCCACTCGACCTTTAAATGCTTGTTGCTCCAAGGCACATCGATGGCTTGCGTGTTGAGATAAGCACGATTCTCACGGACCATGGTCGTGCGAACGGTGAAACCACCGCGCATCGACTCTTCAACCGGTTGCTCGATCATGACTTGTGTCTTGCCGGGATCGGTCCAGTAGCTTTGGAGCAGTTTGCCACGATGTTCAATTTCAACGAACGTTCGAGCAGAGTCGTAGCCACTCCCCCAGACAGCTCGCATCGTTTCTCCTGGCTCAAGTGAATCCTCTTGCACCCGGAACAGTTCTGGGACCTTCGTGTTGAACCGATCCGCCTCGACATCAACGACTTGGATCGGCAGTAGCGCCGTGACCTCCTTGCCATCGCGATCGCGAGTCACTAATTTTGCTCGGTAGATCCCCGGCTCCATCTCGACACTCAGCTTCGCGTTTCCCGCACCGTCCGTTTCAAACGGCTGTTCCAGCACCCGATCACCCAGTTCCCAACCACTCGGGTCCTCGCTCGCCTCGTCGTCCGAAATCCTGGCACGATACCAGTCCTGTCCGATCGATTTGCGAATCACCTCCAGCGGTTGTTTCAGCGAATAGATCGAGACGATTCCCACCGCCGATTGGCCTTCGCCATCGAGGGTCTTGGTCGTGATCGAAATCTCCACCGGGGCATCAGAATGGAGCCAATCGTCGGCCGACATGACCGCAGACAATGACACGTAGCCGGCGTGGACGATGTGTTGATCGGATCGTGTTTCACCGGACGAATCTGTCACGTCGGCATAAACGGTGTACTGAAAGGTTGGATCATTCTTTTCAGGAATCGAGAGATCCGGATTGGCCGGGAACTCAATCGAAAACACACCCTGGGCGTCGGTTCGTGTGGAACAATGAGCGATTTCTTGACTGCCGCCCGTTCGATCGGGCATCCACATTCGCTGCATCCAGAAGGACCACCAAATGGGATACCGCACTTCACGCACCACTCGATAAGTCACCTGAGCGTCGTCGATCGCAGCGCCGGTGTAAGCCGTTGCCTTGCCTTGCAACTTGACGATCTGGCCAAGCTTGGCCCCCTGTTTTGGCGAATCGATTTCAACCTGGAACTTAGGACGTTTGTACTCTTCGACACGAATCGACGTTTGTCCCGACGGTTCACCCTCCACTCGCAACGACATGCGTCCCATCAAACGGTCGCGTGGCGCCGTCACACTGCCGCTAAAGCTTCCGTAGTCGTTGGTGCGATGGACCACGCGTTCGATTTCCTTGTTGTTTGCATCAGCAAACACCACCACGACGTTTTGGCTCTCAAGGGTTTCGTAACGGTTGCTTTGCGAATTGACGCTCAGGCAGATTCCCTTGTAGCGGATCGTCTGTCCTGGGCGATACAGGGCACGATCGGTGAAAAACTGAGTGCTAAGCGTCGTCTTTTGCCGATCTGGCTGTAGATAGATGGACGGGGTTTCCGCTGCTGACAAGCCTTGGCCATTGGCAGACACGTGCAACAGCAAGCCGTTGAGCGGTTCACCACGGATCCGAAACAAACCGTTTGCATCGGTCTGAACCGTCCGCAAGAGCGTTTTGCTTCGATTCTGCATCGTCCATGAACGAACGTTTGCGTTCACAATCGGCTCACCCGTCTTCGCATCAAGCACAAAGCCTTCAAGCTCGCCCGATCCGTGCTCATTTCGCAAGACCAAAGCCAGGGAACTGACCCAAACCTCGGTAAAGCTTACCGAGTTGTCTGCTTCAGCAAAATCTTCTCGATGACTGGAGATTAAGAAATACGATCCCGGCTCCACGTCCTGGGGAACTGGCAATTCTTCAACCGCGGCTTGATAATCCTCGGTTTTTGGCAAATCAACCGACCAACTCTTGACCGGTGTGGATGTGAGCATAGTCTTGGGGTCCGACGGATGCGTCCGCCAGCGATCGGAACGGATGAAGGCTTCGAAATCGAACCGGACCAAACGAAAGTAGATCTTGTCCACGTTTTGGTAACGCACATCGATCGTCGGCCAAGGATCATTCCAAACGCGTTCGGTCAACACCGAAGCCGAAGGCGCCTCGATCTGTTGGATCAAGTTGAAACAATGTCGCCCGCCGATCGATTCGGGGAACCTCGCCAGTCCCTCCGCGGCAATCCTTCGAGCTTCGACGAAATCGTTTTCCCCATGAACCACGAGCGCGATTTCATGCAGGGCGCGAGCCGAGACCTCGTGCTCCGCGTGTTTGTCGGCAAACCGCTTTGCGGCCGCCTTGAAACGAGCCTGCGTTTCCTCGCCGAATGCTTGATTCTTTCCAAACACCAATCGCGAGAGATCCGCGTCGAGGTACGCCGACCTGTCATCATCGGCCGAGTGAAACGCTAGCAATTGTTGGTACAACCCAATGGCTTTCAGCGTTGCGGACTCGGTGTCACCCGAATCGGGTTTCCAACTCACAAACGCTTCCACCCGCGCAAAGATGGGACTGTCGGCTGACAAGTCAAATGCGTCCTGTGATTTTGCTCCAGCCTGTTCAGCCGATTGATAAAACTCCAACGCTTCGTAGACGATGAAATCCCAGAGGGTGGGACGGTATCGGTCCGGGACATTCCCCTTTTCGAGCAAATCGTCATACCGAGCAATCGGCGTGCTTTGGAGCCGTTCGCCATTTTCGAGTGCCTTGTCAAAGTGCCCCGAGACCTCTGCCAAAATCCGGGACAGGTCCCATGTGTTGATGTCGTCACTGACCGCAGCAGCCGTTTGCGTCCGTTGCATGAATCGCCAGCGGTTTTGCTGGAAATAATGCCAGTACCAATCGGCCAAAATGGCTTGCATGATCGGCTGCATCGGCTGTGGAGCCTCTTCGATTTCAGCCTCCAACCTTACGATTTTCTCTTCGGGGCGGTTGCCTTGAATCGTTCCTTCCAAAGCAATCTTCATTGCAATCGCTTTGACAGCTTCCGCGTATTTCTTATGGTCTTTTGCGTTACGAATGATAGGCTCCAATTCTTCAATCGCCGTTTTGGGCAGGCCGTTGCTGATCGCTTCTTGCACCGCGGTCCAGGAGGATTCTTCCGAGCCATTTCCGGGGTCTTCAGCGATCAACCATGGGCCGAGAAGCAGTACCAGGATGCTTGCGAGGCAGAATTTTCGAGTCGACACGTCAAAACCTTCCAGAGCGGACGAAAAGCGGACCACATAGCGCACGGCATTTTAGCATGCCGGCTAAGAAGCAGACGAAGTTCGCGGCGATTTCTTAGTGGGAAACTCGATGCTTTGCTGTGATTTCAATCATCGCGGGGTGAATCCGTCCATTGCTGGCAACCAGACAGGATTTCGAGAGCGGTAGCGGGCTCCCTGCGGAATCGGTGATGGTGCCACCTGCTTCTTCGACAAATAAACGTCCAGCTGCAAAATCCCAAGGGGCCAGGCTGTATTCAAAGAAACCATCAAAGTGGCCACAACCGACATAGCACAGGTCAATCGCCGCCGTACCCACACGCCGAATACCATGAATCTCGTGTTCAAAGAACTCACCAATCGCATCGAGCGTGCTTCGCATCATCGCTCCACGGTCATAATAAAACCCGCATCCAATCATCGATTGACCTAGCGAGGAGGCATCGGACACCGAAACGGGACGGGAATTGTGGAAAGCACCGCCACCTCGTGTCGACGTGAACCAATCGTCGGTCGCGGGGTTGAGCACCACACCCGCTATCGGTTGACCTTGAAAGTAGTAGGCAATCGAAACCGCGAAATGAGGCAATCGATGCGCAAAATTGTTTGTGCCGTCGAGCGGATCGATGACCCAAAGATGCTCGGCATCTGCTCGTCCAGCCGAAAGCGATTCCTCGCCGAGCAGTTCGTGATCCGGGTAGCGTTGACGCAGAAACGCAGCGATTCGATCCTCGCTTTCGACATCCGCATCACTAACCAAATCGTAGGTCTTGCCACTCCGTTCGATCTTATTGCGCATGGCGACGCCATCGCGGAAATATCGCATCAACACATCACCGCCGAGACGTGCCGCTTCCATCGCGGTTTGAAGAAACTCGTTGGGTTGCATCTTCAATGGCACGGTCACCCTCGTCATGGACTGCCTTGGACAGCGAGCCCGGCATCGACGGCGTGCTGTTGCGAGACGAATGCTTCGGTCTGCTTGGCGATCGCCCACTCCTCGTTGGTGGGGACGATCAGCGTGCAGACGGTTGCGTCCGAGGCGGAGAGGTCAATTTGTTCAGCTTTCGGCCGCGCCGACTGATTCGTTTCTGGGTCAATGGCGATGCCGAGAAAGCCGAGCGGCCTTGCCACTAACTCTCGAATAACCGCCGCGTTTTCGCCGACGCCCGCGGTAAAAACCAATGCGTCCAAACCACCGAGCACCGCGGCAAACGCGCCAACATACTTGATCAGCCGATGAACGTAGATGTCGATGGCAAGCGTGGCCAGTGCGTCGCCCTGTTCACGCCTCTGTAGAATGGCCCGCATGTCCGCTTCGCCGCACAACCCGATCAGCCCACTTTCCTTGTTCAACAGCCGATCGACCTGATCAATCGACATGCCAGCTTGCCGCATCAAGTGAAGTGGCACCGATGCATCGATGTCCCCGGTGCGAGTGGCCATGACGAGGCCCTCGAGCGGCGTCATTCCTAACGACACGTCGACCGCGCTGCCACCGAGTGATGCCGCGGCGCTGGCTCCGCCCCCCAAGTGCAAGGTGATGATCCTTTTTGCCGCAGGGTCGCCGCCAAGGTACTCCAGAGCCCTTTGCGCGACATACTGGTGCGAGGTGCCATGGAAACCGTAACGCCGGACATGAAAGTCGCGATAAATCTTTTCCGGAACCGCGTAGCGATAAGCCTTGGCAGGCAAGGTCGCAAAGTAGGCCGTATCAAACACCATCACCTGCGGGATCGGCATTTGTCGATCGGTGATCGCTTGAATTACGGAACGAGCAGGTGGGTTGTGTAGCGGAGCGAGCGAATCAAGCGTCGCCAAATCATCGAGGACTTTCCGAGTGACCAACGTGCAATCGGTAAAGAAATCGCTGCCATGAACCACTCGATGACCAATCGCATCGACATTGATCGCCGCGTGCTTTTCGAGCGTGAGGTTGGCCGCTGACAAATGGTCCGGGGCGTCGCCACCGCTTTGCCCGATGCGGTCGACCAAGCCGTCGCTCAGCCGTTGCCCCGACGTGGTGTCGATACAGGCAAACTTTAACGTGGTGCTACCGACATTGAAGACTAAGACATTCATGTTGCTTGTGCTTGAATCGCGGTAATCGCCACGGTGTTGACAATGTCCGCCACCGTGCATCCGCGTGAGAGGTCGTTGACAGGTTTGCGTAATCCTTGAAGTACCGGGCCGATCGCGACGGCACCGGCCGATCGCTGGACCGCTTTATAGGTATTGTTTCCCGTGTTGAGGTCGGGAAAGACGAATACGGTCGCGCGACCCGCTACCTCGCTATCAGGCAACTTCGTCGCCGCAACCATCGGATCGACCGCCGCGTCGTACTGGACCGGCCCTTCAACAGGCAAATCCGGCCGCTTCGCACGCAACATCGCTGTCGCTTCGCGTACTCGCTGAACATCCTCGCCGGTGCCACTTTCGCCCGTCGAGTAAGACAGCATTGCGACCCGCGGTTCAATACCAAATTGAGCCGCCGTCTCCGCACTGCTGCTGGCGATTTCCGCGAGTTGCTCGGCAGTCGGATTGGGGATCACAGCACAATCGCCGTAGACCAAAACACCATGCTTCAGGCACATCAAAAAGACGCTACTGACACAACTCACTCCGTCACGCGTTCGAATGAACTCAAACGCGGGTCGAATCGTGTTGGCCGTGGTGTGAATGGCGCCAGACACCATGCCGCCGGCAAGTCCTCGCAGCACCATCATGGTGCCAAAGTAACTGACTTCCAGCATTCGGTCGCGAGCCACATCGAGGGTGATGCCTTTGTTTTTCCGAAGCTCGTGGTACTCTTCGGCAAAAGACTCCCGCAGCGGTGAGTTGCGAGGATCGATGATCTCGACGGCGGAACCCGCCCCCGTCTTGGCTGGCAAAGTGACCCCTAACTTGCTTGCCGCGGCACGAATGTGCGCCGGATCGCCGAGTAGAGTAATGTCGGCAACGTCTCGCCGACGTAGCACATCGACCGCTTGCAGGATGCGTGGCTCGCTGCCTTCGGGCAGCACAATCCGTACCCGTTTTTCTCGTGCCCGTTGAATCAAAGAATACTCGAACAGCATCGGCGTGACTCGGTGAGCCATGGGGGCTTGCAGCCGAGCCGCCAAATCTTCGGTATCGATGTACTTTTCAAAAAGTCCGATCGCCGATTCAATCTTACGAGGGGAGTGTTCGCCGATCTCGGCTCGTACCATCGACGCTTGCTTCGCAGCCGTGAAGGTGTCGACCAGCGTCATCAAAACGGGCAAGCCACTGGTTTGTTTGATCAGCCGTTCGACCGATGGTGGCGGCAGCAGGTTACCCGTCAAAACAACGCATGCGGGTGAGGGGCCCTCCGCGTCGAGTCGTGCCAAGGCACACCCGATCAAAATATCGCTGCGGTCGCCAGGAGTGATCACCAAACTTGACGGATAAAGCCGTTCCAAGAAATCGGGAAGCATCATGGCTGCGACTTTAAGTCGCGTCACTTCACGATCAAACGTCGATTCATCACCGTTGTAAACCTCAGCCCCGAGACCCGTCTGGATCTCGCGGACCGTTGGCTGCCGCAACAGCGGTTCTTCGGGCAGCAGATACAGCGGCGACGTTGCCTTCAGCGGCGTGTCCGAGTAAGCCTCGCGAAATGTATCATCATCCTCCGGCTGGATTTGGTTGACGACGGTAGCGATGATTTGACCACCGCGATCGGTCAACGAATCATTGCCGATTCGAATCGACTGGATGCAATCCTCAATGGTTTTGTTGTAAGCCGAATAAATGGGCATCACGGCGCAGCCCAGGTTGACGGCGATATCGGCGTTCAGTTCAAACTCAATCTCTGGCACAAGCCCCTGAAAGCTCGTCCCTTCGACCACTGCAAAATCGGCATCTTGTTGCAGCGTTTTGAAGCGACCTTGGATCTGCTGGATCAATTCGTCGTAGCGATCTTCGGCGAGCATTCTACGAGCTTCGGCGCGTGTCACACCCGCCATCTGCTGGGCCGTTGCAGCCATGGGGTAGCGAGATCGCATCAACCGGATGCTTTGGTCCTCTTCAGCGCTGACGCGGACAACGGGCCGAAAGAAGACAACTCGCTCATACCGCCGCATCGCGAGTTCCATGACCCCCAACGCGATCATGCGTTTGCCGGTCGCGTTTTCATTCGTCGCTAAGTAGAGACTGTCGGACATTGCGATTTCTAAGTGTCAGCCAAGAAAGGAATCGGATCCTCTACAGAGCGACGTTGATATTGGAATTAAACTCTTGCGAAAGGCCTCATTCATGCCATAGGCGACCGTCCGCCTCCAAGAGGGTCAGCCCTCTTTCCCGATCAAGACGCACGGCGGACGCGATGGCGCCTGATCACGATGATACGCCATAAATGCGTCTGTACAAGGACGGCAATTTGTAGCACCTAAGGGGTCGAATAAACCTCAAACGTCTTTTCCGCAACCACGACGCCATCGAGTTCAACGAACATTCGCCATGCGCCAAGCTTGTCGCCAACCGGTTCCCAGACGGTGTCGCCAAGATAGAAATTCCAATCATTCTGTTTGACGTATAGGCTTCCACCAAACGGCGGACGCCGCTTCCCCTCGGAATCCAGAATGCCCGGGTGGTCGATACAGTATTCCAATCGCTGGTTCTTGGCCCCTTTGACGCGAATCACGAATCCGAATTCCACACCCAGCTTCGCTTCGACACGGGTCGTGCAGTGCAGGAAACGGGGCAATTCTTTCGACTCGGCGTCCCAATGAGCGTAGAGGCCGTAGCTGCGCATGCGAATTTCAGGTTTTCGTTTAGCCATTCGCCAAAATTTAGTGAATATCCGGTACGATGCACAGGGAACCCTGGGGCGTTCCACAAGCCCCTCTGCCCCCCCATTCGGAGCGACCAGGAGTTACACGGAATCGATCCTTCCTGAGCTTGATCAAGAAATGGCTAACACTCGCTCGGTCGTGATCAGCTCAACGCCGAGTGCGAACAACTAGCGAGGACGCCACTCGGGCCCTGCTGGAGGCTGAGATCACCGCATCAATCGCTCGGATACCGATTCTGATGCCAGACCAAAGTTTCATCAAGGTACGCTTTCTGTTCCCGCTGCAAACTCTCAAAGCCTTGATTCGACTTGGGCTGCCCCAGAGCGGTTCGCATTGCGTTGTGCATGAGGTATCGCCCCGCACCGTGGGTCATGTGAATCTCGTCGCGATACAGCTCGCTAATGCTGGCGAAGGGGGCGTCGCCTGATTTGATGTCTGCTGCAACCTTTGCCAGCAGCTCCGTAGCATACGTTTGACGAAAGGTTTGCTTCGGATAGCGTTTTTTTAGGCGATCGGTCAGCGCGTTGAGATAGGCGGTGCTGTGCTTCATCAAACCGTCAGCCTCGGTGTTATTGAATTCAAGCTCTCGAGTGCCTTGTTTCGCCCACCCACTGTGGAGGACGACCATCGCATTAGGTTGCATCTTGACCCACTCGCCAATCACTTTTTCGTCCTCATCGAGCGTCGATCCATAGTGCGGTTGAACAACGATGGCGTCATATTGTTTCTTGGCCAAAGCCTCTGGCCATAAGGTCGATTCCTTCACACAGGGGCTTTCGAAATGGTCGCGGATGTAGGGCAAACTCTTGCCACAATCGACATGGAATTGAACGTCGCCATCGAGCAGCGTTGGCCGCGTGTCCCAGGTCAACGAATTGCCAATCAGAAAGTAACTGTTTTGGTTCGCAACACGCTCGATGTCTTGCGGTGCCTTGTACAATTCCATGGTGCTGAGCGTCGGGCAAGCTCGGCTTTGCTTGATCCGGATTCGTACCGCCTCGGCGGTGATGGGAGCCACCCGCAGCACACGCCGAGGCCCAATCGTGGTTCCTGAGGCGATTTCTTGCCAAACATGGTCCAGCTCGGCATCCACGGCGAATTGCTGCACCCGTTGCCCAAGGGGAATGTATTCTTGGATCCGAATTCGATCAAACTCGGTTGGCTTCTCGAAGTGCAGGACCAATTCTGCGGTGGTGACTTGGTCATCGGCGGCCCAGTAGCTATTTCGATCTCCGTCGGTCAGCTTGGCGGCCCCAAAGGCATCGTCTTGGCCACGCACGTTTGTCGCCGTCACCGATGCGCCCAATGCCAAGTCGGCCTTGAAGGTTTGTTCTATCACACGCCCAAACTGCATCAACCGTTCAACGTCCTTCTCATGAAACCGGCCACGGCGGTCCGGTGGGATGTTCAGCAACAGATTTGCTCCGTTGCCGATGCTGCTGTAGTAAATATCGATCAGCCTTTCAAGCGATTTGACTTGATCATCTTCTTCAGCATGATAAAACCACCCCGGTCGGATCGAGACGTCCACCTCAGCGGGAAGCCAATGCGTGCCGTCAATTTGGCCTGTTTGCAACGCGGATCGATCGGCCCGTCCCGGCGAAAATTCGGCACGCCGAAGCATCGCCCAATTCGTTTCGCTGCCGGTTCCTGATTCATTGCCGACCCAACGGATATCGGGCCCCGCGTCACTGAACATCACCGCCATCGGTTGCAGTTCTCGCACGATGGCCCAGGTGTTGTCCCAGTCGTAATAGGTGTCGGAATCGATTTTGCGTTTCTCACGAGCTCCACCGTAGAAACCATCCCCCCCATTGGCTCCGTCAAACCAAACCTCAAACAACGGACCATAGTTTGTCATCAACTCGCGAAGCTGATTCCGATAGTAAGTGATGTATTCGGTCGATCCATACTCGGCGTGGTTCCGATCCCAGGGGGACAAATATAGGCCCATCCGAATTCCCTGCTGCCGGCACGCTTCGGCCAATTCATTGACAACGTCGCCCTGGCCCTGTTGGTAGGGCGATGCTTTGACGCTGTGTTCCGTGAACTGGCTCGGCCAGAGACAGAATCCATCGTGGTGTTTGGCCGTCAGAATCAACCCTTTCATGCCACACCTCTTGGCAACGCTCGCCCATTGGTTGGCGTCCGCATCCGACGGATTAAAAATTTCAGGGCTTTCGTCACCGTATCCCCATTCCAAACCGGTGAAGGTGTTGGTTGTGTAGTGGACGAACCCGTAATACTCCATTTCATGCCATCGCAACTGGCGCTCAGTTGGCACCGGCAGTAGCGGCTCGGGAGGTTCCGTCGCCAAGACGACCGGCGGCATCAAAACGAGGGAAACGAAGGCGAGGAATTCCAGTTTCATTTCGGATGCTCGTGAACGAAGGTGCTCGCAAAAGCGGCGGCAAGAGGGTGGGGGGATGGGAAGGTAGTTTGACACACCTTGACGACCGCAGCAACGACAATCGCTGGACCGATGCGACCGATTTGGTGGAACCAGGGAATTTTCTAGCTCCCTTGATCTCGCTCGGCCTCGTCCTTACCTTCACTCTCTGGCACAATGGATCTCCGAAAACAAACTTGTTTCATTTGATTTGCGTCCCAAACTGAAAGGCACCATGCGTACGATTCTAACGGCTAACCGGCAATCGATGGGCAAGTGGGTTGCCAAGCAGGCCGCCGATTGCATTCGTCAGGCGATCAAAGAGAACGGCAGCGCTTCGATTGTGGTCGCAACGGGATCGAGCCAATTTGAAGTTCTCGCAGCGCTCGTCAAACAACCAAGGATCGATTGGTCGAAAGTCGAAGGCTTCCATTTGGATGAGTATGTCGGCTTGTCGGACGACCACCCAGCGTCATTTTGCCGATACTTGCGAGAACGGTTTGTCACACAAGTTCCACTGGCTGATTTCCACTATTTGCGTGGCGATCAAGACCCGCAAGAAACGATCGAGCAAACGGGCAAGCAAATTCAACAGCGCAGCGTCGACGTTGCCCTGGTCGGTATCGGCGAAAACGCGCACTTGGCCTTCAACGATCCGCCAGCGGATTTCCAGGTCACCGATCCCTACATACTCGTGCAATTGGATCAGGCGTGCCGCCAACAACAGGTCGGCGAAGGTTGGTTTGACACGATCGACGATGTCCCCAACCAAGCGATCAGCATGTCCATCCAGCAAATCCTGAAGGCCAAGCAAATCTTTTGTTCCGTGCCGGATGAACGAAAAGCCAATGCGGTCCAACTCACACTGGAAGGACCCATCGAACCGAAAACGCCCGCAAGTATTCTGCGTTGGCACCACGGCACCACGTTCGTGAGCGATCGTGCCGCCGCCAGCCAACTGTCTCGATCAACGCTCGATTTGATGGAGCGAGTCAAATGACTGGCTGGGTTGACCTGCAAGTCAACGGCTATGCTGGCGTGGATTTCAACAGTGAAACGTTGAACGAAGCGGCAATGATCCGTGCCTGCCAGCGACTGCGGGCCGACGGTGTTGAGCAATGTCTGGTAACCATCATCACCGCACCGATCGCCGCGATGACCAAGCAAGTCGAGCGAATCGTGTCATGGATCGATTCCCAGGCTTTGATCCGTTCCGTTGTCGCAGGTTTGCATCTCGAGGGCCCCTTTCTCAGTCCGCATGATGGGTTTGTCGGAGCGCACCCAAAGGCGGCGGTGATTCCCGCAGATCTCGACACGACCAAGCAGTTGCTGGCATCCGGATGCGGCCACGTTCGATTACTAACCCTTGCACCTGAATGCGATCAGGACGCTGCCGTCACACGATTCTTGACGCGTCAAGGCGTGGTCGTCGCGGCGGGACACAGCGATGCATCCCTCGAACAATTGGATCGTTGCATCGACGCCGGGTTGAAGCTATTCACGCATCTTGGCAATGGTTGTCCCGCAGTCCAAGCACGCCATGACAACATCATCCAACGTGTGCTGAGCCGATCGGATCGATTGTGGATTAGCTTCATTGCCGATGGGCATCATGTCCCCTTGTTCGCATTAAAGAACTACTTGGCTTGCATCCCGAGCGACAAGATCATCATCGTCAGCGATGCGATCAGTGCCGCAGGGTTGGGACCAGGAAGCTATCCGCTCGCTGGGCAAACCGTCCATGTCGACGACGACGGAGCGGCGTGGGCCGAGTGCCGAACCCATTTTGCCGGATGTGCAACCCCCATGAAACGGATGCGACAGATCTTGCGGGACCATGCCGGGGTCAATGAAGCCACTCTTGACACATGGATGCGGACGAATCCGCTACGGTTGATGGATCAGTCGCCCGTTTCCACTCGGACGTAGAATCCGGCATCAAGATGCCGGCCCGCCGAATCGGATAGCGTCGATCGCTCTGCTGTCGTCACCAAGGCATCACGGCGGAACACGCTGCGTAGCCGATCCGATTTGCGCAAGTGATCGATCACGTCGCGCTCCGCGACTTGCGGTGAGTGCCCGGTCACTAAAAGCCGAAAGCACGCCGGGTCAATCAGGTGCAAGCAGTTGTCGATCAATGGCCAAAGGTCGCGTTCCAAACGCCATGTCTTCCCTTTGGGCGTGTGGCCGTAGGCCGGCGGATCGAGAACAAGGGTGTGGTATTGCCGCTGGCGACGAACTTCACGAGCAACCAATGCCCGGGCATCGTCCACCAGGTACCGAATCGGAGCAGCTTGCAATCCATTGAAGCGAGCGGCTTCTTTCGCCGCAGCGACGTTGGGCTTCGCGGCATCGACATGCACGACGTCATAGCGAGCCGACGACAAGGCGATCGTGCTGGCACCGGTATAGGCGAACAAGTTGAGCGCCAAAGGACGTTCCGGACCTTTCCATGAAACCGGCTTGAGCGAAAGCCAACGCCAATTGCCGGATTGCTCCGGAAAAACACCGATATGCCCAAACGGAGTCGGACGAACGGGCATCCGAAAATCGCCACAATCGATGTTGAGACCTTCTTGCCATGGCGATCGGTGAATCCACTGCTTACGAGATGAATCGTAAACCGAGTCGACGTTGTCCCAGCGACGTGGCTGCAGTCGACGAACGTTTTCCGCAGCGGGCGAGGGACGCTCAATCGTGTAGCCCGAGAGCGATTCGAGCTTCCGCCCGGCTCCGAAATCAATCAACTGATACACACGCGGTGCCCTTAGCGAATCGGATGGTCGTCTTCTTCCGACGTCGGCGAGGTCGCGATCGAAGTCGCGCCGTCGACCGGCTCCTCCGGCTCGACGGTCGGCGCGTCGTTGCTTCCGCCTCCGGTATCTTCGACAAAATGAGCCGCCACCGACTGTTTGTCATAGATCGGCCAACCGTCCTGGAAACGAATCTCCGCAGTATAGTCGACCGGTGGACGCTCGAAACTCTCCGAGGGCGAATGGTTGGCGGTCTTGTCGCCAAACCGGACAAATCGACTGCCGGCCAACTTCGTTCCTTCGCGAATCGATCCCGCTTGAAACGGCCCGACCCCCAAGACATACGTGTCGCGCGCGGTTGCCGTGGACTGCCGAACGCCCGATTGCCAAACGGCTTTGCGTGTTTCCCGGTCATAAGCGAAGGCGGCGATCTTTGCAGCCGCTTCGCGTGCATCTCGCCGAGCCACGGCAATCTCAGGGATCGAAGGCAAACTCGGTGAATTGGGAATCAGCGATGCTGCGGACGACAACGAATTGTTCTCGGGAATCCCAAACGTCACACGGTGGTCATCCGAGCCAAGCGTACCACAACGGGCCTCGATGATGATATCCGCATCCTGGCTGGTGTCCTGCAACAAGCACCCAGCACCCGCAATCTGTTGGCGCAGCGCACTCGTGACGTATTCGGAGTTGACGAACCCCAAAGTCTTCACCTGCCGCAGGTAGCTGGTGTCCAGATACACCTTGCGTCCGGTCAAAGGCCGAAAATCAATACTCGAAATGCTCCGATCGACCGCATTGCTGAGCACCAATTGCTCGGTCGCTTCACGTTCGCGTGTCGTCCCGCATCCCACACAAGTTGCCGACACAAGCAGCAAGCCGAGCAAGAGCCGAGTCATTCGAACGGAATGGGAACAGAAACGCAGCATCGATAGTTGGGGCAAGGATCGACCAAGGGCGGGGAAAACAGATTCACACCAGATCGTATAGTCCGATCGCATCTCAGCCAGCAAGCCCAAATCGCATGCTAGCAATCACGGCGACTCACCGGCTAGCTTGTCAATCCTGCCAACTCGGTCGCACGATGAACTCGGGCAATCCCAATCATGAACGCTGCGGTCCGTAGCGAAATATTGTGCTGCTGAGAGGTCTGCCAAACCGTTTCGAAGGCCTCATTCATCGTGTGGTCGAGTTCTTGGCGGACACGGTCGAGCGACCATCGATAGTGTTGTCGGTTCTGTACCCATTCGAAATAACTCACCGTCACGCCTCCCGCGTTGGCAAGAATGTCCGGCAAGATCGTGACCCCGCGATCTTGCAAAATGGAGTCCGCAGCGGGCATGACCGGCCCATTGGCCCCTTCAACGATCACCTTGGCATGAATGCCATCGACGTTCTGCTCGGTGATCACGCCACCGATCGCCGCGGGAATCAAGACGTCGACGTCCTTGAGCGCAAGCAAGGCATCACCGGGTAATCGCTCGCATTGTTCAAATCCCTCGAGCAATCCATTGGGGTGCTTCATCTTGTATCGCAAAACCTCGGGAATGTCCAATCCATCTGGGTGATAGTAGGTTCCCGAAATATCGCTGACCGCAACAACAGGAAATTGCGATTCATGCAGGAATTTGGCGGCATGCGTTCCCACGTTTCCGAATCCTTGAATGGCAAGGTTGGAATTTTCAGGCTTCATTCCGAGTCGGCGAACCAGTTTGAGCGTCAGGATACCGACCCCACGTCCCGTCGCCTCTTCGCGACCTCTCGCGCCATATTCTTCAACCGGTTTTCCGGTGATCACGGCAGGGTTGAAGCCATGGTATTTTTCCCACTGATTGCGAAACCATGCCATGACCTGATGATCCGTCCCCATGTCGGGCGCAGGGATGTCGGTATCAGGCCCCACAATGTCGTGGATTTGGTCCACAAAGGCTCGAGTTAACCGCTCAATCTCGCGTTTGGACAATTTCGACGGATCGACACCGATCCCACCCTTCGCTCCGCCATAGGGCAGATTGACCACAGCGGTTTTCCAGGTCATCAAACATGCGAGCGCTCGGACTTCGTCGAGATCCACTTGGGGATGAAACCTCAACCCACCCTTCATCGGCCCGCGAGCGTTGTCGTGCTGGACACGAAAACCAACGAAGTTTGCTAATTTGCCATCGTCCATCTCAATCGAGACTTGGACCTGTATTTCCCTTCCAGGCATCAGCAGCGCCTCACGCATCGCCGGTTCAATGTTCAGATGCTCTGCCGCCATATCAAAAAAGGTCTGTGTCGCTTCAAAGGCTCGCATCAGCCAACTTCTCCATCATAAGGTTCGAGCACTCGCTGCATTCTAGTGGATTTCAACCTGCTCTGCGGGCGCGTGAGTTGGACCGCTGAGAAGAATGAACTATGTTGATCTTTCGTATCCCGATTCATTCTTTCCCTCGTTTGCAGCTTCAACAAGGCCCCCCATGCTCGCCCCTGCTCGTTCGTCGACGACACCGACACTAACAATCCTTACTGCATTTGCGGTCCTCGCCATCGCGCTCCGTTCTTTTCCTGTCTCAGCCGTCGCCAATGAACTGGCCCCCGTTCCGCTGATCTTTGACACCGACATTGGCAATGATGTCGATGACGTCTTGGCACTCGGAGTGATCCATGCTTTGCAGTCACGTGGCGAATGCGAACTGATGGCGGTCACCATCACCAAGGATCACCCCCTGGCCGCGGCTTTCACCGATGCGGTCAATACATTCTATGGACGAGGCGATGTTCCGATCGGTGTTTGTCGCAGCGGCATGACACCCGAAGCCGGACGGTTTAATCCGCTTGCACAGATCGAGGACAACGACCAGCTTCGCTTTCCGCATGACCTGATGTCAGGCGAACAGGCCCCCGATGCCGTGACGGTGCTGCGTCAAAGCCTCGCAGAGGCAACCGATCATAGCGTGGTGATTGTACAAGTGGGGTTCTCCACCAACATGGCGAGTCTATTGCAGTCGCCTGCGGATGACGTTAGCCCGTTGACGGGAGTCGAATTGGTCAAGCAAAAAGTCCGTTTGTTATCGATGATGGCAGGAGCTTTCCAACAAATCGCTGGCAAGGGCGGAAAGCGTTACGATCACAAAGAATACAACATCATCAAAGACATTCCATCCGCCCAGCGAATTGCCTCCGAGTGGCCGACCCCAATCGTGTGGAGCGGATTTGAAATTGGAATCGCAATTCCCTATCCACACCAAAGCATCGAACAGGATTACCGCTATATCCTTCACCATCCGTTGCCAGAGGCCTACATCGCCTACAACCCACCGCCGCACAACCGTCCAACATGGGATCTGACCAGCGTCTTGGCGGCCATTCGCCCCCGTCGCGATTATTTTGGCTTGTCCAAGCCCGGCCGAGTGACCGTTGCGGACGACGGCCTGACGAGCTTTACCCCTGACCATGATGGGAAACATCAATACCTGAACGTTTCCACGCAGCAGATCACGAGAGTCACCGAGGTACTGGCTGCCTTGGCAAGTGAACCGCCCCACTCGATCCAACCCAGCTACGGAAAGCGATAGGCGGGGTTTTTCGGGTCGAAGTCCTTTTCACTTAGCCCGACATTCGTTTGAATGTCGTGATAGGTGTACGACTCCTGCAACGGTGGAGGCGTTCCCTCGGATGCTGGCCAGCCAAAACTCCGATAGCTGAGGATCAGTTGTCGCTGGGGATCGATCACGATTTCCGCGAGCGAGAAATTGTCCTCGTCAACCGAATTCGATGGCGGTGGCTTTGTTCGCCGAACCTGAATCAATTCCGCGGGGACCTCCTCAAGCAAGTAGTCACTCGTGATCGTGACTTCGATATCGGGATTGTCCAAGTCCTTCTGGCCGCGTTCGATCAATTTTTCAACCAACCGAACCAGCCCAATTTCATAGATCGGATAACGCTGGCCGCGCATCGCCAACATCCCCGTAGGGTCAAGCGACAACGTCAACATGCCGAGCAAGCCAGCTTCATGGACGACCAACAGCCCCTCGTGCATGTCCGCCGCCCAGATGACTTCTCGGCCACGTACCGATTCGGGCGCAGTGAAATTCAAATAGACTCGCATCGGCGCCGAATCGGCCTGATCGCGAAGTCGGGTCTGCACCTTCAACTCGATCTCGGTCATGCCACCAAGAACGCCGGTCGTGTCAACCTCTTGTTTGACAAAACGAGCGGTGTAGTCGTTCAAGTTTTCACTCATCGACTCGCGTGCTGCAACCGCCATTTCCAGCACTTCGGCGAGCGAAGAAGCACGTGTCCTGCTCGGCGCACCAGCGTCCGCTGACCGCAAATCGATCGACGCTGGCGTCGTTGTCTCGCTTGTCGCACGAGACGGCCGACGAAAACTACCAGCCATATAAGCGGCTGCGCCGAGTGCAATGGCGAGCGAAACGATTGTCCAATGTCTATTCAAGAGTCACGCCACGGAAAAGAACACGCCCGACTGAAGAGCCTGACACTCAAAAGTACGAAAGGTCAGCCTCGAAAGGCTGACCTACTTTGACTCGCGATCAACGCTTAGAACTGGTCGTTCTGTTGCATCTTCGCTTGTTGCGTTTGCCGCACCGCTGCGCCGATCGCCTGCAACAACCCCTCGGTCACCGTAATCCGTGAATCCTGTCCATTGGGAATGCTGTTGCTTACGATGCGAACGTTGCCTTGATCCGCCGCCGTCGCCAACGAATCGATCATCGCAGCGATGGTGCCGTTGGTTTCGATGGACTGAGCGTACTTCAAGATCGGCAGCAGTTTGACTGTCATCTGCCCCAGCGGTCGGACGCCACCGTTGTCGCTGGCCCCCGAATCGACCAATTGCTTCATCAAGGATTCACTGTTTTCACCAACCGCCACGTATACGGCCTTGGCACCGGTGCCAACATGAACACGCAGCGTCTCGCCAAACACCTTTCGAGCTTCATCCTCGCCTGCGGGGACATCGGCTTCAATTCGATGCAGGGAAACGCCCTTGTAAGTTTCTTGGTCGAACAAGAACCGTGGAGCCTTCGGTTCATTTTGCAGCTTGGCAGCCAAGTCCTTCACAATCTGAGCGGCTTCGTTGCCATCGGCAACAAAACTGCCAAAGACAAACTGAAAATCATCTTCGTTGGCCAACAAGAGCGTACCAAAATCGGCTTTGCCTTCCTTCACGCTGCTGGTCGCCAAGTCGACAATTCGGCCCACCAGGGCTTGCACTTCGACCTGTTGGTCCTCATTCAAATCATCCGATTCACTGATCGCGTTGTTGATCGCGGCAGTTGCCGTTTCAAGACTTGCGATGTACTGCTCGATCGCTTCGGGACCGATTGACATCGCAGCATGATAAAACGCAGCCGCATCGTCTCGAATCACGGAAGCAAATTGGGAAGGAATCGCTTTTTGACCGCCGTAGATGGCCGCCAATTGGCTGCCGTCAACCGCCGTAAACGCTCCGTCAATGTGAATCCCTTTTGCCGATTGATCGATATTCCATCCAATTTTCAATTCATTCGTATCTTGAATCAACTGCTCGATCTGTTTGATCGAGCTTTCCGCCATCGCCCGAGTTCCCTCGGCATCGGCTTGGTCTTGCTTTGCAATCGCTTGCTCAAACCCTTGCCGCAATTGTGCGATCAACATGTTGCGGGTTTCGGTCGGGACCTGTTGCATGCGAAGTCGAATCGCAAGGTCATAGCTGTTGCCCATGCCCTCCATGACGCTGCTCGGATCGGCCGGAGCCAAATCCAACAACTCACGGTTACGTGCCAACGCGGCCCAATTCCCAAGCTGGCGAATGTAAACCGTATTGGCTCCGACCGCGATCACTAAGGTCCCGTCGGAAAGCTCATCGGCGGGACCCGTTTGAGCTTCGAGTCGCTTCAGCACGGTTTTCACATCCGCAGTGGGAAGCAAGGCAATCGGTTCCGGCGAACCGTTGACAAGTGGAACCACGACCGCGATCGGTTGATTCATGTCGATGCCTTGCGTAAACGTACCGGCCATCATCGCGAACATGCCGCCAACCTGAGGCTGGCCGACCACGCCGGTGATGTAGTTCACGTCTTGCATCAACTTGTTGACCGATCCGATCGTCACAACGACCACGGGATCGGTTGCACTGGCTACCGCCGCACCACCCGATCTCGCTGGCAGTGAATCTTGAGCATCGAGAGGCGGCGTCCCAATGCCTTGAACGAGGCAGGCGAATGTCACCGCGACGCCCAATACAAAGTGACTGGAAACACGGTTGCGATTGAGAAGCATGTTTGAACCATCCTTAGGGAGATACGAGAAAAGCGTGAAGCCAATCGATCGGTAAACGACCTCAAGCTGCAGGCGTGTGTCTAGTTAAATTACCCGACAAAACCGAGAATAGTTTCACCGCGATGCAAGAAACCAACAACCCGTTGGATTTTGCCATCCGAGAGGGTCAGCTGTGGTCGCTGAAAGGCCCTGAGAAAGAAGGGAGTGATCGCACGATCACATCCAAGGGCAATGGTCGCTGTAAGAGTTTAGCGTTCTCGAAAAATGATCCGACCCTTTGTCAGGTCGTAAGGCGACAACTCGACCCGCACCTTATCACCCGGAACGATACGGATAAAGTGCTTCCGCATCCGGCCAGCAACGTGCGCCATCACCTCGCTACCGGTTTCTAATTGAACCCGAAAACGCGTGTTCGCGAGAGCCTGTGTTACCGTGCCTTCGACTTCGAAGGCCTCTTCTTTCTTTCCCAAGTTTCAAACCTGCAGGTGTTAAGTAAGTAAGCAAAAGATTAGAGCAACCCATTGCTGAAAAATCTAGTCCAGCACCGCCAAAATGGCTGCTTTCCCGGACATCCCTACAAGGCAACCGCATGTTTCATGCCACAAAACGCGATGGTTTGGGCTTTCCAACTGCGACCACTCGTCTTGCCCCGTCGCGGTGATTAACATTTGAAGGCATGGAAAAAACAAATGTAGCTATCGTTGGACTCGGGACCGTTGGCACCGGTGTTGCCCGCTTGCTTTTGGACCACGGAGATCGCACGGCGCGTCACGCTGGGCGGACGTTGTGGCTGAAAAAGGCGGTCGTTCGAGACCTGTCCAAACCGCGCGATGTTGATTTGCCATCCGGAATCGTGACCGATTCCATCGATGATGTGATCAACGACCCCGATATCCAGGTGGTCGCCCAGCTGATTGGTGGGCTGGAACCCGCCCGAACGATCATGTTGCGTTTGCTCGAATCGGGCAAGGATATCGTGACCGCCAATAAGGCCTTGTTGGCCGAACACGGCCCCGAGCTTTTTACCCGGGCGAGAGAACTGGGACGCAGTATCGCGTTCGAGGCCGCTGTCGCGGGGGGGATCCCGATCATTGCCAATCTGAGCCAATGTTTGTCGGCCAACCAGATTTGCAAACTCGAAGGGATTTTGAACGGCACCAGCAACTTCATCGTGACCCAGATGGACGAGAAAGGCGCCTCGTATGAAGATGTCGTTCGCCGTGCCCAACAACTGGGTTACGCAGAAGCCGACCCGACGATGGACGTCGATGGCACCGATGCGGCCCAAAAGCTATCGATTCTGGCCCATTTGGCTTTCGGCGCGACGGTGAATTGGGCAGACATCCCGCGAGTCGGCATTGATGGACTTGACCCCGATGACTTGCGTTTCAGCCGCCAACTGGGCTATCGCATCAAGCTGCTGGCCTTGGCCAACTTAGCGGATGACGGGCTGGAATTGTCGGTCGGCCCGACGTTGGTCCGAATTGGCACCCCCTTGGCCGAAGTCCGCGACGCCTACAATGCCATCCGAGTGATTGGGGATGCGGTCGGTCCCGTGTTCTACCATGGACTTGGCGCTGGTCAGATGCCGACCGCTTCGGCTGTGGCCGCGGACCTGATCGATACCGCCGTGGGGCGAACGAAGTTGACCTTCCAAACGCTGGAATATTTCTCGACCGATCAACCTCCACGGGTTAAGCAACGCGAAGCCGACACGCTGGTGGGAAGATGTTATTTCCGGCTCAATGTCGCGAACCATCCCGGCACCTTGGCGGCCATCACGGCGGTCCTAGCCAAGCACAAGATTTCGATCGCGTCGGTGATTCAACACGAACCCGAAAACGGCAACGCGGACGACAGCGGACCGCCATCCGGAACCGTCCCCTTGGTCATCATGACCCATGCGGCGGCAGAAGGTGCCGCGCGAACCGCAACCGAAGAGATCCAGTCGCTGTCGGCCGTTACCGGTCCGGTTGTAAGGCTTAGAGTGAAGGATTAAGGCCCGGTCTCAGATCGTTTGCTGGTTTGTGCGTCGATGGCAGTTTGGCGGTTTCCCCTACAGGATATTCGGGGCTACGATCCTATAGGTTCGGTCTCGCGCCGGACGCGTCCAAGAGATCGACAGCCAGGTCGGTGGCACCGTAGCCGACCGACGCCCATCCCCATTGTCACACCTGAGTCCCCGTTCGGTCGCTCATGATTCAAGTCCAGCATCTGACCAAGCACTACGAGGATCTGCATCGAGGCCTTTTCGCGGCCGTCGATGGAGTCTCCTTCACCGTCGGATCTGGGGAGATTTTTGGTCTGCTTGGCCCCAATGGTGCGGGCAAAACGACGGTCCTACGAATCCTCAGCACCGTGCTCACCCCGACATCCGGTATCGCCAACGTGGCAGGTTACGACGTCGGGATCGACCCAGCGGAAGTTCGACGGCGGATCGGTTTCGTCAGTAACAACACGGCCATGTACGACCGAATGACCGCATGGGAGATGGTGGAGTACTTTGGCCGCTTACACGGGATGCCCCGAGACGTTCTCGCCGAGCGTCTCGAAACACTTTTCTCCCAATTGCGCATGAACGACTTTCGCGACGTTCCCGGCGGCAAAATGTCGACGGGCATGAAACAAAAGGTCTCGATCGCACGCGCGATGGTCCACGATCCGCCCGTGTTGGTGTTCGACGAAGCCACACTTGGACTGGATGTGATGGTTGCGAGGAATCTATTGTCGGTCATCCGTGACCTGAGGGAATGTGGGAAATGCTTGATTTTTTCAACGCACATCATGAGCGAAGTCGAACGATTGTGCGACCGAATCGCGATCATGCACCGCGGAAAAATCCTCGATAGCGGCACGCTCGAAGCACTTCGCCAGCGGCATGGACAAGAAGATTTTGAAGAACTGTTTTTCGGCCTGCTAAGCGACCATGAACGGGGCGACTGCGAACGCGTTGACTGCGAACGGGACAACGATCAAACCTGTGGAGCGTCAGCATGAGCAACCCCCTCTACGACCCGCCGCAAACGGCGAAACAAAAACGACGTGCGGCCAAGCTTGCCGGTCGGCCACGTCTGTCGGCAATCTGGCTGATTTACGCCCGTGAGATGCGAGACCAACTTCGTGATCGCCGAACGTTGTTCACGATCGCGGTCTTACCGATCTTGCTGTATCCGATCGTTGGAACCCTACTGTTACAAATCGCGCAGTTCACTCAGCAGCATCCCACCAGTGTTTGCGTGGTGGGAACCGAGCACTTGCCCGATGTTCCCTCATTGGTATCCGAAGACGCCTTCGCAGCGGATCTCGCTCCGGATGCACAGCAACTGCGCGTGGTGACCTATCGATGGAAGGATGTGATCACCGACCATACGGTCGCCGAGCGCGCCAGCGATTGGGTTCGCAATGGATTGTTTGATTGTGTGGTCATGGTCCCCCCGGCCTTTGCCGAGCCAAAGCATCGACTCAGCGACCAAGACGCATCGATTCGGTTGCTGTACAACGTCGCGTCGGATCAATCGATGGTAGCACGTGACCGTGTGACGGGAGTGCTGAACACATGGCGTGGGGGGTGGATTCGTGATCGTTTAGCCAGCTCCGGCGTCGATCTTGACGCGATTGAACCCTTCCGGTTGTCCGACGTCGATATCGCACCCGAACGAACACGGGAAGCGGCGCTGTGGAGCAAATTGCTGCCGTTCATCATGTTGGTCTGGGCCATGACCGGTGCTTTCTATCCCGCGATCGACTTGGTCGCCGGTGAGAAAGAACGTGGAACACTCGAAACCTTGCTGTGCAGCCCTGCCCTGCGATCCGAAATTGTGATGGGCAAGTTGGCGACCGTCACGACGTTCAGCATGATGACGGCGATCTTGAATGCGAGCAGCATGCTCGTGACCAGCTCGTTTGTCTTTCGACAAATTGGAATCGGCAGCGTCGACAATACGATTGGCGCACCACCCATGGCTCCGATGCTCTGGTTACTCGTCGCCCTCGTCCCATTGTCGGCCCTATTTAGCGCTCTGGCACTCGCCGTTGCCGCGATGGCCCGTAGCAGTAAAGAGGGACAATACTACTTGATGCCGTTGATGATGGTCACGTTACCGCTGGTGATGTTGCCGATGTTGCCGGGCACCTCGTTGACAGCCGGGACCAGCTTGATTCCCGTAACCGGGATGTTCCTGCTGGTGCGCGCCTTGGTGGAAGGCCAATACGTCTTGGCGTTGTGGCATCTGCCGATCGTCGCGGTCGTCACCGGAGTCTGTTTATGGATGGCTGCAAAATGGGCACACAAACAATTTGAAGACGAGTCGGTGCTGTTTGGTGGCAACGACCAGTGGGAGCTACGTCATTGGGTGCGTCATCTATGGCGAGATCGGCAAACGGCGGCAACTCCAGGCCAAGCGATCGCATGTGGTGCGATCATCTTGGTTGCTTTGTTCTTCGGAAAGCTGGCGGTGACCGAGATGCCAACCACCTTTTCTGGTATCGCTCAATTGGTATTGATGCCGCAGATTGGCATGATTTTGGCTCCGACGCTCTTGATGGCAACGGTCTTGACCACGTCATTGAGAAAGAGTCTGCGGATTCGCATGCCTTACTGGCCGACGTTGCCCTTAGCCGTGCTGCTTGGCGCTTCACTACACCCCCTCTATGTCACGCTGGCGTCGTGGATCAACCAGATGTACCCGGTTAGCGAACAGGCGGCGGCCGCAATGAAGCCCTTTGCCGAGCAAATCACCACGGCGCCATGGCTATCGGTGGTCTTCCTGATGGCTTTGGTTCCTGCGGTCTGTGAAGAACTCGCGTTTCGCGGTTTCATTTTCGGTGGGCTGCAACGAGGAAAAAACGCTGTGCGTGCGGTCGTGGTCACCGCGATCCTGTTCGGCATCTCGCATGGAGTGCTGCAACAGTCGATTGCAGCAACGGTGATGGGGCTGCTGCTCGGTTTCATCGCGCTGAGAACCGGCAGTGTGCTGCCCGGAATCTTGCTGCACTTGACCAACAATGCCTTGTCGGTATCGATGGGGCGAATCGCCAACAGCCAATGGGGCGGAGCCTCGATGATGTTTCATACGACCGCCGAAGGCCCCCAGTATCAACCGTTGTGGCTGGTCGCCTGCGTCGCCATTGCGGGAATCTGTTTGTGGTGGTTCATCACGCTGAACACCCATCCCGCCGATGCGGAAGCCGACCATATCGAACTGGACAACACAATCGTTGATCCCGCGACTCGGTTGATGGCATCGACCTAGCGTTTTGTCAATCTTTAATTTTGGCTCCTCGGACGAATTAGTGGGTGAAAACCATCGAAAATGGGGCACAAGGGATCGGTGATTTGGAGTGCCTTTGCCGGTGCTCAAACACTCGCTCGGCGCTCCGCGGAAAGGGCTCATCCAAACCATTTGGCTCTCCCACGCAATGGGTGGGTAGCTTTTTGCCATCTTCATTCCGATCCCCCGGTTTTTTAAGGCATTTCAGGGCAGAAAGAAGGTGTTCAGCGTCATTCCATCTCGAAGCCCAAACAGAAATCCCGGAAAGACACGCTCGTTCGACCCTTTCCCAGCGAGAAACTCTGGCTCATCCGGCGGAAGCGTGCGCAGGAGGTTTTCGAGGCATCTCTCCGGTGTCCCATCATTGCTGGCAGGAGCTATTTTCACTTGTTATCGTGCAGTTGCCGGGAGAAACGGAGTGGAGCTCTGCAGAGGTGCAACTTGACAAGGGATATCCCGGTCGACGGTGCGCCAAGGGTGCTACCGGTTCCCGGCGGACGACCGTCCGTTGGGGACTCTTTTCGAAGAGATCATTGGACACCGGAGCCATACCTCCAAAAAACCTCGAGTCTGGGTTCCGCGTGCTTCCGTCGGATGAGCCGAAACATTTCCCTTCCTGGCCCAGTTATCTCTCGGTAGGTTGCTCCGCAGCAGAGCCTGCCTCCCGTTTGACTGGGCAATCCTCAATAGGAAGGAGAACAGACATCCAATTGTTTGCAGTGACATGTGGCAGGCGTACTTGAAAGTGATTGCCAAGAAGGGCCCTCACGCGATTCGTATCCTGGACCGTTTTCACGTCATGCATCGGCAGGTAAGTTTCTTGATGCTTGGTGTACGCGCGCGATGAGAAGCAAAATCGATCCGATGAAGGATTTAGCCAAGACGCTCCGCAAGAAACGCGAATTGCTGCTGAACTGGTTTCGAGCCGGAGGGACGTTGTCATCCGGCGTTGTAGAAGGCTTTAACAACAAGCTAAAACTGATTACCAGAAAATCCTACGGTTTTCGCACCCAAGAAGCTTACGAAACAGCGCTCTATCACAACCTTGCCGCGCTGCCTGAGCCAAAATTCACCCACAGATTCTTCTAAGGAAGCTTAATTTTAGGGTTCGAGGGACCGGAGGGCTCGCGCCCAATACCGCTAAAACTTGTAGCGGAACGGCGCGAGCCGTCCAGTCTCACCCTAGTTTTTAATCTGGACAACGCACTAGCGTTTAGGTCAGCACGGAGGTAGACGCCCCGGTTTCCGTGGCGGTCCTTTCTGCAGACTCAGGCATCCGGTCGATCGTCGAAGCGGCTTCGCGATTTGCCGTGACGCCCCGTCACCCATCACCCCAGGAAGAAAAGGGGCGCACCACAGAGAACACGCGGTCCAAGGAGAAAGCACGGAGGATCGGCTCGTTGTTCCTCTGTGCCTCTGTGTTTCAAGCGTCCGCGCAACCCGTCGACGGAAGGTGAACGTAGAGTGAAAGAAGTATCCATGTTGGCTCCTTAACATCGATCGACGACGTCCATGATCACGCGGTCGCGGCGGTTGACTTGAAATCGGTACACGCCCGAGCCCGCGACTGGCGCTCATCCGCAGACGAAACAACGCCATGCCCCGGGAAGGAGTGACAGGTGACAAGTTACGCAGCCGTTACACGCGTTTTCCCGCAATCCTGATCACCCCGTCCTGAGGCATGATGCGATCTTGACCGACTCAGGAGACAGCCAAGCGACCTCCTCTTGGTGCAGTTGCATCCGTCAATACGAAGCGTTTCAAGACCCGTCGCGGCAACGCCGCGTTAGCCGATTCGCTCCATTACCTTAGTAAGCGTATTTCGCAGCGCAGTCCCGCTTGCCCGAATGCCCTGAATTTCTTTTGGCCACAAATCGAGTTCAATACGACGCATCACACCAGTGCGTCCGATCACTGTCGGAACCGACAGCGAGACGTCGCGAATGCCGTAGCATCCGTCTTGGACGCTGCTCACCGGCAAAATGCAGCGGCGGTCCAGCGCGATGGCGTCAATGCAGTCGCGGATCGCGATCCCCACGGCAAAGCCAGCTCCACCTTTACGTTTGATCACTTCGGCGCCACTACCGCGTGTCCGAGTGAAAACTTGGTTGGCAACACCATGATTCCAGCCCGAGAACTTATCGAGGGGCAACCCGCCAATGGTTGCACTGCTCCAAATCGGCACCATCGTCTCGCCATGCTCGCCAAGGATCAACGCCTTCGTTTGGGTCGGCGGCGCATTGAGTTGCTGGGCGATCAAGGAACAAAAACGGATCGTGTCCAGCTGAGTCCCCAAACCAATCACTTGATTGACCGGCAAATCGAGCATCTTCGCGGCTACGTAGGTCAGAATGTCGACCGGATTGCTGACGACCAAAACGATTGCCGACGGCTTTGGACCCGCGGCCTTGACGTCTTTGAGAATTTGGACGAACAGGTCGGTGTTGCGGTTGATTAAATCCAACCGCGACTCGTCCGGCTTACGACGCAGTCCCGCAGTGATACAAATGACATCACTGTCGGGAATTTGCTCGTAACCGCCGCCAACGATGGTTTGATCGGCAACGCTCGGGCCACCATGCTGTAGATCGAGTGCTTGGCCAACCGCCAATTCTTGGTTGACATCCAACAACGCGATTTCACGGACTTGGCCGCCGCATTGAAGTGCATACGCAGCACACGAACCAACCAATCCGCCACCGCCAATAATCGCTACCTTCATAAGAAGTTCTTCCTGTTGTGGGCCGGGCCCCTGTATGCCTGAGCGACACCGGACCGACACGAATGACTCGTCCGATGTTTCTACTTCTGCATTTGACGGATGACTTCGTCGGTAATCAACTTCACCAACTTTTCTTCATCCATTCCGCCCGAAGCGGCGCTACCGTTGCTGCTCGTTGCCTTCGCCGGAGGTGCTGGGAATGCTCGGCGGTCCACCTCCGTTTCAGCCCAGGACGAGCGGAAGATATCGTTCGCACAAATGTCGCAGTTCTTATACTCGGGTGTATTGCGTGGATCGCTATATCCCCACTTCTGTTTCAGCTCCAACAATTCCTGTGATTTGTCTTGGCTGAGATACGATACATTTCCAAGCTGTTTGGCCAACATCAACATCCGGCAGTAGGCGTCCAGAATCTCTGTCCACCAATACGCTCGCTCGACCGATTCGCCGTAGCTAACCGTGCCATGGTTGGCCAAAACCATGACGTTTGTCTTGTCAACAAACGGCAGTATCGTATCGGCAAAGGCTTGGCCACCAGGGGTTTCGTATTGGGTGATCGGGACATCACCGAGAAAGACCTCGACCTCGGGTAAAACACATTGTGGGATCGCTTCACGAGCAATCGCGAATGCGGTTGCATGCGGCGGATGGCAATGCACGACGCTCTTGACGTCGGCCCGCTGTTTGTAGATTTCGAGATGCAACAATGCTTCACTGCTGCGCGGTTTGATGCCGGCGATTTGTTTGCCAGTCATGTCGACCAATGAAATGTCTTCGGGTTTCAAAAAACCTTTGCAGTGCATCGTCGGTGTACAAAGGACTTCATTTTCGCTCACGCGAACGGTGATGTTCCCATCATTGGCCGCCGCGAATTGGCGAGTGTAGATACGACGCCCGATGTCACAGATTTCTTGCTTGATTTTATGCAGATTTTGCATGATTCCCTTTCTTGATAATGAAACGAGTTTTATTCTAAGTCAATTTTATCGAGCAGCGCCACAATCGAGGCGTCGACCACCTTTACGTCCGGCACAAAGGGCTGAGCCGCTTCGGGGCCTTCGGCCAATGCGACCAAGTCACCGATCCCTGTACCACACAAATCCCATGCGACGATCGTCTCACCGCCGAGTGGATCGGTGTCAAGTTTGTCAATCGATTCAACCACTTCGACGCAGCGCAGTTGTGACGCGCCCATCGAAGGATGGAAACGCGAAAGCGTGACGGTACCGATCGTGCGAGCAATCTTCATGGTTTTTCCGTTGCCTTTCGAACCAAAATCCGTTGGGCGACATTCACCGCAGCGATCAAATTCAATTGCATCATGTCCAACACCCAAACGGAGGGCGAAAACTCTGCTGCGAATCGATCAACCGAATGGGTATCGGCCACCATCACGGCTCGCTGCTTCTCGCAGCACAACCGATAAACATCGGATGCTGGCGTATCGGTGACGACGATCCTTGCCGAACCGATCACGTTTCGGCGAGCAAGTTGTCCGGCAATCAGATCATCGCGACCGCCGTTCTGGCTGTCTGAAATTTCAAGTCCCGCCACGGTCGGCGAGACAGCTTGTTTGAGTTTGTCGCTACCAGCCACCAATGCGATGCCGAAACGAACCGCTTCGTCACGAGCCGCAGGAGTCACCACGGTCCGCTTTCCAATTCTAATTTCGCTCTTCCCGGCTGCGATGACTTGTTCGATCGAAGCCACGGTAACCAGACGATGATCGGTCAAATCCTCTGCATGTTCCGGTTGTGACTGTTCCGGTTGTGACGGTTCCGTTTGCAACCGCGCAATCACATCCCGTACGATGCTGGCCATCCAGGCGGCGTCGAGTTGCGATTCGTTGTTACGTTGAGTCATGTTTCGGTCAATCTTACTCATCAATGATCCCGACGACGCTCCATCGCGCCGGAGTATTCTGATGCTGGGTGACTTCCCGTGCGTAGGAGCCATCACTGGTTGCAATCACGCGATCGTTCTTTCGACACCCCAGCCCATCGACGGCAATCAGCGGTGGACCATCGGGTGTCCCGTCACTTCCGATTGGCTGAATCACCACCAACCGTTGCCCCGACAAGCTCGCGTGCTTGATCGTGGCGCGAGCGGACCCGAGAACAATCGCTGGTTGCATAGTTTATTTCTTTTCACTGATAGCGACTCGCAAAACGGAGGCATCTCCGTGTTCGCGTCAGCCTCTATACCACTCGCAACTCGCCGATCATGCTGCATCGGCGCTCTCGAGTGAAGGTGGTTGGAGTCGTTACGCCTTCGCCGGTTGGACCAGCGATCGAGAAGGACAGATAGCCTTCGCCACCAAGCCCGAGCCCTGCCATGCAAGGACCGTTCTTGATGTACAGCGTCGTATCGAGTTCGCGTCCCATCTTGGTCATGTTATGAACGTTTCGCGAATGGATGATTGCCGTATGACGGAACCCGTGCTCCGCCTCTTTGGCCATCGCGATCGCGTGATCGACATCCGTAGCGCGAACGAATGGCACGAAGGGCATCATTTGCTCGACCGATACAAAGGGATGATTCTCGTCGGTTTCGCCGAAGATCAGTTCACAATCGTCGGGCACCGAGACGCCGGCTGCCTGGGCCAGTACTTTGGCGTCTTTTCCGATGAAGTCCTTTGCGGCGACATCATGATGATCATCACCCACTTGAGCGATCGCTTTGCTCGTCAACGTTTGAATCTGTTCACGATTGAGCTGAACCGCACCGGCTCGTTTCATCGCCGTCATCATGTCATCAAATACGCTTTCGACGACGAACACTTCCTTTTCCGCGATGCAAAGCAAATTATTGTCGTAGGCTGCGCCTTGAATGATACAACGAGCTGCGTTGTCTAAATCGGCCGTCTCGTCAACAACCACGGGGGGATTTCCCGGTCCTGCAACGATCGCCCGTTTGCCACTGTTGAGTGCCGCACGACCTACGGCGGGTCCACCCGTGACACAGATCAAGGCAACATCGCGATGAGCGAACAACTGGTCCGCGCTTTCGAGTGTCGGCTCGGCAATGACACAAATCAGGTTGTCGATCCCAACCTCTTCGGCAATCGCTTGGTTGTAGCGCCGAACGCCCTCCGCTGCGACCTTTTTGCCCGACGGATGTGGATTCACCACGACCGCGTTTCCACCTGCAATCATGCTGACGGCATTACCGGTGATCGTCGGCAAACTATGAGTCGAAGGGGTGATCGCAGCGATCACGCCAAACGGCGATCGTTCGATGACAGCCAACCCATAGTCACCGCTGAAACACTTCGATTCCAAAAATTCGACACCGGGGGATCGTTCACCGAGGGTTTTCAGTTTTTCAATCTTGTGGACAGGGCGACCAATCTTGGTCTCCTCCATCTCCATCAAGCCGAGCTCTTCGCAATTGTCAATCGCGATCCGCCGAATGATGTCAATGATTCGACGACGGTCTTCCAAGGTTCGACTACGCAATTGCTCAAATGCTTTGCGCGCCGCAGCCACCGCGGAGGCCGCGTCGTAAAAGATGCCGTACTGGCCACCGCTGGCTTGTCCCGCCGTCCCGCTGGCACTGGGTAACGGGCAACCGCAATTGGGGTCCACGCCAGGTTTCGGCGGAATCGGTCCAACTTCAGCCAAGACCTGAGCGACGACACTTCGAATTAGGGATTCATCGAGTTGCATGGTTAATCATTTCGGTTGTAGACACTGTTTTTATCGATGTGAACCGTGTCGATGATGCCAATGATGACCGCATCGATCGGTAATGTTTTCGTTTCGGGCGTCAGTCGAGCACTGCTGCCCTGGGTGATCAAAACGTACTCGCCTTCGCCCGCACCAATCGTGTCGACGGCAACAAACGTGCGTCCGGTGGATTCAAGCGACTGACGTTTGGCATTTTCAAGACGATACGGTTCCACGACGAGCAACTTATGGCCCGTCATCGTTTGCACCTTTTGAGTGCTAACGACCGATCCGGTGACTCGTGCAATAAACATGTTTAGCCTACATCAGTTCTTAGGCAGGTTTCTGTAAACGTACGACAGCTTCTTCCGCGTGTGGCAGGGCGACACTTGCGGCTGCGCCGCCTTACGTTTGTTTTCATGACGGCGTTTGTTGCAGCACCGCAACGGTTTGCCGCGCGACCACAATCTCTTCGTTTGTCGGAATCACCCACAATTGTGTGCGACTGGAATCCGCGTGGAAGGTTGATTCTCCTTCGACCGCTTTGTTGGCGATCGGATCCATAACAATCCCGAACGCCTCGAGCCGAGCACAAACCGCCTCGCGAAGCTCGCTATCGTTTTCGCCAATGCCTGCCGTGAACACGATGGCATCCACGCCACCGAGTGCGACCATCATGCCGCCAAGATGCCGACGAATTTCTTCGACAAACACATCGAGTGCCAATCGCGAATTCGCATCCCCTGCTGCGGCCGCTTCCCGCAAATCACGGATATCACCGCTCCGACCACTCAACCCGAGCAGCCCACCTTGGCTGGCCAAATGTGCAAGCGTCTCGTCAAGCGTCATCCCGGTGCGCTGCATGATCAATGGCAAGGCGAAGGGATCGAAGTCGCCAACGCGATTGTTCTGAGGCAATCCGGTCTGTGGCGTCATCCCCATCGTCGTCATCACGCTTTGACCACTTTCGATCGCGGTCAACGAACTGCTTCCCCCGAGATGACAGGAAATCACCCGGGCGTCGCTACGACCGAGCAGTTCCGCACTTCGCGTGGCAATGTACCGATGGCTTGCGCCATGGAATCCCCATTTGCGTAGATGCAACTCGTCGGCCCATTTTCGCGGGATCGCGTACTCTTTCCTGGCAGCCGGAATCGTTTGATGGAAACTGGTCTCAAAAGCAGCCACCAACGGTAAATCGAAGCGGCTTCGCATCGCTTTCATCGCGGCGATGTAGGGTGGATTGTGTGCTGGCGCAGCAGCATTCATCTCAGCCATCGCGTCCAACACGTCATCGTCGACACGAAAAACGCCCGACAACCGGCCACCGTGGACCGCCTTGAACCCAATGGCCGCCACTTCGGACGCATCCGAAATCGCACCATGATCCGGATCCGTCAATTGCGTCAAACAAGCTTCGACGGCAACCCCGTGATCGGGAACCGACATCGTTCGCTCGTCCGACCAATCACCGATCGATGCCGTGCATTTGCTTTCGGCATCGCCGATCCGCTCGACGGCACCGCGCGCCAAACATCGCTCATCGGCCATGTCGTAGAGCCGATACTTAAAGCTAGTCGAACCGAGATTAGCTACCAGAACGAGCACGTGTGAATCGCTGTCAGTGAGGGTGATGGAATTCGCTACCGTTGTTGGATCCGCAGGAGCCGGGAGGTCCGTTTGCACGGCCGTCCGGTCTAGCCCAAAAAAGCCGGCGACAATCCTTCCGAAGGACGAGCGATGATGTGGCTACCCACAAGCTCGCCTACCTGAGCCGCTGCGTTCGCACCGGCTTCGACTGCGGCTCGAACGCTACCAACGTCTCCGCTGACAATCGTGGTGACGTAAGCGCCACCAATATCGACTCGCTTGACGATTTGTACATTTGCCGCCTTGGCCATCGCATCGGTTGCTTCGACGAGTGCCAACAATCCCTTGGTTTCAATCAAACCAATTGCATCGTTCATTGTATTTTTCTTTTGCTGTATGAAAGGTTTCTGTGTTTGTCTTTGTCGTCAGAAAGTCTGGACTACTTCTTTGCCGCCGCAGCGCCGACTCTCAACACCTTGCCGAGGTCTTCGTGTGGTCGTGGGATTACCTGGACCGACATCACTTCGCCAAGCCGACCTGCTGCTGCCGCACCGGCATCGGTTGCCGCTTTGACTGCTGCAACGTCGCCGGTAACGAACGCGCTGACCAAACCGCTACCAACTTTGTCCCAACCGAGGAACTGAACATTGGCGGCCTTCATCATTGCATCGGAAGCTTCCACGAGAGCGATAAAGCCCTTCGTTTCGATCATGCCGAGTGCTTCACTTACTTTTGCCATAGGAGCTATGCCTTAGGGAAAGAGGAAAAGGGGGGGGATCATCCATCAAGCCTTCGAGCCTGACGTACTTACTTTTTCTGGCATCCGCAGTCGTCCTTGCGAAGAAGAATTTCCATCGCAGCTTCAAGGTTGCATGCGTTGCCTTCGTCGGTGTCAATGTGCACTTCAAGTTTGGCGGCCTCGTCGGCCCGGACCAATACATCATCAAAAATGACGCTGCATTCTTTGCTCTTCACCACCAACTGCATCTTGTCACTGTTCTTGACACCGTAGTGATCCGCGTCCGCAAAATTCATGTGGACATGCCGCGCGGCGCGAATGACACCCTGATCGAGCTTCACCGTTCCCGCAGGACCAACCAAAACACAGCCCGGCGTGTCATGGACATGGCCGCTGTGACGAACCGGCGCGTCAATGCCGAGCGAAATCGAATCGGTCAACGCCAATTCGACTTGGCTAAACGGTCGCGTTGGACCGAGCACACGAACATTCGGTAACATCCGCCGCCGTGGGCCAACCACCATCACCGTTTGTTTGGCGGCGTAGAACCCGTCCTGATAAAGGTCCTTGTCAGGCTCCAATTTGCTGCCAGCGCCGAACAGCATTTCGACGTGTTCGTCGGTTAAATGAACGTGACGTGCCGAAATGCTGACACGCAAGTTTGGTTTGCCGTCCACCCAACCCGGTGGCTGGAACCCGGCAAGCGTCTTCGACGCCGATTGCGGTGCGGAGGAGGCTGCGAGCGAGCCGCGAATCGCACTTCGCACCAACCCTTCGATTTGACTACGTTCAATGGTAAAGGTCATTCTGTTTCTTTGCTCTCGTCTTGTTTGGTGCGACTGAAAGAACTGGGGGTTGATGCCAAGACTAATCCGACACCCTCGTTTTCCAATCGCTGTTTCCACTGAGAATTGATCCCAGAGTCGGTCACCACGGCGTTTACTTCACCCAAACCGCATATCCGACTCAAACTGACTTTCCCGAACTTGCTGCTGTCGGTGACCACAATCACTTGGTCGCCGGCCGTAATCATTGACTTTTCACTTTCCACTAACATCATGTCGCTGTTGAAGTAGCCTCGCTCGGTAATTCCTGCGACCGATAAAAACGCTTTTGCCACGTTCAACGTGTGGAGCACCTGTTCGGCCATCGGCCCGATGGCCACCGCCGTTCGCCCTCGAACGCTTCCGCCAACCATGATCAAATCAATCGACTCGCTCGAACTCAGCAAATGAGCAACCGGCAAGCTGTTGGTCACCACCTGCAACGGTCGCTTGACCAAGTGCCGCGCCAGCTCGTAGGTCGTGCTACCGCCGTCAAGTAAAATGGTGTCGTGGTCCTCCACCAACTCGGCTGCGATCCGTCCAATCGAACTCTTCGCGGCCCACATCGTGTCACGCCGGTCGCCGAACACCCGCATCGTGGACGGATTGCCTGTCCAAAAGACGCCACCGTGTGTCCGCCGCGCATCGCCTGAATGCTCCAATTGCTCCAGGTCCCGCCGGATCGTCGATTCACTCACCTCAAAGGACTCGGCCAATTCCCCCAACGCTGCGAAGCCGCGAGATTGAATAACACTACGAAGGCGATCGCGACGTGATTTCGTCTTCACCATCCAGGATACCCCGCCTCTTACCTAAAGCTCATAAACTCCAATAATGATAGTTTTCTCTCATTTTTGAAAGAAATCAATCACCTTTCTCGATTTTTGAGAGAAAAACTGCATCTATCCTTGCTTTAAAGGGGATTTTCCAGCAATTCACGGTCTCTGTCCTGTGTCATGCACCGACCCCTTCCTGCGTCATCGTGTCGCAGGAGAGGGGTTTGCCGCGATTGAGGCGGCATGCCACGCCTGCTTTGTGTCAGACTGTATTTCACTCGATTTTTTTTCGGGTTCAGATTTTTTTTCGGGTTCAATGGTTCCTAACGACATCCAATAGAACGGTTTCCTCAAATGGCTCGTTTTCATCCCAGGCTGCTATCCATCGCGTCGTTGCTGTTGGGACTTCTGCTCAGCGCATCGTCCGCTTCGTCACAGAATCGGATCAATGTGCTGCTGGTTACCAGCGATGATCTGGGGTTACAGCTTGGGTGTTACGGTGATCCGGTCGCGGTCACGCCCCATTTGGATGCACTCGCAGCGGACTCGACCCGATTCAACGTGGCCTATGTCGCCCAAGCATCCTGCAGCCCATCACGCAGTGCGATGTTCACTGGACTTTATCCGCATACCAACGGGCAATACGCGTTGACCAACAGCGGCTACTCACTGCACCGCCAATTTCGCGATGCAACCCTTCCGAATCGATTGGCCCAAGAGGGATACCGAACCGGCATCATTGGCAAGCTGCACGTTGCACCCGAGTCATCCTTCCACTGGTCGTTCCGAGGGAAAGCCAATACACGCGACGTCGCGAGCGTTGCCAACACAGCGGCCGAGTTCATTGGGGCATCGAGCCAACCGTTCTTTTTGATGATCAATTATTCGGACCCGCATTGGGAGCGGAATCAAGGCAAGGGCCCTTGGTTCTTTCAAGACCAGGTCGAAGGGCAGCCGGTGACAGTTTTGACCGGAAAGGACGTGCGGCCATTTCCCTTTCAAGGTTACCGTGCGCCGCAGCATCTCGACCGAATCGCTGGCTACTACAACGCGGTGCATCGGCTGGATGCGGGAATCGGGATGCTGATGGCGAAGCTCAAATCATCTGGCCACTCCGAAGACACGTTGGTTCTGTTTCTTGGTGATCATGGCCCGCCATTCGCCAGAGGGAAGACAACCTGCTACGAGGCGGGGTTGCGAGTCCCCTTCTTCGTCCGCTGGCCGGGTGTCAGCAAGCCGATCGTGAGCGATGCGATGGTTTCATCCGTCGATATCGTCCCCACCGTTCTCGACGCCGTGGGTGCCCCGCTGCCAACACCGATGCACGGGCATTCGCTTCGAAAACCTGTCGCGGGCGACACATCCGATTGGCGTCCCTACTTGGCAGCGGAGTTTCACTCGCACGGGCTGACGCCGTTTTTTCCCCGGCGGGCGATTCGTGACGACCGATACAAACTGATTCACAACCTACTGCCAGGCAATCCGCTACAGATTCGAATGGATGGTGATCCAGGAATGGACGAACCGCGAGACCCAAAATACATCGAGAGCGAATTCGAACGTGCCTATCAGAACTGGGCAGCCCCCCCACAGTGGGAGCTGTTTGATTTGGAATCCGACCCTTGGGAGCTGCACAATGTGGCTGGCGAGCCTTCGATGGCAGCCGTCCGCACTCGGTTAACCGCGGCGCTAGCCGAGTGGGAAAGCGAAACCGCCGACCCGTTACGGGATCCGCGGTTTGTCGAGGAAATGGCTGCAAGGGCAAAAGCGGGCCCAGCTTCTAAGAAGTAGCTCGCGGGGGCCGATCACTCGGTCGGTTTCAGGTCGTCGCCTTGCATTTGCATCGTGCGTTCCATGATCGCTTGTTGCAATTCGCCCATATTGGCTTGAACCCGTTGCATCCCGATTTGGGCACCTTTCGCAGAAAGAATCGGCAGTTTCTGGACCGCCTTCTTTCCCAACGGAGTGCGATAGAAATCGGTCAATTGCTTGAGCTCTTCTTCGGTGAACTCCGTTTTGTAGAGGTCAATCATTTCACCCTTGAGCGAATCGTAGGACAAGTGCTTATGTAGGAATCCCTTCATCACGTCCTTGAACATTTCAAGCTGAGGTTGTTGCTGGACCTGCATCTCCAGCATCTGATCGATTGTTTCCTGCGTCATTTCCTTCATGTTCATGGCTTCCAAGAACACTTCGGCTGCAGCCGTATGGGAATCCGAAGGCGGTTCTGCCGCAGGCGCCGCATCGGCAGCGACACCGGTTGCTGGCGGCGGAGTGGCAACATCGCCATCTTGTGCTTTGGCCGGCAGCCCGAATGCGACGGCGGCAAAAAAGACGAGGTAGAGGCGGGCTTTCATGGTGGGCTTTCTTGTACGATTGAAAATGGATTGCGTGCTGAGTGCCATCACGCCATCCCGCGATTGTACCGAGCCCGTCTGCTTTTGAAACGCATGCACCCCGATAAAATACAATGGACCGAACGGTCGTGCACGCCGCACCGCAACCCTTTAAGATAGACAAATGAAACACAGGTGCTCCATGGAACACGGGAAGCAACTTACCGAATCAAGTCAGCAGCCATGAGTTTCTCTGATCCTCTTTATCGTGATGAAAAACTGTTCCAGTCGATCTTCGAGGCTTTGCCGGCTGGATTGTTGATCGCCAACCGCAAGGGCCAGATTGTGATGGCCAATGCCGCTGTGGACGCCATGTTTGGCTACGATCCCGGCGAACTTGTCAACAAGCCGATCGAACATTTGATTCCATTGGAGAAACGTGCCTCGCATCAAGCACAGCGTGAACGCTACTTGGCGAGCCCCAAGCCACGTCCTATGGCAGCGAGACGTGATTTGTATGTCAACCGAAAAAATGGAGAGGTCTTTCCGGTCGACATCAGTCTGCATCCCGTCGAACTCGATGGCGAGCTGTTTGTCTTGGCGAACATTTTTGATGCAACGGAGCGACGCCGCCTCGAAGAAGAACGTTTGAATCGGGTGCAACAGGAGCTTCGACTGAGCGAGAGCCGGATGCGATTCTTAGTCGAGAACTTGCCCGCCGGCGCCGTTTATGTGGACCGTCAAACATTGTTCGTGAACCGTGCCGTCGAGTACTTGACAGGATACCAAGCAATCGAGATTGGAACCGTGGGGGATTGGTTTCGAGTGCTCTGTGGGCCAAATCATGCTGCCAGCTTGCAAAAGTACCAAGCGGTCAAAGAGGCTGGCTTTCGTGAGGAGTGCGTCCTTTCCATCGTCCGTAAAGATGGCGTCCAGCGAGAGTTGCGAATTGCCGGACACCGCTACGATCACCACGAAGTATGGCTCGTGACCGATATCACCGAATTGTATGACGCCCAGACCAAGCTGGTCCAAGCCGAACGGCTGGCCGCAATCGGCCAAATGGTAACGGGACTCGCGCACGAAAGCCGCAATGCACTTCAACGCGCACGCGGCTGCTTGGACCTGTTGGAATTGGACCTCGAAGACCAGAGCGAACAATTGGATTTGATTGCTCGAATTCGGCGTTCGCTAGGTGACCTTCAACACAACTACGAGGAAGTGCGTCAGTATGCCGCGCCGATCCTGCTGCGCCGTGATCGTGTTTTGATCTCCAAACTCGTGGAATCCGCTTTTGAGAATTTGCTATGTGAGTACCGAGGTGCCAAGCATCGGCTCCTCTTCGAACAACGTGATCATTCAGAGATGGTCTGTGACTCACATCGAATGAGTCAGGTGTTTCGGAATGTGATGGAAAACGCGATGGCAGCGGCGCCTGCGGGCGTGACCCTGCGCGTTTCCATTTCCGACATGGTCCTTGTGGGCAAATCGGTTCGATCGATTGAATTGTCGGACGATGGACCTGGCATGCCGCCATCGAGTGAAACCCGCTGCTTTGAACCGTTCTTCACCACCAAACAGTCGGGAACCGGTTTGGGGCTACCGATTTGCCAAAGAATTGTCAGCGTCCATGGAGGTACCATTTCGATTCGCAGCGAAGTCGATCGGGGGACCCGGGTGACCGTCGTTTTGCCCTTGCAACCCGTTGCCGTGGCAAGCCAATTGCCAGAAGCATGAGTGTGCGTATTCGCGCGCACTGAGTCTAAATGCGAGACATTTCGCACGCCGGCCGGTCGATCGGTCCTTAAATGCCGCTATTCTGGGTGTTAAGACGCTTTGGCACTCGGTCTGCTTGATCAGGTAGCGGATTTGCGGGTAAACATGCGCATCGAAGTGGAGCAAGGGCGATGGTGATGGAAAGATCAATCTCAATTCTATTGGTGGAAGACGATCACGATTTTCGAGATTCCTGCGCACGTTGGATGCAGCGGAAAGGGCACCACGTTGTTGCCGCCGCCAGTGGTGCGGAGGCCTTGGCGATTTGCCAACGACATGATTTTGACGTGGGGGTGTTTGACATGAACATGCCCGGCATGTCGGGGATCGAGTTGTTACAGCGTATTCGCGATGACAGTATCGACTTGGAGGTCGTGATCTTGACCGGGCAGGGGACCATCGAATCGGCGGTTCAAGCGATGAAGATGGGAGCAAGTGACTACTTGACCAAACCGTGCCCGCTCGGTGATTTAGAGCATCACTGCGAGCTAGCCCGCGAACGAAGCATGTTGCGCCGCGAGAACAAGCAGCTCAAGGCCATTTTGTCTCGCACTCAAACGACCGCGAAGCTGGTCGGTGATTCCGATGCGATGCAACGGGTGGGGAAGTGGATCGAGCGAATTGCGCCGACCGACAAGCCGGTGCTGATCAGTGGTGAGAGTGGTACGGGGAAAGAGGTGGTTGCCAAGGCCATTTGGCGGGCGAGTCATTTGGCCGATCAACCGTTTGTCACGATCAACTGCGCTGCGCTTCCCGAGACGTTGGTCGAGAGCGAGTTGTTCGGGCACCAAAAAGGGGCGTTCACAGGAGCGACCTCGGAGAAGCCTGGTTTGTTTGAAGTCGCCAATGGGGGGACGCTTCTCATCGACGAGCTTGGGGAGATGCCGTTATCGCTACAACCGAAGTTGTTGCGTGTCTTGGAAGACGGATCGATGCGTCGGATCGGCTCCCACAAAGAGCGAAAGGTCAACGTGCGGATCATTGCCGCAACCAACCGTGACTTGTCCGACGACGTCAAGAAGGGGACGTTCCGCGAAGACCTTTTTTATCGTGTCAACGTCTTGCCCGTCCATTTGCCGCCTCTTCGCGAGCGCCGCAGCGATGTGGATCAGTTGATCGATTACTTCTTGCCCGTTGAATGGTCGATCGATGCGGCGGCGCGTCAAGCGATGAATGAACATTCGTGGCCCGGAAATGTTCGTGAGTTGATCAATGTGATTCAGCGGGCAACCATTTTGGCCGACAATGATGAAATCACCCTCGACGATTTGCCTCGCGAACTTCTGCACCACGAGGGGAAAACGCACCCTACCGATTTGCCACACCGCTTGTCGGCCAGTGGCGGAACCAGTGATTGCCTGGACGACGTTGCCAAAGCTCATATCCTGTATATTCTAGAGCGAGAGAACGGAAACAAGGCCAAAAGTGCTCGCGTGTTGGGAATTCATCGGCGGAAATTGTACCGACTGCTGGAACGTTTCCATGTGCTTCACGGCGCGGATTCGCAACAAACCCATGGTGAATCCGTACCGGTTTCGGCCGAAATCCTCGACTGATGCTTCAATTCCAGGCGGACCCCTATGCGTTTGATTTCTCGGCCTCGACCCACGGTGGGTGTGCTCATCGTGGCGATCTTGATGATTGCGGGTGGAGGGGTGTCCTCTGTGGCGTTCGCTCAGTCGACCCATTTTGAAAAACCGCCGATCAGCTACCACGACGCCCCGGTCCATGATCGAGCCAGCCGATTAGCGGAGGGATTGAAGTCGAGCCAGAAATCACTTGTTTGGGACGAGGATCACGGCTACTTGAAATCGTTGTTGAGTGAATTGGAGGTTCCGATCAGCTCACAAACGTTGGTTTTTTCGAAAACCAGCTTACAACTGCAGCGGATTTCTCCGCGAACGCCTCGTGCGTTGTACTTCAATGACGACACCTACGTCGGTTGGTGCCAGCAGGGTGACGTCGTCGAAATCGCGGTGACGGATCCTCAGCAAGGAGCCATCTTCTACACGCTTGAACAGTCCCAGTCGGATGCGCCGAGATTGGTGCGTGATCGAGGGCAATGCTTGACCTGCCACTCCTCCAGCCGCACGCAAGATGTCCCTGGGTACTTGGTCCGCAGCATGTTCATTGACCCGCGCGGCTACCCCAAGTTTGGCAGCGGCACGTTCCTGACCGACTACACCAGCAAGTTCGAAGAAAGGTGGGGCGGGTGGTACGTCACGGGCACGCACGGCGAGATGCGACACATGGGAAACGAAATCGCCAGCGGCAAAGATGCCGACGCGAAAATCGATCGCGAAGCGGGGGCCAATTTGCAGGATTTATCGGACCGTTTCGACACGGATCGCTACTTGTCCCCCCATAGTGACATTGTGGCCTTGATGGTTTTGGAGCATCAGACGCAAATGCACAATGCGATCGCAGCGGCCAACTATGAAACGCGGATGGCGCTCGAACAAGCCAAGCAAATGAACGAACTGTTGGGGCGTCCCAAGGACTATGTCAGCGAATCGACGCAGCGGCGGCTGGACCGGGCGGCGGACAATGTGGTCAAGCATCTGTTGATGAGTGGCGAGTTTCCGTTGTCGAGCCGTGTTTCAGGGAGCAGTTCGTTTGCCGAGGAGTTTTCGAAGCGAGGGAAACGAGACACGCAAGGCCGGTCGTTACGCGATTTCGATTTATCGACCCGTTTGTTCCGATACCCATGCAGCTTCCTCATTGACAGTGAAGCCTTCGATGGACTGCCTTCTGAGGTCCGGTCCCGTGTCGTGCAGAAATTGCTCGATGTGCTGAAGCAGCGGAATCGCGACCAAGATTATGAACATCTGACGGCGGAGCTGCGCCAACAGATTTTGGAAATTCTCCGCGACGTCAAGCCGCAGTTGTTTGCGGCCGAGTCGTCATAATCCCTTTGGGTTGAGGTTTCGACAGCTGCGGACCTGTCGTTTGGCTCCGGCTCTTGGTATCGTGAGTCGCGTTGTTCACTTCTCGCTTCCCTCTGCCAGCGCGCCGTCCTTGTCTGAACCACTGCAAGCCGAATCGATTCTTGGCTGCGATGGCAGCATTGCCCGAAGATTAACTAATTTTCAGCCACGCCCTCAGCAATTGGCCATGGCCCGCGAAGTCGAAACGGCGCTGCGATCGGAGCAGCACCTTGTGGCGGAAGCGGGAACGGGCACGGGAAAGAGCTTTGCGTATTTGGTCCCTGCCATCTTGCATGCCACCGAAAACCAGGGGCTCGAGCCAGAAGAGCTCAACCAAGAGGAGGGTGACGAGGACGGGCGCAAACGGCGAATCGTGATCTCGACCCATACCATCAGCTTGCAAGAACAGCTGATTCACAAGGACATCCCGCTACTGAATAGTGTGATTGCTCGTGAGTTCTCGGCCGTGTTGGTCAAAGGCCGTAGCAATTATTTGTCCCTTCGACGAATGAACCGCGCCTTGACGAAGATGACCACGATGTTGGGGAACGACATTCAGTACCAACAATTGCAATCGATTTCTAAGTGGGCCAACAAGACCCATGATGGATCGTTGGCGACGTTGTCCACCAAACCGGATACGGCCGTTTGGGATGAAGTCAAGAGCGATACGGGAAACTGCTTGGGACGCAAATGCCCGCATTTCAAAAATTGCTTTTACTTCAAGGCCCGGCGCCGAGCCAATCATGCGGAGTTGCTGGTCGTCAATCACGCCATGTTTTTCAGCGACTTGGCACTTCGCCAGCATGACGTCTCGATTTTGCCTGACTACGATGCGGTCATCCTCGACGAGTGCCATACGATGGAAGCGGTCGCTGGCGATCATTTAGGCATTCGGTTGTCCAGTGGCCAGTACGATTATTTGTTCAACAAACTGTACAACGATCAAAACCAGAAGGGCTTACTCGTCGACAAGGATTTGCGAGGGTTGCAGAAGCAGGTGGATCGCTGTCGATTTGCAGCATCCAACTTGTTTGCCGACGTCTTAGATTGGTGGGAAACCTCTGGCACGCGTAATGGCCGCGTGCGACACCCCGACGTGGTCGACAATTCGTTGAGTGAGCCGATGGAAACCCTTGCCAAAGCGCTGCACCTGCAAGCGGAAGGGCAGAAAGATGAATCCGACCAAAAGGATTTCGAATCCGCTCGTGATCGGCTGCTGACACTCTCGGGCGGTCTACGACAATGGCTGAAACAAGAAATCAAGGGAGCCGTCTACTGGATCGAACGAACGGGATCTCGCCGAGGTACGGATCGCGTGACACTGGCAGCGTCACCGATTGACGTCGGCGCTACGCTGCGTGAGCAACTGTTCCAGAACGACCAGATTCGTAGCGTCGTGATGACCAGCGCCACCTTGGCGACCGGGAAGGATGATCGCTTCCAATTCTATCGCTCTCGTATTGGACTGACCGGTGGCTTGTCGATTCGAGTCGGCAGCCCCTTTGATTATGCGAAGCAGGCGAAATTGGTGGTGGTACGCAACCTGCCAGACCCGTCGAAGGAGCGTGCCTCTTTCGAGAAAGCGATCCCCGAACAGATCAAACGTTTCGTTGGGCACTCCGAAGGTCATGCGTTTGTGTTGTTTACCAGCTACGACCTGCTGCGACGGTGCGCATCGGCGTTGGCATCCTGGTTGGCCAAGCACGAATTGCAGTTGTACAGCCAGGCGGGGACGCAAAACCGTACCCAACTGCTGGACGCCTTCCGTCGCAATCCAAACGGGGTTCTGTTCGGGACCGACAGTTTCTGGCAAGGTGTCGATGTTCCGGGCGACGCACTCACCAACGTGATCATCACCAAACTGCCGTTCGCGGTTCCCGATCATCCTCTGCTCGAGGCGAAATTGGAAGCGATTCGCTCCGCTGGCGGCAACCCCTTCAATGATTACCAACTGCCCGAGGCCATCATCAAGTTCCGACAGGGTTTTGGTCGATTGATTCGCACCCGCCAGGACAGCGGAATGGTCGTGGTGTTAGATCCGAGGATCGAGAGCAAGGCCTATGGGCGAGCGTTTTTGCGGGCGTTGCCGGACGTGCCGGTGCAGTACGTGTCACCAATCCCGAAATCCCGATAACGCCCGCTCCTGGTAACGTCTTGCCAGTGGCGAAAGCAGGCGTCACTTGCCCAATCCGCTGCCGGGTCGGTACGATTGGCACATGACCACAATTCACTCCTTGCCAACCACTCGCTACGCGCTCCGTGTTCCCTTCGGCGTGATCTTGCCGATCGTCGCTTGCGTGCTGACTTGCCATTCGCCGCTGTTTTCCCAGGAATTGCAATTGCAATTGGCTGGATCAACGTCCCCCTCAAGCGAAACCGTTGATGCCAAGACGATTGAAGCGGGACTTCAGGAGGTTGCAGAGAACGGGGCTCTCGATGAAACCCTCAAGGCATCGCTCCAGGACCTCTACCATCAGGCTCAGCAAAACCTACAAGCAACGCAGAGCAGCCGGCAAAATGCCGATCGGTTTGAGCTGAACGCCTCGACCGCTGCGGACCGCATTCGCGAGGCAACGGCGGAGATCCAAAAACAGCCAACCGCGGCCAAGGTCGACGTTTCCCCCGAAACAACCGTCGAAACGATCAAACAGGAATTGGCGGCGACCAAGGCAAAAGGGACAGAAGCCTCCGAGCAATTCCAACAACTTTCGACACAAAGCGCGGAACGGCAAAAGCGGCTTGCCGAAATCCCCGCGGAACAAACCAAAGTCGAAAAGGAACTCGAAACGACACGCGACCAATTGGCTCGAGAAGTTCCAGCAAATGAGACTCCAGTGCAAACTCGCGCACGGATGACGCAGCTCCGATCGCGTCGCGAATCGCTCGAAGCGAAGTTGAATGAATTACAAAAGGAGCTGAAAGCCTACGCGGTGACGACCGATCTGCTTCCGCTGCAAACGCAGATCGCCCAACGTCAAGTCCAGAAGCTGAACGCGCAATCCGAACAGCTACAATCGATCCTATCCGAGCGGCAGCGTGACCTTGCGGCCGACCGGGTCGACAACCTCCGCAAAGACCTTGCGCTCGTACCGGCACTCCTCAAACCAATGGCTCGCGAGAACATCGAGATTGCCGAACGGCTGCACTGGCTCGTTACGGAGTCAGCCAAAGCAGCCCAATTGATGAGCGAATCACAGGAATGGTTCGAAGAGGTCAAGAGTGCCAAAGAGAAATCGAAAGAACGGCTTGAAAAAGTCGGATTGACCGATGCACTTGGCTTGATGTTACGGAACAAACGAGACGAATTCGAAAGCTTGAAAACAGAGTTTCGCCCCCACGCCGACCTGCGTCAAAGAATCGAGAAGTATCAAATCAGCGTCTTTGAACTCGAGGACCAACTTCAAGACGTTCAAACGGCAATCAAGCAATGGAATGACACGCCTGACGCTTCGCGTCGTGATGCGGAACAACGGAGACTCCTCGAAGAACGCGAACAACTGCTTTCAGAGGCCTTGCAAGCACAAAAATCGCTATTGCAGACGATGCTTAGCGCAGACACGAATCGACGTGAACTGCGACTGGTGATTGACGAGTACATCGAATTGGTCGATCAGAACGTTTTCTGGATTCGCAGCGCGCCCGCTTTTTCTCTCGGCGAACTCAAGAACGTCTTGCCAGCGACGGTGTGGCTCATGAATGCGAGTCATTGGCAAAGTGTCGGTGACCAACTACCCCGTGGCCTGATGACACGCCCCATCGCGTCGTGGGGTGGCTGCTTGGTTGTGTTGGCTCTTTTTCTGTATCGCCCCCGGCTACGGAAGACGCTGGTCATCCTGGCGAAAGAAGCAACGCGTTTTGATACCACCTTTGTTGTGACGGCAAAGGCGCTGCTGATCACAGCCATGCTCGCCATTGCCTGGCCCGCCCTGTTTGGGCTGATCGGCTGGCTGTTGCTCGCGAATCCAAGTAGTGATCCGTTCGTACTCGGTGTGGGAGAGGCGTTCGTGATTACGGCGATTTACATCGCTTCGCGAGAGCTGATGAAGGAGGTTTGTCGCGTCGATGGACTCGCGGAAATCCACTTTGGTTGGGATGAAGCCATTCGAACCATGCTAAGGTTTCATCTGCGGTGGTACACCGCGGTCGGTGGCATCTTGATTTTCTTAATAGCAACACTGAATGCGTACGGTGATCCGACTGTTCGCGAAACGATGTTGCGATTGATATCGATCGCATTGTTTATCATGAGTGCCCTGTTTCACTCGATCGTTTTTTCGGTTCGTAGCCCGATCTTTGTTCAAACGCGGCGTGACATTCCTGAGTCCAAGAGTTACCGATGGCGGCGCGTGATTTGGGGCGTGACCACGGGGCTGCCGCTGTTGTTTGCCGTGATGTCGTTTAGCGGTTTTTTGGACACAGCCTTTACGCTGGGGAAACTGCTGCAATTCTCGATGCTGCTGTTAGTTTCGCTGCTGTTAGTGATGGCTCTGACCTTTCGCGTCCTCAGTCTGCATTACCGCGACGTTTCCCGCCGCCAGGCGATTCAACGTCGAGACAAGAAACTGTCCGCAGCAAGCTCAGCTCACTCCGATGGTCTTGCTGGCGACGTCAGCATTGAGCTTCAGGAAGAACAAACTGCCGATTTACCCAAACTGGACCGAGACACACGGCAATTGGTTTACGTGATCACCGCTGCGGCAGCGCTGTTTGGGCTTTCTTACCTTTGGAGCGATGTGCTGCCCGCGATCAAGATTTTTGACCGAATCGAGCTGTGGAACATCAGCATCGGCGAGACGGTCGAGCCGGTAACGCTGCGTGACATTCTGTACATCATTGGCACCATCGTCGCCGCACTCTTTGCTGTGCGGAATCTACCGAGCTTATTGGAGCTCTTTATTCTTCGTCGGACGTCGTTCGACAGCGGTGCCCGCTATGCGTTGACCACCATTTTGCGTTACGCGTTGATCGTGACTGCTGCCATCATCGTCTTGAACTTACTCAGTGTTCCCTGGACTCAACTCGGCTGGCTGCTCGCAGCCGCTTCGGTCGGCCTGGGGTTCGGACTCCAAGAGATTGTGGCCAACTTTGTTTCGGGAATCATTTTGCTTCTGGAACGGCCAGTCCGCGTGGGGGACGTCGTCACGATCGACGGCACCACCGGGATTGTGTCTCGGATCCAAATGCGAGCCACCACCGTCACCAGTTGGGATCGCAAAGAGTTGGTTGTCCCGAACAAGGATTTGATCACGGAAAAACTACTCAATTGGTCGCTGTCGAATGTGGTCAATCGACTGACCCTTCAGATTGGCGTCGACTACGACAGCGATCTCGAACAGGTCCAGGCGATCTTGCAACGCGTCGTCACCGAACATCCCGATGTCATGGATGACCCTCCACCGCTGATCAACTTTGATACGTTTGGCGACAGTTCGCTGAATTTCACGATTCGATTTTTCTTGGCGAATTTGGATCGCCGTATCGGAGTCACTCATGAAATCAACATCGCAATCATGCGGGCATTCCGCGAAGCGGGGATTAGCATCCCGTTCCCACAACACGATGTCCATATGAAACCGTAAAGCGGCGATTGGACCCCAGAAGTGTCAAAATCTCTGGCATTTCCTGCTGTGAAACCCAATCGGGGTAGAGCCGGTCGGGCAAGATAGCGTATTTCAAACTTCGCCGCTTTGCGCATTGGCGTGGTTTCGAGTCTCCACGCAGTCCCTGCGGCACGATTGGTCCATTCATCAGCCGTAGGCAAGTGGTCGCAGATGCTACATCGAAACAACCTCCATTGCAGACTTACCCGTTGTGGTGGTCGTTTGACGTCCGCCTCGATCGTTTCTCTCGCTCGGTTGCTTGCGGCCGTGCTTCTTGTGGCCTTGGTTTTCGGCATGGTCGACTCGAATCGATCTGTGGCCCAAAACGCCTTTGAATCGCGATCGTATCCCACGAGGGTCTATCCCTCCTCCCAATCCGCGACGTCGCAACCCGCCGTTTCCTACGCGCCGGATTACCGCCCCTCTACCACCTACCCATCTCCCCCCCGCCAGGCGGTAACGCAACCGGCGTACTATCCGATCGAACGATCTCGAGATGCAACCTACCCTCCACGTGATCGCGTCAGCGAAGTCGGTTCAGGTGACGACCGTCGGTTCACGCAAGTTGCAACCCTCGCCGATCCTCGCGGGGATTGGACAACGACCACAGCGATAGGCGAGGCCCCACCCTCACCCTATCGTTCGACACAGATTGCTGCGGCTCGTCAAAATGCGGCCTACCTGCGGAAGATGGCCCAATCCACTTCACCGGTCGCCGCCAAATTCGCTACCGAGAACGCGGACTTTGCGGACCAATGGGCAGAACTTGCGGAGACCTATCAGCAACTCGCGATTCGTATTGACGAAACCGATGCAACCCGAGTCACCACCGCTCGCGACTATGAAGACGTCCAGTCCAAACTGCGTCTCTATGGCCTGACTCCAACCGTGGGACTGCTGCTGCAACACAAAAAGGAGCAGCTCGATCAATGGCAAGCCCACCATTCTTCGTCGCTTTTTGCTAGCCAAGAGCTTGCCGAGTCGCGTCAGCATCAATTGGAACTCGAAATGGTTCCATACGACGGATCGGACGCCATTGGCCAAGCCAACGAAATCCTCGTGAATGCGGCAGTCGACTCCACCCTGGCGAATACGACTTCGCTGGTGACACAGCTTCAGGATCTGCTTCGCCAGCGCGCGTACTGGCTAGGCTTGCTGACTCAGGGGTACAGCGACTATCGACTCAAGCTAGGAGAGCTGGATTCGGCAACCACCGCGTTTACAAGTCTGTCGAACGACTATCGAAAACTGATCGATCGCCATGTTACATGGATCCGCAGCGATGACCCGTTGAGCCTACGAGATGTACGCCATTTAAAAGGAGGTATGTCTGCCCTCTTTCATTCCGATCGCAGCTCAGACTTTGGCTACTCGATCCAACGCAACTGGAAGTCGGATCCGCTCAGCGGAATCGGTTTGATCGCCCTCATCATCACCATTGGGCTAGCGCGGTGGCGATGCAAATCATGGCTGGTCGGTATTGGAAATCGGAAGACCTTGCGAGACACCACGACGAACCTGCGCAAGGTGGCCGCAGGTCTATTGACCGTATCGGTCGCCACGGCGCTACCAGGCATGCTGTATGCGATCGCAAGGTGGTTGGGAAACGGTGTTGTTTCCGAGTCGACCCTACATGCTTCAAGCAGTCTCTATGCGGCCAGCCTCGTCACCCTCTTGGTTGAATTGCCCCGGCAACTCCTGCGTAACCACGGTTTCATCGACAAGCACGTCGACATTGAATTGCCACGCCGCACCAACGCGGTACGGTACATGACGGTGATTGGTTTTGGCTTGGCTTTAGCTGCCTACCTGATCACGCTATCGGGCTTGATCGACCATGGGATGTGGCGAGCGTCGGTATCCCGTTTTGGCTTCCTCGCTGCCATGCTGCTGGTCGTGTGGACCGCTCACCTTTCGCTACGACCTTCCGGTGGTTTCTTGGAACCCCTGGTTGCCAAGCTTGGTGGACGTGTGATCTATCGTATCCGGTTGGTGATCTACTTGGTGGGGATTGGTTTTCCATTCGCGTTGATGACCCTCTCCGCACTGGGCTACACCTTCACGGCCAACGAACTCGTGAATCGGGCGATCATCACGCTTGCGAGCGTAGGGATCGCCTTGACATTGTGGGAGCCCGTCAAGATTCTGTCCTCGTCCGCTTGGCAGCTGCTGACCGGATCACAACCCATTCGGCAGTTCGATGAATACGGGGAGATTCAATCCGAATCGGTATCGGGCACACTTGCCGAACACTCCTTAGAGCTCAAGCATCACTTAGCGTTTCTCTGCCAATGTACGCTCGTGGTCGGTGCGATGGTCTGTTTTGGTTGGCTGTGGATCGATGTCTTTCCGAACGTCCGCATGGGCAACCCCGTCGTTTGGACGGTTCAGGACACGGTCATGGTGTCTGCGGTTGACGCAACCGGACATTCGATCACACGTAGCGTAGTGGAAACCACACCGATCACGGCAATGCATCTGCTGCTGGCGGCAGCGACCCTGTTTGTAGCGTTCCAACTCGCCAAGCTGTTGCCGGCGATGTTTGACGCATTGGTCTTACAACGAGTTTCCTTTGACGAGGGAATGGAGCACTTTACGCTTGTGCTCGGACGCTGTCTGTTGTTCGGCGTAGGATGTTTGGTGGCTTGCAAGTGGATCGGAATCCAATGGAAATCGATCGAATGGTTGGCGGTAGGATTGACGGTGGGATTAGGATTTGGCTTGCAAGACATGGTGCGAAATCTATTTGGAGGTTTTATAGTCCTGTTTGAAAAACCAGCACGTCTTGGCGATTTGATCACGGTTGGAAAAGTGACGGGACGCGTCGCATCCCAGAAGTTTCGGACGACGGTATTGTCGGACGAAAATGGACGTGAAGTGATTGTTCCCAACAAAAATTTTGTCAATGAGGATGTGGTCCATTGGATGGGCGCGGGACGGTTGAACGTCATCCCGATCGAAGTCGCCATCAATCGCAGCGTCCGACCCGCGGACATTTGCCGAACCCTCCAAGAATTGGTCATCGAGCAACCCGATGTGTTACTGACGCCGTCGCCTCATGCCACCTTGGTTTGTGTCGGAAAACGTTCTCAGCGAATCGAAGTCCGAGCGTGGATCGAAGAGGGACAGGATCCATCAAGGTTTCGCGATGCGTTGCTGAGACTTGTCAAAGACTTCCTGAGGGAGAAAGAGCTGTTGGTCGCCAACCAGCCTTCGCAGCCAGCCATGGAAGAAAAGACAAGTGGCTTGTATCCATCGAAACACCAAACCGTCCGCCGGCGTTCCGCTTAAGAACCTTTCCGAAAAGGGGTCTGACCCTCTCTTGGTCTGAGCGTATCGGTAGCGAATCCATTCGAAAACAACGAGTTCTTGAGCAATCGAAACGTCGGACGACAAAGGGTCAGACCCCTTTTCGGATAGGTTCTAAGACAGCGGGTCGGTTCCTTAGCCGACGGCAATCACCGCGAAGATCCAGGCGACAGCGATGATGCCAAATGCCGCAAAGCCGGCGGCGAACTGAACGTCGTCTCTTGCGAGGTAACGATCGGGCAACCGACAACCGATCCAGCCAATCATCACTCCGGCAACGAAGCCGCTGACATGGGCCATCACATCGGTCCGCTCTCCTCCGGTGCCCAACATCGCGAGCATCAACACACCTCCAACCAATGGGCTCCATCGTTTCATAGCCTTTTCGCGTAGCAGCGTCCGTGGCCGCAGCGCGTGGGCGACCATGATGCCCAGTGCCGCAAAGACGGCCGTTGACGCACCGATCGATACATGGTCTGCATCTCGGACAAACGCGTTGATCAGATTGCCGAGTGCTCCGGCGACAACGATGGTCAACCATGCAACTCCGCCACCTAGAATTCGGCCAGCTAGCAATCCGAAGACGCAGCCAAATACCAAGTTGGATCCCAGATGGACGCCGTCGACGTGCAAGGTCAGTGCGGTAAGGGTTCGCCACCATTGGCCGGCGACAACGTCGCCAGCGCGCATTTCACCGACCGCAGACCAATCGATTCCGTACGCCGAGACGTCCGCTAGGATGAAGACCGAGACGATTCCCAGAGAGTAACCGAGCAGGCCAAGGAGCGAACCTGAGAAGAGGGGAATCCGCCCCAGACTCGGTGACCGATCTGCCATCTCTTCTTGGCGGTACGCCTGCAACTCGGCAACGACGCGATCGTAGTCTTCCGCTCGCACGGCAATTTGCCAATGCCCATCCTGGTGAAAGGTGCGCGCGGGTATTCCTGCCGAATCGAGCACCAAACGTGATTCCATGCACGACCGACGGTCACGAAAACGAAGGAAGGTCGCATGCGGCGGCAAAGACGGATTCATGTCAAAGGGGTGGTTAACCGTTTAGGGAAGCGATTCGCCTAGCAGCTTGGGCCAAGAAAGTCGCAAATCATCACGATGCTTGTCGATTGCATGGTTAAGTTTAGCAACGATTCGATCATTTTGAGCTTCGATGAATCGCTCAACGATCAATTCCTGCATCACCTCGCCCCACGCCTCTGCCGCATCCCCCCCGATGTGACTGACTCGTTCGACTTCAAAACTCGCCATTTTCAGCTCCGCCGTGTCGACGCGTGGATCGATGACCAGCGCCGGCGGCACTTCAAGGTAGTCCGCATGGAATCCGATGGTCGCCCCCAACCGCAACCGGACTCGCATCTTCCCCGACACCGTAACGCTGTACCATTTGACGCCATAATTCCAACGCTGGATACGAGCGTTGAACGTCATCAAGACTTCACTCGTCGACTCAATGTGCCAGAGTTCCTGTTGGGTTCGTGTAACCGAATGGACTGTCGTTTTTGCCGCGTGAGGGGAACCGGACGGTGGTAACATGATTTCGTATCGGACCCAACGGCCATGCTCTTGTTCTCGATAGCGGCGATGCGTCTTGATTTTGAACCCGTCGAGCCGAGTGTGGACACCCGCCCATACTTTTCGGGTCTCGCCCCAGCCTTTGTCACCTTCATACTTCGGCGGGAGCTCACGCATCGCCATCGTCGCCAGCCATTGAACCGAATCACGAGCTTGAGACTCACGAATCAACAGAGGGTTGTCCGCTGCTTTCGAGACGACCACCATGAGGAGTGACCCCAACAGAGAAGCCGACAAGACAACACGCGGGCCCTGCGATCGGGTTCGCTGGGCACACTTCCCAACGACGATCGACAGACGACGCAGAAGGAAACACCCTCTTGCCCCGTCACCATCACGGCTCCGGCAGGGGGCTTCTATGAATCGTTCGTGAAGCAAGCCAAAACCCCAAGGGTGAATGGGAAATCGCTGGTGTTACAGCAGAGGTTGAAGACGCCCCTATCGTAACCGAGTAGGGCTGGGCGGGCACAGACGAAAAGCGGCTTGCCGCCGGACAGCTGCGTCATCGCAGAGAAGAAATCGTGCAATGTACCGCGAGCAGGGACCTTGCCACATTTCGAACCAAGGGAGGCATTTGCTCCCAAAACGATGTGCTGGGCCGTAGTTTCGCCGCCAAGCATCCTACCGCGGCCTCGGGCAGTCGAGCCACTCGAACCCTCGTTCTAGGTGGCCCCTTGCCGATCGCGGTAACATTCCGTAACGATTGGGGGCAGCGAGTTTGCCCTGGCGATTCGACTTTCGCGGTTTTTGGGGCGGAGACGCACGATCAGTTTGAACCCATTCTCTTGAAAGAGCAGGATCATGAACAAAGAAATCGAAGCTGCATTCAACGATCATTTGAACGCAGAACTCTATTCGTCTTACCTTTACCTATCGATGAGCAACTATTTTGCGGATCAGAACCTAGAGGGTATGTCGAACTGGATGACGATTCAGGCCGACGAAGAACGCTTGCATGGCATGAAGTTCGTGGACTTCATCAATGAGCGAAGTGGCCGGGTCATTTTGCAACAAATCGATGCACCGAAGATTGAGTGGGCATGCCCGCTGGAGGCTTTTCAGGATTCTTATGACCATGAATGTCTGATCAGTCGCAAGATCAACGCATTGGTCGACTTGGCAGTCAAACACAGCGACCACGCCGCCATCGCCTTTCTACAGTGGTTCGTGACCGAGCAGGTTGAAGAAGAAGCCGCTGCTATCTCGATCGTTGAGAAGCTGAAAAAGATTGGCGACCAGCCGATGGGGTTGTTTATGATCGACGAACAATTGAGCGGCCGAACCCTCGAGGCTCCCGAAGCAACCTAGCCACCAAAAACGGGACGCGTTGGGACGGGATGAAATCGCGGCCAAGGAACTTCAGGGGGCTTCGCGGTCCCTTGTTCGTCGACCGAGGCATCAAACGGATCGACGGTCAATGCTCCTCCTCCGAATGTGTCACAGCCCCAAGGCGTGTCGGAACTTGATGGGCGGAGGAATTCGCCGGAATAAGAATCGTCATGGACCAGCATCTCCGTCTCTCCGCCCTGGACGGATGACAGCAATCCCGGTGGTGAGACGTGATGCGGACCGCCGCCACGTCGCCAATGCCCCAAGGGCCCGCCGCGGTCGGTCGGGTCAGCAATTCGCTCGCTGGGAATGTTGAGCGCTACGCAGCCAGCCTGGCCGGCGATCAGACCGACAACGGCGACAAGAAAACAGGTGCGGAGATGGGTTCGACCCAGCATGACGGGACCGCTGCGTTCGTTCGAGGAATGCCCCCCTCGAAATGCGAACGATGGTTCGCTTTGTCCTTCATCGGCCAGAAAAAAAGGCATCTTTAGAAAAAGATGCCCAATCCTCAAACTCGCAACGAAGCGGAAGCGAAAACTCCAGCGGTTCGCCTAGCTGGCTTTGGCCTTGGTTCGGGCTTCACGGAGGCCCCGACTTAGAATATCGCGAAGCATAGGAGAGTAATCCTCGTACTTCGCTTCGTCCGGCGCTCCGCTGCTGAATTGATAGATCGCATCGCGAGGCTTTACACCTAGAGCGATCAGCGTGCTACAAACCGTGCCGTAATCGTGGTTGCGCACCACCATGCTCGGACGCCCTGGACCGACCGGCGCCCGTGCGAATACCTTGCTAGCAACCGCCAAGAACTTAACAGGCGAATCCAGGGTTTGAAGGGTCAACAACCGCCGTGCCATCCGAACCCGCTGATCCTCGGGATCGTTTAAGTTGCGAGCCCCAATGATATTGAGCCCATCACGAAGTTCGACCACTTCTTGACGTTCGTCCGCGTGGATCGCATAGCCGTTCGCAGCATCTGCGATCAGGATGTTGCATCCTTCATACCGCGTTTTTGCAAATTCAGCATGTGCCTTGTCGAGTGCTTTGTTCGCCGAGGTGCATCGCAGCAAGTCCATTGCGAGCAATCCGCGAGAACGTTGGCCAAAAAGCGGCATCGTCGTCGCTCGGTTACACAAGCCGACAAAAACCCCGTTCTGGTTGACGCCCAGCCAGGTTCCGCCTGCTTTTTGATCGATACCACACAACACCCGGGGCTTGCCAGATTGGATGGAGGGCGACAGACTTGAGCGGCTGTAGTATTCTTCGCGATTGGCAGCAACCAAAATAGGACTTTCAGGCACCAAGCGATACTGAACGGCCAATAAGCACATTTCGCAGCTTTCTTTTCAAAGATCGGTTGAGTGAATTTTCTCCGGCTCAGGCGGGTCGGTAGGCCGCTTGACATCAAGTCATTGGCCCGCTTTGACCGCCTCAACATGCAACAATGTATCTACGCGACGCCTCCCTCTACACCCCCCGGTAGGGTGTAAGGTTCAAAAATCGGGCAATTACCGAGCTTTCACGCCACTTGAGGCAACTCTGGGCAATCTTTGGCAATTGATTTGGACGATAAAACGTCAAGATCGATTCCCTTAGCACCAAGACACTGAAAGCATGAACACACCCGGTATGGATGCACCGCAGAAGAGTCCCTATTCGAAAGCGGTGCTTGCAATTCAAGCAACCGTCAGCGTGACGCTCGCACGTCAACGGGTACCGCTGAGCCGAATTGTCGACCTTGTCCCCGGGTCCATGCTCACTTTCGATTCCCATTGCGACGAACCGTTGATTTTGGAAGTTGGCGGTCAAGGGATCGCCAAAGGGGAGACCGTGAAGATTGGCGACAAGTTCGGACTGAGAATTCGAGAGATCCTCGCCCAACCGTCCGAACACTAGCCAGCGTCGCTCCAACGGCGGCGACGCTCGTACTTGCCCGTCCCGCCTGTCCGAACCGCTGGGAGCGATACAAGGCCTACGCTACACGCGCCCCGCTCACCGTCTGCCGTCGGGTTGGCCCCACTCAGTTGTCTTTGTACCAACTCGAGTAAAAGACATAGTTTTTGGCGATTTTCTCAATCATCTCTTTCGCCTGCTCGGGATCGACGTCTTTGATTCGTTTTGCGGGGGTCCCCGCGTAAAGACTTCCCGGTTCGATTCTGGTTCCTTGCAGCACCACGGACCCCGCACCGATGATCGATCCTTCCCCGACATGCACATGATCGAGAACCACCGATCCGATGCCGATCAAGCAGTTCTTTTCGATTTTCGCACCATGCACACAAACGTTGTGACCGATGGAAACGTTGTCGTCGATTTCGATGACCGATTTCTGATACAGCGTATGCAGCACCGAGCCGTCTTGAATGTTGACGCGATTCCCGATCCGAATCGAGTTCACATCGCCTCGGACGACGGAGCCAAACCAAACCGAGCACTCGTCGCCCATGACAACGTCACCCACCACGACGGCGGTATCGGCAACAAAGCAATTGTTGCCAAATTGGGGCGTGATGCCACGGACTGTTTTAATGATACCCATTGCTTTGAATGAAATTCGAGAGTGATTGGTGTTAGACAACAGATTATAGCAACCAAAGCAGCGGGTTGTCGCTACAGCGTCGCTTGGATCGGTTCACGACGGCACAACGGTTTCGTCAGCAGCAGTTGAGAGACGCCGATTTGGCGTTCTTGAAAACCGGCTTCGCAGTAGCACAAATAGTAGTGCCACATCCGCAGGAATCGCTCGTCGAATCCAAGCTGTTTGACCTGCTCGATGTTATTCCAAAAGTTGCTTCGCCACTGCGCTAGCGTCGCGGCATAGTGGGGGCCAAAATCCTCTGCATGAAAGAATCGAAAATCGGTTGTTTTGCCCAAGCAGGCAGCGATGGCGCTGATGCTCGGCAAGAAACCCCCCGGAAAAATATATCGCTGGATAAAGTCAACCGATTTGCGATACCGACCGTAGCGATGATCGGGAAGCGTGATCGCTTGCAGCAGCATCATGCCGTCCGGTTTAAGTCGTTGCGAACATTGCTCGAAGTAGCTAGGCAAATACTTCTCACCAACGGCCTCGATCATCTCAATCGAAACCAGCTTGTCGTATTGGCCGGTCAATTCCCGATAGTCTTGCTTCAGCAGGGTGATCCGGTCGAGCAGCGAAGCCGCGCGGAATCGCTTTTCGGCGTAGGCATGTTGTTGGTCTGAAATCGTCGTCGTCGTGATCCGACACCCATATTGTCTTGCGGCGTACTCGGCAAACCCGCCCCACCCAGTACCGATTTCTAAGACGTGATCGTTCGGTTTGAGTTGCAGTTTCCGACAAACGATATCGTACTTTTCGATCGACGCCTCGAGCAAAGTGGAACGGGGCGTCGGGAAGATCCCACTGCTGTAGGTCATCGTCGGATCGAGCATCAAGGCGAAGAATTCGTTGCTCAAATCGTAATGCGCTGCGATGTTCCGTTTGCTGCCCGACCGCGTGTTGCGACGCAATCCGTTGCCAAGGGCACGAAACGGACGAAGCACCCGGGAGATGCCCTTTTCGAGATTCGAAACCGTATCGGCATTGCGAGCCATGACCCTCATGACCGTGGTCAAATCGGGCGAATCCCAATCGCCGCGCAAATAGGATTCTGCCGCTCCCAACGCACCGCCCAGTACGGCAGAACGATAGAACCGCCGATCGGAAACGGTGATCGTCCCCGCCAAATGAGTGTCAGCAATGTGCCCAAACTCAAATCCGCCACTGCGATCTTCGATGGTCAATTGGCCTTCCTGGATTCTTGCCATTCGACGAAGCACCGCTCGTCGAAACAAACAACTGGCATCGATCAACTGTTGTGGTTTGGTTGCGGTCAGCCGATCTCGCTTGGAGGCATGTCGGAGGCATTCCTCGTTTTGGAAACGGGGGAAGTCGGCGACGTCAGTTTGTCGGGATGAGGATAAAACGGGCATTTTTTCCACCACAGGATTAAAGCTTGATAGTAAATCGCCGCACCAATGCGGGCAGTCATCAGAAAATAACGCCATGTCATGCGACGCAATTCGGTTTGGGTCAAATCTCGCCGACGCAGCGTCATCACGGCCTCAAACACGCTTCGCGATTTTTCATGATTCGTCAAGGCGATGGTCGATGTCTCGCCCGGCGCAGTCAACCGCCATTGGTACTGCATGTCCATCGCCATGAAAGGCGACACGTGAAACTCTTTGCGATGAGAAAAACGCAGTTCGGCCCCCGAAGAACACCGATTGCCATCCCACAGCACATAGCAATGGCGTTCTTTCCACGGCGTGTTACTCACCTCGGCCACGATCGATTCGAGTTGAGTACCGGACTCGTCAAAAACGTAGAACAAGTTTAAGGGACTAAAGTAATAGCCAAAGTATCGCAGTTGCGTCAGCATCCGAATCGGGCCGCTTGGTCGCGCCCCTGTCTCTGCTTCGACAATCTGACGCACCTCAGATTCAAGGGACTGCAACGAGTCGAAAAGATGATCCCCTCGCCACAGCGACCGAATCGCGTACTTCGACTGGCGAATCAATCGATCACGGCCCACCAACGACGGCAACTCGCTCAAATCCAAATAGACCATAAACAGCCGATACTCGAATCGATGGCTTACTGGACTGTGTCGGCAATGGGTGACCTTTCCTTCGTAGATGCAGCTCTGCATGACTCAAGTTCCAATCCAAAATATTTTGCGACGGCCAAGGCACTGTTGACTCCGTCTTCATGAAAACCATAACCCCAATAGGCACCGCAGAAGTGGGTTCGGTGATTGCCGCTGACTTCAGCAAACCGCTGTTGAGCTCGAATCGAGGAAGCCGCATAAGCGGGATGCGAGTATTCAAACGTCCGTAGGATCTTCTGCTCGGCGATCGGTTCGGTTGGATTCAGCGTCAACAGAATTGGCAGCGGCGAGTGGTGTCGTTGCAGCCGGCTGAGATCATAGGTTACCGACGCTCCGCGGGCAGGGCCGATGGGAATGTGGTAGTTCCAGCTTGCCCAGGCACGTTTTCGATCCGGCATCAAGCGATCGTCGGTATGCAGTACCGCTTGGTTGCTCTGATAAGGAAACTCCCGCAATATTTCCTGCTCGGCGGCAGTCGGATTCGAAATCAGCTTGAGCGTTTGATCGGCGTGGGTTGCAAAAACAACTTGATCAAACGATTCGGCCTGACCTTGCTGTGTGGTCACCACAACACGGTCTGGCTGGCGTTCCACCGCCGTGACAGGACAACTTAACTTTAGTCGGTCACGAAGCGGGTCAAGCAAGGCATCGACATAGACCCTCGCCCCGCCAGCAATCGTTCGCCACTGCGGTCGATCACGGATCTGCATCAGCCCATGGTTCGCGAAGAATCCGACCATAAAATCAGCGGGAAAGCTCCGAATCGAGTCCGGTGGACAAGACCAGATCGCCGCGGCCATCGGGAGCAAGTATCGGTCGACAAAATCGTTCCCCACACCGCACTGTTCCAGGAACGCACCCACGCTTCGGCCGTCTTTCAATTCACCGCTTGCCGCCGCTGCATTCCCCCGCTGGTTAAAACGGCGAATGTCCCATAGCAACCTTAAGAACGACGGACGAAACAAATTGGTTCGTTGTGCAAAGAGCCCGTTCAGCGAACTGCCTTGATACTCAGTTTGAGTGTTTGAACAACGTACGCTGAAGCTCATGTCGCTCGCCTGAGACGATACACCGAGGATTCGAAGCAACTGGCAGAAATTCGGATAGGTCCGTTCATTAAAGACCATGAACCCCGTATCTACCGAAAAAGGACGGCCTTGAACGGAGACATCCACGGTATTGGAGTGCCCTCCAGCGTAGCCATTTGCTTCAAAGACCGTCACGTCGTGCCGACTCGACAAGATTCTCGCCGTCAAGCTGCCACTAATCCCAGTTCCAATGATTGCGATATGCATCGGCTGATCCCTGGCGTGTGTCACGCCAGCTCCGATGCAACGTGTTTAGGTGGCCGAGGGAAAAATGCACTCGTGATCTTCACGTATTGTTCGTAGCCTTCAACTCGGCTTCGCAGCGAACTCTCCAGCAAACGAACTCCGGACACACGGATCAAAAGCACCGACATGATTATCGGGCTAAGAATCGTCCACCACCACGAGTCAGGTTCGACAGCCACAAAATAAAAACCCCACCAAACGAGAAAATCGCCAAAGTAGTTCGGGTGACGCGTGTATCGCCACAAGCCAAGATTCATCACTTTCCCTCGATTGAGAGCATCTGCCTTGAACCGAGCAAGTTGCAGATCGCCTACCGCTTCAAAGAAAATTCCCACACCCCAGAGAGCGAAGCCGAGAATCACAAGGGGACTCCAAGCAACGTTTTTTCCGATCGCGACTTGAATCGGAAGCGAAATGAACCACATCAAAAGTGCCTGGAGCCCAAACACCGTCACCAGACTAACCCAGCCAAACTGGTTGCCATGCTTTTCCCGCATCGCGGCGTACCGATGGTCCTCCGGTTTGCCCCAATTCCTCCAGGCCAAGTAGCTTGCCAACCGAAAGCCCCAAACGGTCACCATCGCGGCTAAACAGGTCACCCGCATCGAAGCAGGGCCTGTCTGCGACAGCGAGAGCCAGGCGATGACCACAAACCCGAGTCCCCAGAACACATCGACGACATTCACGTTGCGTCGCAGTAAGCTGAACACCCACAAAGCGATCGCAATAACGGCTACCGCCCCAAAGTTCGTTAAAAAGTAGTTCATCGCAATGGCTAGCGGTTCGGATTCACTCAGAAGGGGTTTTCAACTTCATATGATCTTACAGCCCAGGAAAGTGGTGGTCTTCCTTCAAACAAAGAATTTCAGGTTTCTGAGTGAGAAGCTGGCCTCCCCCGCATGGTCGCCTGACGAATCGATGGGGGTTTGGAGACCGATAGAAAGGATCAACAATTCGAAAGTGGTCGTAGGGCTGTAGTCCAACCACGCAGTTGCAACCAAAGAGTAGACGAAATGAGTCTCATTGATCTGGCGGAATCAGGCATCCTTCCCGACGTACTCGTTCGTGCGGGCATTCGACATTTACTGGGAAAACGGCTGAATTCGAATGCCCCACCGCTCTCACCAAACTTGTCCGATTTCTGCGAGATGCTTCGTGAAAGCCCACTCGCCGTTGCAACGGATCAAGCAAATGAACAGCATTACGAGGTGCCCGCTGATTTCTACCTGAAGGTTCTTGGGCCTCGTTTGAAGTACAGTTCCTGCTTTTTTGAAAGCGATTCGACGACGCTTGCGGAAGCGGAAGAAGCGATGTTGAGCCTGACCTGCGAACGAGCGGAGCTTGAGGATGGCATGCGCATCTTAGAACTCGGGTGTGGTTGGGGATCCTTGACACTTTGGATGGCGGAAAAGTACCCTCAGGCGCAGATCACCGCAGTTTCCAATTCAGCAAGCCAGCGCCGATTCATCGAGCAGCGTGCTGCCGAAGCGGGTTGGAATCACGTGCGAGTGATCACCGCAGACATGCGAGATTTTCGGTTGCAGGAGGCCTTTGATCGTGTCGTCTCGGTCGAGATGTTTGAGCACATGCGAAACTATGAGTTGCTCTTTCAACGCGTCGCAAATTGGCTCAGCCCAAAGGGCAAAGCACTCGTTCATGTCTTCTGCCACTGCGAAACGCCCTATTTGTTCGAGACCGAGGGGGCCTCGAATTGGATGGGGCGACACTTCTTTACCGGAGGTATGATGCCGTCGGAGAACCTCTTCGAACAATTCGACGACGCCCTCACCATTGAGCAGCAGTGGCGAGTCAGCGGAATGCACTACTACCGAACCTGCGAAGCGTGGCTCTCCAATCTGGATCAAAACCGCGCTGAACTGTTGAGACGGTTGGGCGAGGAGATGACGCCTGTCGCAGCCAAACGTAACCTGCAGCGGTGGCGAATGTTCTTCATGGCCTGCGCCGAGCTGTTTCGCTATCACGGAGGCAACGAGTGGTTCGTAGCCCACTATCGATTCACCCCAACGGCTGCAGCTCTCCTCGATCAACGGATCCCTGAATTGCATCATTCGAAGCCATCATGACCCGGGCATTCCTCCTCTCACTTTTTGGCGCGATTTTGGTCGTAATGATCGCGGTCACTTTCTATGCTTCGCTTGACCGCAGCGTTTTCAAGGCCGGCTCGGAACTCTTGTCTGACCGCTGGTTCGTCGCGACCTTGTTTGACGCCTACTGCGGTTTCCTTACATTCTACGTTTGGGTGGCGTACAAGGAACGAACCCTGCTCGGAAAGGGCCTCTGGTTCATTCTGATCTTGATGTTGGGCAACATCGCGATGTCGATCTACTTGCTGATTCAACTAGCGAAACTCGACCGCAATGCCGGAATCACCTCGATTTTGCTGCGAAACGATGAGACGACTCGGCCTATTGGAGCCGATCGAGCCGCACATCCGTGAAAAACGCATAGGGTGGATCGACCGCATCGTTATCCGCATCGTGCACCACCAAGCGAATCGATGTGCCCGTCCCAATACGGCTCAGTGGAATGGAGCCGATAAACTTCGTTTCAAGAAAGACATACCAATCAGAGAGTTGCCGCTCGAGGTAAACGACGTGGGAGCGTTCGCTGAATCCTCTCGGCAATTGAAGCTGTGAAACGCTGGAAAGCGGATCAAAATCCCCGGATTTCACCCCCAACTCCAGCGTCTTGTCTGTCACTCGCAGAGTGCCACGTGGGTCAGCTTGGATCGTTGGGTCAAAGGCGAAATCGATATCGACCGTTCCACCACCGCGTTGCTTCAGCACGAACAGACTGATCCTCGGATGATCCGACGGAGGAACTCGACGCGTTAATCCACTGCGCCGCGACGTCGATGCGATCGCAGTCGCTGAATCGGGGGAAACGACCGTATTCCAGGCGCCGACCATCGAGCCGTCCGTATCCCAACCGCTTAGCGATTCGCCGTCGAAAAGCGGTTCACTGTCAACCACTCGCAGGTAGTCCCGCGGCCCACGCGTTGGAGCGGACCACCAAGCATAGCCAATGATCGTACCGAGCATCGCAAGGATCGCCACCGCGACGATCCAAAGAGTTCGTATCGCTCGCTTCCTGTTGGCAGGAACCGCAGCCGAATCCGATCGCATCAGTTCAACCGTTTGAGTGACCGAATCCGCAATCGAATCTGCGTCGGAACGAGAAACCGGACTGAATCCATGCGTGGACACGTCGGCGCCCGACGCGATCGGCGGTGCGGATACCGTAGTTTGAGGCGAAGTGACGGACTCCGCTTCAACGAGCTGATCAATCCACCGAATCAACGCTTCATAGCTTTGAGGACGCTGATTCGGATCGGGATCCATCATCGCTTGCAGCAATTGCAGTTGAGCATCCGGCAGCAGGACCGGAAGTGCCGAAGCATCAATGACCAACGGCTCTTGTTTCTCGCGGCTCAGCGCAGCGACACTTCGTCCGCTAAAAGGCGCCGACCCAAAAAGCAGATGCCAAGCCGTTGCTCCGAGAGCATAGATGTCGGTGCGAAAATCAACCCCCTCGCCACCAAATTGCTCCGGCGACATGTAGGCAGGGCTGCCCATGATTTTGTCGACGGTTGTCAGCTTCAAGTCGTCGGCTTGAGGGGTGGCAAATAAAGCCAATCCAAAATCGGTTATTTTAACCATCTCGCTGCCCTGCGGCAGCGTCGAGCCTTCGGGGGGCGTGACCAAAATCAGATTGGCCGGCTTGATGTCGCGATGGATCAAGTCATGCCTCCGGGCGTGCAGCAGGCCTGACGCGACTTGCCGCACAATCAGCCACACGTTTTCTGGTGGCATGATCCCATCCTCGCGAAGTGCCTGCTCGCAACTTCGGCCTTCGACAAACTCCATCGCAAAGTGATAGCGGCCTTGATGTTTGCCGAAGTTCAAGGCTTGCACGATGTTGGGGTGTTGCAGTCGGGCTAACGCTCTTGCTTCACGTTCGAACCGAGCTGCAGCGGTAGGGTTGCTGACATTGCTGACCAGAATCGTTTTCAAGGCAACCTGGCGGTCCAAGTCGATCTGTCGGGCCCGATAAACCACCCCCATTCCGCCACGGCCGACAAGGTCGAGGATCTCGTAGCTGGGAACGACTCGCGTCGGAAACTGCAGTGATTCCACAATGTCTACGTCGGTCGGCGAAAGTAAACCTCGCCTCAAGGCAATCTGAGCAATCAGGGCATATTGATCCACCGCGACGCTTCGAAGCGCCTCGACATCGGTGACCGACAACAATTGCAGCTCGAGACAGAGATCGAGAAACCGATTCGCTTCGTCCTGTTTGCTCGTCATGTGGGGGCGTCAATGGCTGATTATTCTTCCAGCAGGTCGAGTTGGCGCAAGACGGAATCAACCGTAGGCCGGTCAGCGATCGATTCGCCCACGTAGGCGAACCGGACTCGGCCTTCACGATCCACAATGTACGTTGATGGCTTGGCTAATTGGGCGCGGATCCCCAATTGGTCCACCCCCGACAAATTGATGTCCAGCAGCAACGGATAAGGAACCTGTTCATTCTCGATCGGCCCTTTCTTGATGCTTTGGTCCAGGTCGGTCAGGTGGGTTGCCTCGTCGTCGGATTCAACTGGAAACACAGCAACAAGCTGAGCGTCGTAGGCCTCCAACTCATCGTAACGGCGTGCCCAACGGGAAGTTTGCGACGCACAGTAAAAACAAACGCCGTTATTCCATCCACGCGTGATTACAAGTACCAAGTATTTTCGCGTCATCAAATCGGATAACGTGACCTCGGCGCCTTCCGGGTCGGTAAACCGAAGCGAGGAGAAATCGTCGATCGTGATCGGCTGCGACTGCGTGACCTCGGTGAACTCAATCCCATCATCGGGGACGCGGCTACAACCGGTTCCGAGAGAAAACAAACACAAAATCACCAATAAACGAACATTTAGCACGATCAAGGACTCCGTAGCGTTAAAGCTAGATTGTAGCGACCTAGCCAGTGCTGTGTTGGCAGCCGCGGGCCACGGACCTGCCCGGGGGGTGGGCCCGTTCGGGAGACGCTCGGTCGGCGAACGACGCAAAACACGCTGGGACCGCGTTCGACCGTCACTGCTTGTCCGTTTCTTGAATCGAGGGTTCCTCCGTTGGTTCTTCTGCGGCTTCCGCGGCGTTGCCCGATTCAATGCGTCCGCCGATACTCAGCACGCTTAGTTCGTCATTCAACCGCTTCCTTAACTCGTCTTCGCCAGGAAATCCGAGGTGGACCGACTCGATGATTCCAGTCTTTCCCACCACGACCGTTTGCGGAATGGCATCGGCTCGATACGCATCCGAGATTTTTCCTTTGGGGTCAAACACAACATTGATATCCCATTCTTGCTCTTCTAAAAAACCCTTGACCAAGGATTCATCCTCGCCGACGTTCACTGCCAAGAAGACAACATCCTTGTCTGCATACTCGTCGCTGACCTGCTTGAGGATCGGCATCGCAGCTGCGCAGGGAACACACCATGTCGCCCAGAAATCGAGCACGACCACTTTGTTCTTCAGTGCATCCAAGCTGACCACGTCACCCGCAAGAGTGGATGCTTCGAAATCGGGCGCCATTTCTCCAAGCAGCGGGTGCGAGTTGACCGCCCCGGCAATCGATTGCATGTAGTCTTCGAGCGACTCATACTCCACCGCATCCTTGCCAGCATGAAAGGAGAACAGGCTTTCTTCGACTTCGCCCGTGACGCGCCAGGACAGAAAATCAAATTGCAACTGGTAGGCGAAGCCTTGCGGCACACGAACTTGGTTCGTCGCTCGTAACATGGCTGTCAAATCAACCAACAAACGAATTGGCTTTGGAACCTTCTCTTCACTGACCCAGAAATCCCAAGTCACCGCATCGTTCTGTTCACCACGGAGGTGGATCGCCGGCACGCGACCACGGAATTTTTCACGGTCGACAATCGACACCGACTTCATTCCGCCGAGAAAGCTCAATGACGGATCGACCCCAGCAAAGGTCAATGCCATCACCGGTTCGGGATAAGGCCCCATTGGAAGCGGCAAGTTCAGGACAGCGTCTTGCAGATCAAGTGGTTCGGAGATTTGGTAGTAAGCTTTGGGCGAAAGGGCGACGACCATCTTCTTGCCGTCACAATAGATTCGCGTCCTTTGTTCCGGTTCTTTCAAGTAAATCGTGAACTGATCGGGGTGCTTTGATGCAATTTGGTAGGTCGATTTCTTCGTTTCGACAATTTGCCCGGCTAGCACGGAATCGGTCGACAACTCGACCGTCGCTCGCGAAACATCGGCATCGGCAATCGATGCAAAAAGCGGTTGCAGCACATCACGAACGTCGTCGGAAAGGACGAAACGTTCTTTCTCCGCCCCCTGAGCCGGTGGCTTGCTCGCTTCTTCTCGCTCTGCAGTTACCGCTTCGGGCTTCGCCGATTGCTCCTCGGCAGCCCTCACCACAAAACCGCTACTGACAACCAACAGAAACAACACACGAAATAACATGCTAAAACCGAGCTCCGAGTTTTCACGAAAAGGCGAGTCATTGCAACCGTCGGCCAGGACCGGTGTTGGCCTTCCCCCATAGCCAGGCGGCGTTGAAAGACCAGACGAGGACTAGACCATGAACACCGCTGCGGCCCCGAGGCCAAGACCGAGCAGGAATCCGAATGCATCGGGAACCAACATGTGTGGCCATTTGGCCTCCGTCGTCCCAAAGAACAGACGGGGCTCTTGCTGATGCAGATAAAACCAGAAATAGAAGCCCACCAACAGCCCGACGCTGGATCGGACAAGGATCTTGACGTCCAACTCCTCTTGGAAATCGCCGACCAGTCCCATGATGCGATCGCCAAAGCCATACGCATAGCTGAACAAGACGATGTACCAGCAAGCTGGTTTTGCAATAAAGCAGGCAACACAGGTTGCGATCGACAAAACGGTCATCGCAACCACGACCGCCGCAGCGATTCCTAAGCCGCCCGCCGCTTCCTCGGGCATTTCTTCGCCAAGTGCGGGAATGATCGCCATCAATCCAAAAAGGGCCAACGTCAAAATAGCGAACAGTGCGGCCCACAGCCCGTTGATCACTCCCAAGAACGTGAGCGTGCCGGGCCGTTTACCGGGTCTTGCCGCTTGGGCCGAGTCGCCTGCATCGGTCGACCCGTACTGCTGCAGCAGTTTGCCACCGGTCGAAGGAGCCGAGGGCGCCGCGGATCCGGGCCGAGACACGGCCGCGACCGGTTGCAAATCACTCTCGGTCAATTCGTCGAACATACCAGCGTCAAAGCCACCAAATCCGCCGGCACCCGGCTGCGCTGCCGCGGTCCTCGTCACCCGAGGCCGAGTGGTGGCTACTGCCGAAGGGGGGGGTGCTGCGGAACCGGTCAACGCTGCCGACGCAGCGTCGCCCCCCGGAGCACGAAGTTGTTTCCCACAAGGGCATTTGACGATTTTGCCAGCCGCAGCGTCGGGAACATTCAGGACCGTCGAACAGCCGGGACACTTGATCTTCATGGGGCCAGGTCAGGTTCAGAAACGCAAAACAGAATAGGGATAAAGGGGGAGGCCGCCATCCTACACGAATCGCCGCTTCGATGCCCATCGAATTCAATACAAACAGCCACCTTTTCTCGCCAATCATGGCATTCATGACGATCTTACCGCTTTGTCGAAGACTGCTACCGCAATCTACCCCTTGGTGGGTATTCTAGGAGCATGTTCGCCCAAACTAGCCCATGGACGCTTTCGCCAGCAACGCTGCTCTGGTTGGTGTTCTCGTTTTTTGCCGCCGTTTTATTGTTTTCGACGCTGAATCACCGACGGACCGCCTTGACCAGCGCCTTGAAGGCGTTTGTGCGCCGTCACGACGAATCGGCCGTCCCGGAGGTCCGGGGCAGTTCCAAGGTTGCGGAAGAAGCGGTCGCCGATGACGATCGTGACGTGACCGGCGGCGACGCGGTCCCAACCGAATGATCCCCTAATCAAACGATTCATGAGTAAACGAGTTTTCATTCACACCGTCGGCTGCCAGATGAACGTACTGGACAGCGAAATGGTGATTGCCGACCTAAAACGCCACGGCTACACCGTCGTCGATTCGCCCAAACAGGCCGATTGTGTACTCTACAACACGTGCAGTGTTCGCGAACACGCCGAGGAAAAGGTCTACAGCGCGCTGGGCAAGTTGCGGCAAATGAAGGAGCTGGACCCCGGAAAGACGATTGGCGTGATGGGCTGTATGGCTCAGAAGGATCAGGAGATCGTTTTCAAGCGGGCCCCCTACGTCGATTTGGTGGTTGGCCCAGGCCAATTGCACACCCTGCCTGACTTGCTGGCAAAGATTGAAGCGGGTGAGGGACGTCAAATGGCAGTCTCACTCTCTCGCACCGATGGGTCTCAAGCATCGATCGCTCGCAGCCACGAAACCTTTGACCCCTTGCGTGATCCGTCGATGCGGCCAACGCCCTTCCAAGCTTACCTGCGAATTCAAATCGGTTGCGACAAGTTTTGCACTTACTGCGTCGTCCCCAACACGCGCGGTCCTGAGCAAGGTCGTCCACCTTCCCAGATCCTCTCCGAGGCTCGCGTGCTTGCCGAGCAAGGATGTCGCGAGATCACGTTGCTAGGGCAAACGGTCAATAGCTATCGTTTCAAAGACGATGAGCAGGCGACCGACTTGGCATCACTGCTCGAGGAACTGCATGAAGTCGATGGGATCGATCGAATCAAGTTTGTGACGAACTATCCCAAAGACATGACCGAGCGGTTGTTGACCACGGTGCGTGATCTGCCAAAGTGTGCACCTTATCTGCATGTGCCTGCACAAAGCGGCAGCGATGAAGTCCTCAAACGGATGAAACGGGGCTACACGGTCAGCGACTACATGGAGATGTTCGAGCGGATCGAGCGGATCTTGCCCGAAGCATCGGTGAGCAGCGACTTTATTGTGGGTTTCTGTGGCGAAACGGAGGAAGACTTCCAAAAGTCCGTTCGCTTGATCGAGCGTTGCCGGTTCAAAAACAGCTTCATTTTTCAGTACAGTGTTCGACCCGGCACGACGGCATCCAAGCGACTCGAGGACGACGTGCCTCGCGAAGTCAAACTGCGCCGCAACAACGATTTGCTTGAGGTTCAAGATCGGCTTGCCAAAGAAGACAACTTGAAACGGGTCAACAGTGTGGTCGAGGTTCTGGTCGAAGGGCCGAGCAAGGTAGGGTTCAAAGCCGACGCCGAGGCTCAAGTGGTTCAGATGATCGGCCGAACCGATTGCGACCGGATTGTGGTCTTCGACGGCAACCGTCGACAAGCGGGTCAGTTTGTCAATGTCAAGGTTGACGACGCCAGCTGTCACACACTGATTGGACGCATTCAAACGGTCGATGTCGTTTCCATCGCTGCGCCAGCGTTTAGTTCCTAGCGAAGCACCCATGGGGGTTTGCCTTCATGGCATTTCTACCTCACGTTCGCACATTCCTTGCAAAGGTCGCTCCACTGACTACAACAACGTCCTCTACCGAAGACATCCGGATCCAGACGCTTGACAATGGAATTGTCGTCGCCGTCCAGTCCATGCCATGGTTACGCACCGCCGCGTTCTCACTCTGTTTGCGAGCTGGCGTGAATGCCGAATCCCTCTCCAACTCGGGCTTGGCATCGATGGTTTGCGAGATGGTCGAACGAGGCGCGGGGCCGTATAGCAGCCGCGACCTTGTTGCCGCAGCCGACAACCTCGGCATGGATCGATCCTCCAACGTGGCGACATCGTCGGTGTCGTTTGGAGCCGCGATGCCGGCAGAATCACTGAAAGAGGCGATCAAGATTTACGCCGACATTGTCCGCCGCCCCCACTTGCCAAGCGACCAACTTGACGACGCTCGGATGATGGCAATGCACGAGCTTCGCGCCATCGAAGACGAACCGACACAACGTGTGATGCTGAGGCTTCGTGAATTGCAATACGGCCAACGTTTGGGCCGCAGCCAACATGGCAAGCAGGAAAGCTTGATGGCGATCACCGCCGAGGATGTTCGTGAATTCTACACGCGACACTATCACGCTGGGGGCGCCATTCTAACGGTCGCTGGCAAGCTTGACCCTGAAACGGTCTTTGAATGGGCAGCGGAATGCTTCGGTGATTGGAAGGTGGACGAGGTTGTCCCCTCCGCTGAGATGTCCGGTGCAGCCGCGTACGAGCACATCGCGTCTCCATCGAGCCAAACGCACATCGGGTTTTCCTTTGATTCGATTCCGTTTGGCCACGAAGATTACTTCAAGATGCGTGCGGCAATCGGCATCCTTAGCGACGGGATGAGCAGCCGCTTGTTCGATCGTGTTCGTGAGCAACGCGGATTGTGCTACACCGTTTCGGCAGGCTGCCAATCGCTGCAAAAGGTTGGTGCGGTGTTCGGCTACGCGGGCACCACTCCCGAACGAGCCCAGCAAACACTTGACGTCACGCTGGGGGAATTCACCCGGCTTACCGATGACCTGTCCGTCGATGAACTCGACCGTTGGAAGGTTCGCATCGAAAGCAACTTGATCATGGAACAAGAATCGAGTGCATCACGGTCCGCTTCGATGGCATCGGATTACTTCCAGGTGGGGCGGGTCCTCAGCACCGTTGAGCTCGAGCAGGTTATCGAGTCGTTGACGCTGGACCAGATCGCAGACTACTGGAAGGCTCATCCACCGTCCGATTATCGGATCGTCACGCTTGGCCCCGAACCGTTGAATCCGAACCGTTGAATCCGAACCGTTAACACTCAACCTTGAAGCCCTGCTTTCCATGACCCACTTCCAAACTTACACGTTGTCCAATGGACTACGCGTTGCCGCAGAGATCGATCATCGTTGTTACTCTGCGGCGATGGGCTACTTTGTCCGCGCCGGTGCGAAAGACGAAACCGATCGCGAATCGGGTCTCAGCCATTTCCTTGAACACATGATGTTCAAAGGAACGGATCGCCGAACGGCCGCAGATGTGAATCGCGAACTCGATGAACTCGGTGGAAACAGCAACGCCTACACCAGCGAAGAGCAAACGGTCTATTACGCCACGGTGCTTCCCAAATTCCAAGATCGGCTCGTCGACTTGCTAACCGACATGCTGAGCCCGAAATTGGATGAACATGAATTTGAAACCGAGCGGAAAGTAATCTTGGAAGAGATTGCCAAGTACGAGGATCAACCTCCTTTCGGTGCGTTCGAACGCGTGATGGAGATTTACTATGGGCCGCGAGGCTTGGGGAGACGCGTCCTCGGGACCAAAGAATCGATCGAAGCGACGGACGCGACTTCGATGAGAAACTACTTCCATCGCCGTTATCGCCCCGAGCAAATGGTCTTTGCCGCGACGGGGAACGTCGATTTTGAGCGATTGATTGAGACCCTCGAACGTCAAACCGCTTCGTGGCATCAACGGCCCCTGCCCGAGCCGCCAACCGCAGACGATATGCAATCCCTGCCTGCGGGAATTGCACTCGATTCGCACTTGGAAATCGAAGATGCAGCTCAAGCCTACTGCGTTCGAATCAGTCGCGGTCCAAGCATGGCGAGCGAAGATCGTTACGCGACTCGCATTCTCGCATCGATTTTGGGTGACGAAGGAGGCAGCCGCTTGTTTTGGGAATTGATCGATACCGGTCGAGCGGAAACCGCAACGGTTTGGCCACAAGAGTTCGCTGACAGTGGTGCGTGGTTCAGTTACTTGGTTTGCGAACGCTCCGAATTGGAATCGAACAGCAAGCTGATGCAGGAACTGCTGATGCGGACCGCCGACGAAGGGGTCACGGCCGAAGAGCTCCAGCAAGCGACCAATAAGGCCACCGCGGCCTGCATCATGCAGAGCGAGCGGCCGAGCAACCGGCTGTTTAGTGTTGGCAGCCGCTGGCTAACCTATGGCCAATACGTCAGCACGGATGACTTGCTCAACCAATTCCGCGCCATCGACTTGACCGCCGTCTCCAAGGCCGCCAATGCGTATTTGAATGAATCGTCAACCGAAGTGGTTGCAGCGGCTTCGCAGGTCCAGCAACTTTCCTAAGTCCGAGCATCGGTGGTCAGGAAAATGTCTTCTTTTCCTGAATTTGTTGTCACGCACCCCCGGATCGTATCGACTTATTGGCAAACAGCCCCGCTTCACTTGCCTTTCCTCGAGTCTGCCATGCTTTCCTCGACCTCTGACGATGACCACCTTCGACTCGTTCAACAAGCGATTGCCGGCGACCAGGAAGCGTTTGGCCGTTTGGTTCAGGATTACGCCGGGATGGTCACCGGCATAGCCTACAGCGTGTTGGGGGATTTTGACCGTAGCGAGGATGCTGGCCAAGAAGCCTTCTTGGAAGCTTGGAAAAAACTAGATTCGCTGAAAGACCCAAATCGTTTTGGAAGTTGGGTTTGCGCGATCGCGCGGCACCGTGCGCTCGACTTAGCCCGCACGCTCGGTCGACGTGACGCGCGGACGCAGTCGGTTGGATACGATGTTTCCGTGGATCGTCACGCCGGGGCTGAAGAAATCGCAGCGAGCGAAGAGGAAAAGGCCTTGGTATGGAGCAGTCTTGATTCGCTGCCCGAAAAATACCGCGAAGTCATGGTGCTCTATTACCGTGGTGATTCCTCGGTGGCGAGAGTAGCCGAGACACTGGGCGAGAACGAACCCACGATTCGCCAGCGTCTTGTTCGGGGCCGAGAAATGCTCAAGAGCGAGGTGGAGCGGATTGTCGAGCGGACGCTATCGGGAACGGCACCCAAAGCAATCTTCACCGCCGCGGTGCTGGGAAGTTTACCGGGCAACGCGCATGCCGCCGTTGCGGGGATGGCTGCAGCAACGGCAAAGACGGCTTCGAGTTCGCTGGGCGGCGCAGCAGCAACGTCGAGCGGCGTTGCCATCGGCGGCGCCGCACTCGGCACGATGGGCGGACTTCTCGGTGGCTTACTTGGTGGTGGCATCGGAGCCTGGATGGGATATCGCAATTCGCCCTACGCAAGCCAAAAACGACTCATCACCCGTTATGTGTTTGCTTTCGCGGCGGTGATGCTTTGCTTTCTCGTTTCGCTATCGTTGCTGATACGAAAGCAAACGTCGGATGCACCGTTTCAGGGGAGCACCTACGCGATTGCCTTGATGAGCTTGATTTTTGGTTTCCAATTTCTGATGCTTGGCAGCGCGCTGTGGATGGGGCGGAGGTACAAGCAACTGGCGCAATCAGCCAAGCAGGCGGGGGACGCGGTGGATCCATCGGTGGCTGTGAAGCGAGGTCGATTCATCCATCAAGAGGTCCGCTGGACAAGCCAAGCGAGGTTCTTGGGACGCCCCTGGGTCGACGTTCAACGTGCAAAAACCGATTGTGACGGAAGCGTTGAAACGCCGCTCACCGCGACCGGCTGGATCGCGATCGGTGATCGGGCCAACGGAGTGCTTCTTGGTGTCGGCAATCTCGCCCGAGGGATGATCGCCGTTGGGGCCGTCAGCTTTGGTGGAATTGCAATCGGTGGCGTCGGAGTCGGCTTAATCAGCGTTGCAGGTTTATCCATCGGCGTGATTGGAATTGGCGGTCTTGCATTGTCCGTGATTGCGATTGCAGGCGTTGCGATTGGATTGTATGCCTACGGTGGACTGGCGGTTGGCAAGATTGCTCTTGGCGGAGCTGCATTCGGTCTCGACGGCGCACGCGGCGGCTTTGCCTGGTCGCGAGTTTACGCCGAGGGGGGTGAGGTGATTGGTGGTGCTGGCGCGGACAAGGAAATGCTGGCGGCTGCGTTCCAGCAACACGGGTTCGTCCAACTCGCCGAGGGAGGCATCAGCGGTGGGGTCATGCAATTTGGATTCGTGCTGATCGCAATCGTTTTTCTTAGCTTCATCGTCAGCGTGGTTGCTTCGAAACGACTCGGCTATCGCCATGAGATGGACGACAAGGCGATGCGCCGCAACGACGCAGGAGCATTTTTCGGATCGTTGCTGGGGTGTACCGTGTGGGTCACGACGCTCGGCTATTCCCAGGGGCACTGGGCGACGTTCGCGTTGTCGGTCACTGTCTACGTGATCGCCGCCGGGGTATGTGCTGCCAGCTATTTCGAGACGCGTAACACCCATCGTTACTGGCTAGCTTACGGGGTCAGCTTGATCGCGATGGAAGTCGCGACGAGTTTGTGCTTGCTGTTCGCCTGGCGATTCCTAGGGATGAGGACTTGGGAATCCCTTCATTTGGTTACCCTCTTCATCGTGCTGCAACTCGTCTTCCTCGCCCACGCAGCCATTGCTGCGATGACCACCCAATCAACTCTGCTGAAGCGCGGCAGCTAATTGTTCGTAGGTGCGTTTGGCATCGATCTTGCTGCCGCGATTGTCCAAGGCGATTTGATAGAGGTGTTGTCCGCATTCGGTCGGGTAGTTGCCGGTCACACACGCTCGGCAGAGACTGCTTTCCTCCAAACCAATCGCTCGGGCAATCGCGCTGACGGGCAAATACCTCAACGTATCGGCGCCCAGGTCGTCCGCCAATTTTTGTTGAGCTTCATCCGTCAAATTGCCGCTGACACCAAAGTATTTTGGCGCGATCAACTGGTCGATCGTACTCATGTCGATCCCGTAGAAGCATGGCGCGACGATGGGCGGACAGGCGACACGAACGTGAATCTCCTTCGCCCCACCGACTTCACGGATCCGATCCAACAACACATTCATGGTCGTGCTGCGGACAATCGAATCTTCGACCAAGATCACGCGTTTGCCTTCGAGCACTTCTCGAAGCGGCGTGTACTTGGTCGCCGCTTTCGCTTTCCTCGCTCGCCCCCCTTCGATGAAGGTTCGGCCAGCGTAGCGATTTCGAATCAATCCTTCGCGACAAGGGATCGACAATTTGTACGCCATCGCGTCGGCTGCCGCTTTGCTGGTGTCGGGAACCGGAACGATGATCGTATCTTCATCATCAAGCGGGACACGACCAAGCTCTCGTTCCGCACGAGCGAGCTCTTCACCCAAGTGAGTGCGGCTAAGGTAAACGCTGCGGTCATCGAGCGTGCTGGCGACGTTCGCGAAGTAAATCCATTCAAAGAAGCAATGGGCTGGCGATTTTGTTTGGGCAAACTGTTCCAGCCGAAAACCATCTTCCGGATCAATGATGATGGCATGTCCGGGCGGCAACGATTTGATTTGGTCGTCCGAAAAACCGAGATTCAACAAGGCGACGCTTTCGCTCGCAGCGGCGAACAGTGGACCGTCGTTGACATAGCACATCGGCTTGATCCCCAAGGGGTCTCGGGCAACGATCATTTCGCCTTCGGCGGTCAGCAGCGCGATGCTGTACGCTCCGTCGAACCCAGCCGTGGTTTGACGCAGCACATCGATCCAATCAATTCGACCAGGTGATTGACTGAGCAACCGACCGAACTCATGAAGAATGATCTCGGTATCGGTGTCGAGCGTCAGATGGTGGTCCCCATCGGCCAACAGCCGTTCTTTGAGCAGTCCGTAGTTAGCCAATTGGCCATTAAAACCAAAGCTAAACCACTTTCGTTTGTGTATGTGTTTTCGTTCGAAGGGTTGAGCGTAACTACGGTCGTCTTGGCCGCAGGTGGCGTAGCGAACATGGCCAATCGCAGCTCGACCGGCCAATTGCCGCATCAACGATTCACATTTGGCGCGGTGGTTGAGCCGGAAAACTTCGGTGACGGTCCCCACATCTTTGAGCGTCCGCAGCAGTGAGGGTCGGTCGGGGTCAAAAGTAGTCATGCCGGCGGCCAATTGACCGCGATTTTGGATATCCAACAACATCCGTGGCAGCAGCCGCGAAATGTGCCGAGGTCCGTCAGACGTACACATTTGGCTTCGGCCGCGACCAGAAAGATGGTAAATCGCAGCAACACCACATTCGTGATGCAATTCGCTCATATCGGGGGATTCGCGTTTTTTGGTTGCAAAAAGATCAAGAAAGCTGCCTGAAATGTACGCGGGGCTTCCAAGGTCGTCGATTCCCCACCACAATTCGCTGTTGACCCTTTCGACTCCGTTTCCCCGCAAATACGCTGCCAGAGCTCGTCTGAAAAACTGCAAAATTTGGCTCGACAAGCAGCATGATGGACCCCTTCACGATGCCTTCATCCGACCCCAGCTTGATTCAACATCGCAAAGCCGCCATCGATCGCGCCCGCAGCGTCGTGGTCAAAGTCGGCACCAGCGTTCTGACCGCCCAAGACGGCAGCCTCGACCGAGAACGCATCGATTTGCTCTCCGCGCAGCTTTGCCGTATCGCGGATTCGGGACGCCAAGTGGTAATGGTCAGTAGCGGAGCGGTCGGCGCCGGTATTGGCAAATTAGGGCTTTCTCATCGACCGACGGGATTGGCTCAATTACAAGCCTGCGCGGCGATTGGTCAAACCCACTTGATCCAGGCCTATGAATCTGGGTTGACGCCGCGAGGTCGGCATGCGGCACAGGTCTTGTTGACCGCCACCGACCTGCGTCGTCGGAGTGGCTATTTGCACGTTCGCAACGCGCTAACTCAAATCCACGAATTCGGGGCCATCGCGGTGATCAACGAAAACGATTCGGTCGCCGTCGCGGAATTGATGACGACGTTTGGCGACAACGACCGACTCGCCGCTCACGTCGCGGGACTGCTCAGCGACACGTTGATGATCATCTTGTCAGACGTGGACGGATTGTACGACGGTCCGCCCGACGACCCCAACAGCCAGCGCATCGAGTTGGTGGAATCACTGAGCGAATCGATTTTGGCCTTGGCGGAAGACCATCGCGGCGGCATGAGCAAAGGAGGGATGGCCAGCAAATTGGAGGCGGTCACCATCGCAACGTCGCATGGGCACACCGCCATCATCGGACCGGGCCGGGACGATGCGGTGCTCGATAAGATTTTTGCGTGCAAGCCCATCGGAACACTGTTCTTGCCCACCGAGAAATCCATCCGCGGCCGCCGTCGCTGGATCGGCAGCTCCGCCCCGGTTGCCGGAACCTTGCATCTCGACCGCGGAGCCGCCACGGCGGTACGCGAAAATGGCAGCAGTTTGTTGGCGGTCGGGATTACCTCCGTCACGGGCTCGTTTCAACAAGGCGCGGTCGTGTCGCTCGTCGATCCGGCGAATGTTGAAATCGCTCGTGGCCTATGCAACTACACTTCGACCGAGGTCAGCCGGATCCTAGGCCAAACCAGTGACCACATTGAGGAAGTCCTGGGAAAATGCCCCTACGAGAATGTGGTGCATCGCAACAACTTGGTCTTAAGCGGAATGGGTGACTAGCGGTTGTTCGGCTCTCGGAGCAATCCTCGAATGTACTCCGGAAAACCTCGCATCTCGCTCGGCGACTCGCCAGGGCCGATCACGAGCGGACCGTGTTGGACTTTGGGGCACAAGCCGTGGCTACCGCGAACGAGCGAGGGATCGAGCGGAATCACATCCATCGCATAGCGCAATCCCAACTTCTTTCGTACCAACTTGCGCATCGCGCGTAGCTTGCTCGTCATGAACAATTCACACGGGTCGTAACCCGGCTTGCGATGAATGTCGACCGTACGCGCAAAATCGGGGGCAAGCGAATCGTCAAACCAATAATAGTATGCAAACCAAGCATTCGGTTTGGCTAATGCAATCAATTCACCACTTCGCGGATGATCCAATTCGATCTGCTCAGGCCGAACGACTTGATCGACTCCATCGATCGACTTCAACATCGCCTCCACTTCGAAGACCTTCTCCGGCTGGCGAACGTAAACGTGAGCAAGTTGGTGGTCGCAGACGGCAAAAGCCTCGCACTCACCGGGCATCAGCATTTCTCCAAACGGCCCGTTCCGAACGGTCAGCCATCCGGCTTCCCGAAGGCTGCGATTGATCAGGATCGGCTGATCGACCGGAACAAGCCCATATTCGGAAACCACCACCACGCGTGCGTCGATCGCATGGGCAGCATCAATCACCTTCTTGGCGCAGTCGTCCACTTCACGTACTCGATCGAGACTGGGCTTCGCCAATCGCTGGAAGTCGTAATCGAGGTGAGGCAGATAGACGAACGAAAGCGTTGGTTGCTTCTCACGCAGCACGATTGCTGCGGCGTCGGCAATCCACTGGGAACAGGCCAGCCCTGCGCCCGGCCCCCAAAACGAAAAGAAAGGAAATTTGCCAAGCCGGGCAGTCAAGTTGCAATCGGTATGATCGAGAATGTCGAACACTTTTGATCCATCACAACCGTAATGCGGCTTCGGCGTCGCGCTGTATTGAACGCCCGAGGATTGATTGAACCACCAAAACAATTTTGCAGTCTCAATACCCTCGTAAAGTTTTGTACCTTGAATCAAGGAATTGGCTTGTTGCCAAAAACGCACTTCTTGGGTGTCGCGATAATACCAACCGTTCCCAACGATCCCGTGATCACGAGGCGACAAACCGGTCAGCATGGTTGCTTGACACGTCGCCGTCACCGCGGGCAACGGGCTTTTCCAAGGCGAAGCCTTCCCCACGGCCGCCAGGTTCGGAGCTGCGTGAAGCAGCGAGGGAGTCATCCCGACGACGTTGATCACGCAAACCCGATTCACCGCTACTTCACCCGTACTAACTTGCCGCTTTGGTACTTCTTCCAATACGAATCAAGCTGCCGCTTGACGATCCCGCTGAGCAGGAAAACACCGAGCAAGTTCGGAAAGCTCATGCCCAGAATCATCAGGTCACTGAAAGCCAAAATGTTGCCTCGCGTGACAATCGACCCAAGCACCGTGAACGCCAAGAACAACCCTTTGTAGATCAGCGAGGTGCGAACACCGAATAATTCGACCCAGCACCGCTCGCCATAATACGACCAACTGATGCACGTCGAGTAGGCAAACAAAACCACGGCAACATAAAGGATATAGCGAAACCAATCATGGCCACCATTCACGAAGGCAAACAAGGTCACTTTGGCTCCTTGGTCGTTCGCGATCGCGTCGGCCATTTCGGGCGCCTCGTAGGCTCCCGTGACAACGACCACAAGCGATGTGATGGTGCAGACAACAACGGTATCGATAAAGGGCTCCAAGAGCGCGACGATCCCCTCGCTGACCGGCTCATCGGTTTTGGCAGCCGAGTGGGCGATCGCGGCGGACCCAACACCCGCTTCGTTACTGAACACGGCACGCTTGATTCCGATCACAAGGACGCCGAGAAAGCCACCATACATTGCCCGAGGTGAAAAGGCCTCGCTGACAATCGTCGCAACCGCGGTGGGGATTTCTGTCACATTGTGCAGCAAGATATAGAGGGCTGCGAGGACATAAGCGACACACATGAACGGAACAATTTTCCCCGCGACGGCACCAATGCTCTTGATCCCGCCGATGATCACGACCCCGACGCCAACCGCCATCGCCAAACCGTAGATCCATGGCATGGTTTGCAGAAAGGAAACGTCGTCACGAATCGCTTCAAGCGATTGGCCGACCTGAAAAGCATTCCCACCGCCGAAACTGGCTCCAATGCACAGCACCATAAACAACGCGGCCAGCACACGTCCGAGGGGTTCAAGCCCAATGTCTTTGAGCCCGCTGCGCAAGTAACGCATGGGACCGCCGAGCACATGGCCGTCCTTATCGCTCACCCGGTAAAGCTGTCCAAGCGTGCATTCGGTGAATTTGGCGGTCATCCCCAACAAACCCACCATGATGATCCAAAGCGTGGCGCCGGGGCCGCCGGTCCCGATGGCAATCGCGACACCCGCAATGTTGCCGAGCCCGACGGTTGCCGAAAGTGCGGCTGCCAGGGCCTGGAAATGGGTCACTTCGCCGGGCTCGTCAGGCGAGTCGTAGACACCGCGAGTCAGGTCAATGGCGTGCCGAAATCCACGAAAATTGATAAATCCCATTCGCAGCGTCAAAAACAGGCCACCTGCCAACAGCCAAACCACCACAAAGGGAATACTGGTCCCCAGCCATTGACTTGTTCCAAAATCAAAAAACAGAACCGCTGCGACATTGTCGACGATGTACTTACCGAACGCCGCATCGATGTGCTGCATCCAATTCATCTCGGCGGCCGCAGACGAACCCTCGTCCGAAACAACCTCGTCCGAAACAACCTCGTCCGAAACAACCTCGTCCGAAACAACCTCGTCCGAAACAACCTCGTCCGAAACAACCTCGTCCAGCGACGGTTCCGCCGGCAACTCAAACACCTCGGACGATTCATCCGGCGAATCGACTTGACCGTAGGCCGTTGTTGGGGCCAAGAGCGTCGACAAGCCAATCAAGAAACCGGCAACCACCAGCAAGACGCTGCCGCTGGACGGATACCGACTTGAAAACGCGGGTTTTTCAGGCTCTTTCATGTCAATCTTTAGATGGGGCGGAGGATTTTCGCATACAACGACACCGACAAGAGCGTCCAAACGATCGTTGGTTGACAGACCAGACGACCTGTTTCACAGGAAGCTGACCGATATCGTAGCAGATTCGCGCTCCATTGGCCCAGAACCGCCGCACTGAGCATCAAAAGAATGTCCGACGAACTCCCACCACGACGAGAAAACGACGCTTAGCATCGCGTGAACAACAAGTGACGACTTTGGTAGATGGGGATGAAATGCTCGCTGCAGAGTAAAACCAAGTGATATCTAACTTCCCCTGATTTCACTCGGAGCAACGAGCAATGTCGAAAATAACCTATCACGTCGGACTGGACTATCACCAACACAGCTCGTTTCTGGCCTTCGCCGAGAAGGGGCTACCTACCGCTCAAAGTCAGGGTCCCCGGCAGCCATCGCGTCCGCCTCGGCGAGCGCAGCTTCGTAATCGTCAAGCGCTTGTTGGTCTGCGTCACCGACAACGTTCGTTGGGCCAGAGCCACCGCAACCGACGAAGAAAAGGCAACCAACGAGTATCCAGTATTTCATTATTCTGTCCTTGTCGTATCCATTGTTGTTGAAGTTGAAATCACGCTGGGCGAAAGCCGCTCCAGCGTTTGATAGAGGGTCACTAGCAAAGTAGCGACTAGAAAGAAGCCTCGACCGTTTCCTTGGCCGCTCGAGATCCCAGCGAGCCCCACAAACCATAGGGACTTTTGCTGCCCGGCGTAGGCGAACCGGCACGGTGCGATACCTGTGGCGCTTGACTGTTCCCAGCTTCAATGGAATCGGTAATGAACTTGACCGCACCGTCACCCATCAAAACGTGAACCCCGCCTTGGTGCCGACTCGACGGTGGTGCAACGACGTCACGGTGATCTCGACCGTCGGAGCAAAGCTCTCGGTTTGGCGCAAGAACCGTGTGCATCTGGGAGTAGGGTGGCATGTAGTCATGCCAGCGGAAACCGCGTCCCCAACCCGCATTCTTGGTCAAACCGTTTGGGTCCCAATACAGTGGGCGGGTCGAGTCGACATAGGGCTCTGCGTAGGACGGGTTCAATCGGCATTGGTTCTTTTCGTTCGGTGCCGCGTGGGCTCCCGTGTTCGTCGGAACCGTGGTCCGTTTATCATTTTCGCCGAGGTCGGTGGCAATCTCACCACACATGATCGTGTTCGACAATCCATCAAAGACATCGCGAAATCTCATCTGGCGCCCGTTGACAAACATCCCACGCTGAGACCCGTTGGATGCGGTGGCATGTGCGTTGTCGACCGAGTACGGGAACGTCACACTCGGGTCGGATCCGAACTCGTCGACGTTGAGGTACATGTCGCGCGAGTGGACTGCTGAATCACCCTCGCATGCGGCGTAGTTGGTTCGGCCAAGAGCAGGCAGCCCGACGCCGGGGTCACTGGGGCATCGCAGCGTGGGCATCTCGGTTCCCCATGGCGGATACTGAACTCGGTCGGGATGAGGCCCCATCGACTGCCAGGGTGGTGTTTTGGTGCTGCCGTTCGCATTGTAGCCGAGCGGGTTGGAGATTTGCTCCCACAATGCTTGTTGCTCGAAGAAAGGTGTCAGCCCGACGAGAAACGAAAGACGCATGTTGCTCGAAATTTCACGTCCAGGGTTCGTATCCCAGGGGTCTCGGCCCTCGGGGATGTACGTGCCTGTAGCCTGCATGGGCAACGCACTGAATGCAGAGTGGTAATTATGGATTGCCAACCCAATTTGCTTGACGTTATTGCTGCAACTCATGCGGCGAGCGGCCTCGCGAGCCGCCTGCACCGCTGGCAGTAGCAACCCAACCAAGACACCGATGATCGCGATGACCACCAGCAATTCGACCAGCGTAAACGCGCTGCGTCTATTGCCAATCTTGTTTGTACACATGTGAGAAATCTCCGGAAGGAAGAAGGAATTGGCCTTTGCAAAGATGCAAAGTCTATACGACTCCTTTTTTACCTGATATCCAGGCGTCGAGGGGCGTTTTCTTTAAGCGTCGTTGGACAATATTTAGAAAAACACTTCGATCTCGATCGAAAACCTAATGAGGTGCACAGGTGTCGACACTCCAGCTGAGTGGATCCCGCCTGGACTGATCTGGGGCAACCTGCGGAGACTGCTCCAGCAGTCTCCTTCGGGGGCGAAGGTTGGTTTGCGTTTCCAACCCCAGATGCACTCGCACCATCCGCGGCTAAACGGCGAAATCCACTACCCTAAAATGTAATGCTGACGGTCTACTAGGGCATGAAACGTCCAACGGCTACTCACTGCATCGGTTAACCTCCGCAGACGGTCGGCCGCCGGGCATGTCGAGTCGAGGGTGCGCTTCCAACATCGCGTTGACGTCAGCAAACGTTTTTAGAATTTCGCAATAGTCAGGGTCGGCTGTCGATTTGAAAATGGCTTTCCCACATCGCTCGGTTCCGCCAGCGGATTGGGCCAACGGCGCGAGCAGGAAATCGTTCAACTCGGGGTGGGTGATTCGTGTCCATGAATGGCGGGGGACGGCCATGGGGCGATGCCAACCAACGTTGGCCTGCTGCTGTTGCGGACCTTGGTACTTTGGGGCAACGGTGTCGTGACACGGTGTGCAACGTCGCTTGCCCACATCGGCCAGCACGGCATCCAAATCCTCCGGATAGATGTGTCGACAACCGATCGCATCTGGGTATGCCGTTTCGCTCGTCCCGTAGTAGGGTACATTCAGATCGATCCAGGCGTAGACACGGCGTCGCTCCCGGTCGCTCATCTCGAACTTTGCCTTGGTAGTGGTCGTCGACTTGTTGGAAAAACCAGGGTTGGTACACACATGATTGGTGCGGACGATTTCTGCCAGTCGGCTGCGATAGCTCCCCCAGCGTCGTGGCGTTACTTCGCGAATATTCCATTCTTGACCGTTGTACGTCGGAATCCAGTTGACATAGGGGGTACCTTCCCGCCCCTGATGCTCACGGGCGAGCATTTCATACGACACATTGAAGAAGTCCGTTTGATCGCCCGTCAAGTCCAAGCCGCCCTCGCTATCGATCGGGTTGTGACATTGGATGCAATGTTCATTCCAGATCGGCTGAACAAACCGAGCGTAGTCGAAACCAGGCGAATCTGGATCGGCGGTGTCCCACTCGGGCGGATACAATTCAAGTGGCACTGATTCGAGGTTCGACATCCCGATCTGCGGCACCGACGCGCTAAGTCGATCCGCGTGACAACCCACGCATCCCTGACGCTCACCTGGCATCAGGTGCGTGAAGCTACGCATCCGCTGCACCGCACGACCCTCTGCATCCAACGCGATGAAGTAAAGCGGAACCCCCGAGGGTACCTTAAACAGGGCACTGCCATCCTCGCCAATCGGGACATCGCCGAGTACATCCTTGCCCGCATAGGTTGCCCCACACGAGATGACCGGGAACTGAAACCCGAATGCTCGCCGGTCCGGATCGATCCGCAGCGGCTTCGACATTTCGCGGACCACGCGGACCTGTTTGATTTCGCCCCGTTTTACATCCGCTGACAAACCATGGTAAACGTCCTGCATGCCGATAATCGCTGCGTTGCCAAGCGCCGGGTCACGCAGTTGGGGTGGAATGATCGGTGGGCGAACGCGCGGAGACAATGGTTGTGCGAAAAAGTACTGGAGCTCTGAGTCCGGCATTGCGATCGCTGTCGATTGGCATCGTCCGTTGAGGGTGCGTACCAGCAATGGGCCGCGCGCGGATACCAAGAACCGATCCGAATCCAACGGCATGGGGCAGCTGTACGGTTTTGAACCGCTGGTGTTGCCGTTCCCTTGGTCAACGTTTGCGATCGGAGTATCGGGCGTCAAGTTGACGATCGCATCTTGTGCGTTAGCCCCCTTGCGGTTGTCGATAAGACCAATCGCGCCACGTGTCGGACCATTGTGACCGGTCATCGTGCAAAGGATCTGTTGGCTTCCCGGGACCGAACGAGCGTCCATGAAGCTGCCGGGCGAAAGTACCCGATTGCCAAAGTAACCAGCCATTCCGGTACCGTCGGGCGATATCGTCCAGAGGCTCTGAATGGGAATTGCGGGACGATCGACGTATTCCCAGCGACTGTAAATGATTCGACCGTCGTTGAGCACGTAGGGAGTGAAGTCATTCAGATAGTTGGCCGACAGCTTCACGACGTTCGAACCGTCGGCTTCCATCCGGTGCAGAATTCCGACCGGTGCATGCCAGCAGTAGGCGAATTGAGGTTCGCGACTCGACAAGAAGGCGATCCCCCCATCAGGCAGCCAGCAAGCGTTGTAGTCGTGCCACGGTCCATCGGTGAGTTGGACGAGGCCGCTTCCATCAACATTGATGACATAGACATGGTAGCCCGGGCGATCTCCTCGACGCATGCTGAACAGCACGCGAGTGGCGTCATAGGAAAGATCGCAGTCGAGGATCTGGCCGTCGGGTGTTCCCAAAACCTCAACGGAAGCGTCGTCCGCGCGCCCGTCCGGGTGGTGCGGGTCGATGAGGTAGAGTCCGCCGCCGTTGCGTTGTGCTTCGTAGTGGTACGTGTAGACGTGCGAAGCGGCGATTTCGTGGCGTCTGATGACCAGCAGTTTCTCGACATCAAACAACAGCACCGAACGTTGCAGATCGACTAGCGCTTGCAGCTTTGGATTCGGATGGAGCACGCGTCCAAGGGCGGAGTCGCCGTTCGTGAAATTCTCCTTTTCAAGTCGCTCCAGTTGTGCGAGGTGCTGCTCTGCTAGCAGGTAACGATCACCGTGCAGATGCCTCAATCGCTCAATGAGCGCCCGCAGGTCTGCGACGTTGGGTTGGTCGATTCCCAAACCAGCCAGAAACGCGGGAAGTGAACGAGGCAAGTCCATGCTTTGCATGCCAAAGAGTTTGACGAGCTCCTCGTCGCTGGGAAGAGTGTCGAAAACCGCGATCTCAGCCGCACCGGCGTTGCCAGGACGCTGAGCACTGGTGAATTCCAGTCGGACCGAACGCAGTCGTCTGGGACGATCCAACGTGATCCGCTGCGGACCGTGCTTCATCTCAAACTGCCCCACAACGCTGGGAGTACTTTCGTCGTCAAGATACAGCTCGTAACCTTTCCAGCACTCATGCATTAGGAACGAGGTGCGTCCGAAATAGATGATCTCGGCGACCGTTTGTGGTTGATCCCAGCGAAGTGTGAACCAACCCTTGCCACCCGAGTCGCCTTGCCGCACTGCCCAACTGCGACCTCGATCATCGGCCCCCAATTTGCTTGGGACATCACCATCGACCGCAAATTTCGCAAGGTAGGCCTCGCTGTATTCGTTCGATGCTGACACCGAAGCCAATCGTGCGAGATTGGTCGGCTTGGCACAAACCGCGGTCGTCATCGTGACCACCATGCTGACTGTGCAACAACGAATCCAACACCTTCGATTGACCATCATGCCCTCTCATTGCAAGGGTGCTCAGCACCGCCGTTGCCTGGAACTCTGCCTTCTGTGATACTTGTTCACCGACTGAATAGTGTAACCTGAATTGACGGCCTGGGCGATGCGTGGACAAGTTGAATCAATCGGAGAGATCGAATCGTGAATAACTATCAAAAGTTGCAGAATGGAAGTGATGTGCGTGGTGTGGCGATCGAAGGTGTCGAGGGCGAGCCGGTCACTTTGAACGAACAGATTGCACGCACGATCGGGTATGCCTTTGCCCAGTGGTTAGAAACCCGGCTAGGAAAATCGGAACTCCGTGTTGCGGTCGGTCACGACTCGCGTCTTTCCTCTGACGTGCTCAAGACAGCAGTCTTCCAAGGTTTAGAAAAAGGCGGCTGCTTCGTATTCGATTGCGGGCTGGCCTCGACGCCGGCCATGTACATGTCGACGGTATTTGAGCACCATGGCTACGACGGCTCGATCATGTTGACGGCCAGCCACCTGCCGTTCAACCGAAACGGAATGAAGTTCTTCGTTCGAGAAGGCGGACTTGATAAGCCGAGCATCAAAGAAATCCTGACCCTTGCAGCCGAGGCGGGAACACTTCCAGGAGTCGAGCTTTCGAATACGACGAAGACTTCGCTGATCGACGACTATGCGGCCCATCTCGTAAGAATCATCCGCGCGGGAGCGGGAGCGGACCAGCCGCTGACTGGGCTGAAAATCGTGGTTGATGCAGGAAACGGTGCCGGAGGATTTTTCGTTGAAAAGGTGCTTCGACCTCTCGGCGCGGATACCACGGGAAGCCGGTTTCTTGAGCCCGACGGCTCGTTCCCCAACCATATTCCAAACCCGGAAGACAAAGTTGCGATGGACGCGATTATCGATGCCGTCAAAAAGAACCAAGCCGACTTCGGTATCATTTTCGATACCGACGTTGATCGCGCCGGTGCGGTCGATCGGAATGGCAAACCGATTAACCGAAACCGCTTCATTGCGCTGATGGCTACAATCGTCCTCGAACAGCATCCTGGTTCGACCATCGTCACCGACTCGGTCACATCGACAGGGTTGAAATGGTGGATTGAGGAAAAGCTCGGCGGCATTCATCATCGCTTCCAACGCGGTTACAAGAACGTGATCAACGAAGCGATTCGGCTGAACGCATCCGGTTCGCCAGCTTTCCTGGCTTTGGAAACCTCCGGCCACGGCGCACTGAAGGAAAACTACTTCCTCGATGATGGCGCCTACCAAATTGCCAAAATCCTGATCAAGATCGCCCAGCTCAGGGCTTCCGGCGAAGGAACGGTGGATGAGTTGATTTCCGAACTCCCGGAACCGGTCGAAACACTCGAGTTTCGTCCGATGATTCTGGTCGACGATTTCTCGGCCTATGCGGATAAAGTACTCGACGCGTTCAAGCGGTTCGTGGAACAAGAAGCGGGATGGTCGTTTACTCCGAATAGCTATGAAGGCGTCCACGTCACTTCTGAGGATGGCTGGATTTTGATGCGTAAATCACTCCACGATCCGCAGATCCCGATCAACATTGAAAGCGATGTCTCGGGTGGCGTTGCTGTTATGGCCAAACGTGTTTGCAGCTTCCTTGCCGATTTCGCTGATCTTCAGCTGCCCGCACGAACACCTTGAGCCGATGAAGTCTGGGCCTGGATGATCGTTAAGTCGTACGAACGATCGCGAACGCGTCGCGATTCAATGCGGCAGCGCGCAATGGGTTGCTGGGCAAGGGAAGATTCCCTACAACGCTTCGCGTTCTGCTGCAACGATCGCCAAATAGTTGGCCAACTCTTTTGGCTGATCAAGTCGCCTCAAGTTTTCGGCCAACAGGACGTTGTCTGCAACCCTCAATAATCGCTCGTGCTTGACACGCAAATACTGCTCATCGGGCGAGGATTCCTCACGAGATTTCAGTTCTAAGTACCGCGAGTATTCGGGGTGCTGTTCGATGGCGCCGACAAATCGGTCTTGCAGGGTCGTGACCAATTCAATCGACTTTGGATTCATGACGTTGGCAAGCTCAGGCCAACGTGTTCTCACGCCACTCGCAATTCGTTTTCGTATTTGTTCGGCTTCACTTTCTGGTCGCCCACGCCCACGACGCCGTTGCGGACGACTCGCGCGCCACGCATCGACCAGTCGATTGTCACCTTCTAAGCCCAATTGCTTTGATAGATCGTCCAGCACCCGCCGCTGTACGGGCGAAGCATATTGAAGTACGACACGATACGGTTCATCATTTTTCAGCAGTGAGGTGTTGTCGTCGTCATCAGCAGCGAAACGGCTAACCACGGCAAGGTATTCACCTGAGGTTTTGACGGGTAAATCAATCGTGTCGGCCATCAGGATCGTATAAGCATGCGCTTCCTCAAAGGACACCTTGCCGTCATCGTCGTAGTCGGGACGTTCGATCGGCTGATTCGCACGATCCACACCCGACATCGCAGCCCAAAAGTAGGTACTGTATTCGGCGTAGTTCGTCTCGTCGGCCTCGGCGGTGCAACCAGCGGCGGGGCGATCATGCACAGTCGCATAGAAGCCAACTCGCCGCTGAGGCGAGAGCCCCTTTTCGGGGTCACCCCCGCGAAACATCACGTGCGAAAAGCCGCCGGTGTAACACTGAACCATCACCATCACAACGCTGATTTCGTCAGGCAAGTCATCTAATAGCGTTGCAAACTCTTGCATTTGCAGAGATGAATTGTCCCACATCGCAATCGACGTGTTGTAGCTGCGTTCACGTTGTCGACTCCGCTGACCGTGTGCGGTCACATAAATCATCAGCCGGTCACCTGGGCCTATTTGACCTTTTATCGCGTTGAACCAGCGTCGAATGGGATCCGGTTTCGACGGACCGCGGACATTGGCAAGTTCGTGATTTCGATAGCTCAACCCGAGGTCTTGCTGAGAACCAAAAAACTCTGCCATCAAACGGTTGGATCTCGGTATCGATTCCGCGTCGATGACTTGAAGATCAGGCTGCGGGTTGTCTCCGTCGGAAAAAAACGTGTCATCGCGAAAGGGCTCCATCTGTTGCTTCTCCATCGTCCGTCGAAACAGCAGCACATTCTTTTCCAACGAAGCCTGATTGCCTGATGGCGAGAAGCCGCCGCCAATCGTCAGGAAAAAGTCTCGCGCATCCAGATTGGAGGGGCCAGCGAAAACGAGGATCCAGACCAGTAGGAAGAAAGGAAAGAGAAGTCTTGCCATGGTTCGATTCCTTGTTCGCTTCATTGGTGCCGGCTTTTGTGTTTAACATGAATAATGCAATGCGCGGAATGACCCTGGTGGGTCGAACCCCGGAAACACCAAAAGAGACCGCGTGATTTGGCTCCAGTTCCGCAAATTCTCACGGACGCAGCATGGCAGGATTAGTCATCCTGGTTAGAGAACGATTCCGCATCCTTGAACGGATTTCGTTCGGGCGGCTCGTCGTGGTTGACATTCTTCAACACGTGCTGGACGACGACGTTGAGTAGCGGAACCCGGTGTCTGATCCAGACATGGGTGGCTTCGGGTTTGCATCCCAGTCGACTCTTGGCGTCTAACGCGGTTCGCCCAAACGAGATCGCTTTGCATCGCCACTGGATCGCTTGTTCGATCACCGCTAACAACAAGCGGTGATAGACAGGCAGTCGAGCGTTGGCTTCGTAGTCGAGACCAAGGTAGAATCCAATCGCTGTTTCTCGGTCGCGAACAATCGTCACGAATCCGATCAACGATGCATCTTCACGAATTCCAATCGTAACGAAATCTTCGGCCAGAGATTCAGCCATCCGCGGGAGCGTTGTGACGCTCAATTCAAACAAGCAGACGGCAGCCCTCGATGCGACGGCTTTGTACAGTTCCAAAATCCGGTCGGCTTCGCCGCGAACGTTTTCGATCGGCGACACGGTTAGGGAGCCGCAATCAAAGGGTTTTCTAACTTTTTTGGCTGCAGCACGGTAACGCTTGGTCAAGCTACCGAGATAATCGTCCATCGACTGCCATCGCGGATCAACCGTAAGAACCATGTTGGGCTCGGTTTCGAGCGATCGATAGCGAAACGGTTTTAAGGCAACCGCATTCAACGGGTCCGTATCAAACAGATCTTTGACGATCACGTAGTCGACTTGCCCGTGTAACCGATCGGCGCGTCTAATGCGATACAGACACTCTGCTATACCTTGCCAAACCCGCTCCTGATCCTGGCCGGGTGCGATCGCAACGCCGTGCGGCCCCCATGTATGGACATTGCCGCACATCATGATTCTGCGTTTGAGGAGCGAAAGCGATTTCCGCTTCCATTCGTCTGGCAATCCCTTCTTGTTTGCGAGCTTCACACCTAGGAATTGGTCGCCAGCCACGTCAAACGACTGAGTCGCGATCACGGCGACCGGTTCGTCGCGGTCATAGACAAGGGCAAAGTCACGAAGGATCTTCGCAGCAAATTCTTCCTGAGCTGATTGCAAGTATCGGCGACTCAAAAAGAGGGATGCCTCCGCCACCACCGAGTCCCAGTCCGCTGCGTTCAAGAATTCGATCCTGCCGGCGATTGCAAAATGAAAGCCCGAGGGGCGCCGCGTGACACGAGAATCGAATGCTTCCATCTGCATAAGGCGAACCGAAATCTTGGTGAGTGCAAGCGAACAGTAGCAAGGGGCCTGCGGAAACAGACGACCAACAGTCTAGAGCATTTTCCGAAGGGATGTGCCATTCGAAAACGTCACTTGAAACGGGTCCATGACCGTAGCGACGGATCGGAGAATGGGGAATCGGTCTGACGAGGAGCGCGTCAAAGTGCTACGATCGGTTTCCTCGCCGCTGGACGACCGCAGCACTCAGGTCTTGCAAGATCGCAACCGTTTCGTCCCAGCCGATGCAAGCGTCCGTGACGCTTTTGCCTCGGACAAGGTTCCCGTCACTCAAATCCTGGCGACCCTCGACCAAATTGCTTTCGATCATCACCCCGATGATCCGTTCGTCGCCGTCGCTCACTTGGCTACAGATGTCACGACAGACGTATCGTTGTCGGGTATGCTTTTTGCGACTATTCGCGTGACTGGTGTCAATCATGAACTGGGGGGGAAGGTTTGCTTTTTGCAGCAACTCGGAAGCCGTGTCGATGCTGGCTGCATCGTAATTCGGGTGTGCTCCGCCCCGCATGATGACGTGACAATCACGGTTGCCTGTGGTCGCAAAGATCGCAGATCGGCCCTCTTTGGTTACGGATAAAAAATGATGGGGATGCTGTGCGGAGCAGATTGCATCGACCGCAATTTGTACATTCCCACTCGTTCCGTTCTTGAACCCAACGGGACAGGACAATCCGGATGCCAATTCACGGTGGCCTTGGCTTTCGGTGGTTCGTGCACCGATCGCCCCCCAACCGACAAGGTCAGCGATGTATTGCGGGCTGATCAAGTCGAGAAATTCGGTGCCGGTAGGCAAACCCATCGCGTTGATGTCACGAAGCAATCCGCGAGCCGTACGAAGCCCTCGGTTGATTTCAAAGCTGTCATTGAGCCCTGGGTCGTTGATCAGGCCCTTCCAACCCACGGTCGTGCGAGGTTTTTCGAAGTAAACTCGCATGATGACGAGCAATTGACCCTGGTGCTTTTGCTGCTCTGCAGCGAGCAAGGCGGCATATTCCATGGCTGCGCCGGGGTCATGGATGGAGCAAGGACCGACGACGACCACGAGCCGGTCGTCTGCTCCGCGAAGCACACGCTTGATCCCTTCACGAGCGTTAAAAACGGTCCTGGCCACCTTGGGTTCGACCGGAATCTCCGCCATCAGATCTTGCGGCGGCATCAGCGTCGTCATCGCATCGATTCGAAGATCGTCGGTCGCTGGAATCTGGGCTTCTTGAGTCATCAAATCGTCTCGGTGGCATCGGAATCAATTCTTCTCTCATGACTATCGTTGATCGACGCAAAAGATCAATCGGGCATCCCGATCCAATTTCGGCAAGAGGGGCATTTCTTGCAATGATTCACGGCATGTTAGGTGCAATCCCCCTGATTTCGCCAAGCGCCTCGAACATGGCGATCACGTTTTGCGGGGGAACTTCAGGCAAAATATTGTGAACCGTGTTGAAGACAAAGCCGCCGCCCGGGGCGAAGATCTCTACTTGCTCTCGTACGTGGGACTTGACCTGCTCGGGGGTGGCATTGTTCAGAACTTGTCGCGTATCACAACCGCCGCCCCAAAAGGTGATTTCTCGACCAAACTCTCGCTTCAATTCGGTTGGATCCATGTCGGCGCACGCGGTTTGCACCGGATTTAACACCTCGAATCCAGCATCGATCAGATCGCCTATCAGTGGACGAATCCCCCCGCAGCAGTGCAGGAAGGTGTGCATGGAGCTGTGTTGTTTCACATAATCGCACAGCAACTTATGCCGAGGCTTGAAGAGCGTGCGATAGGTTTCCGGCCGCATAAACGGGCCCGAGTCCATCCCCAAATCGTCACCGAAGCGACAGATGTCGGCAACGTCACCCAGGTAGTGGCACACTTTCTCTAAGAATGCCAGATGCCGCGGAATCAGTTCGTCCAACAGCCGCGCCACGTTGTCGGGTTCAGCAACAAGATCCATCAAAAAGTTGTCCATTCGGCGTAGAAAGGTCCCCCATTCGAACAGGTTGCAGCCAACGACGATCATCAACGCGCGGTCACTCGTGCTTCGAAGCTCGATCGCACGACCTCGCAGCGTCTGCCAAAATCCCTCGTCGTTAAGGTGATCCCAAGGGCTGTGTGCGAAGGCGGCCCACAAAACCTTGCCCATTGCATCGTCCAAGCCACTCAAATCGTCTGGGTATTGATCGGGGAACGGAAAAAACGTTTGATCAAAAAAGGTACCGCCCTCTGGCATTTTTGCGATCGGCATCCCGTCCTTGGATTTTGCGATCCATGAACCGTCCTCCTGTCGCTCAGGTCGGAACCAAGTGGGATAATGAGCGGTGCTACCATCCGCCAAGGTGTAGGGATACCAATCGGATGGAGCGGTATTGAACACTCGGCCAATATCCAGCACATCGACGCCAAAATGGTCGAGCACCTGCGGGTCAGGCTGAGCCAGTTGTTGGACGACGTCATAGACTTTCGCTGGGCCGACATCCAAATCGAGATGCCCAACCAGGGCGTTGTAAGCGATCGCCGAAATTCCACTCGATGGAGTGCTCCCCAAATCGACGGGAACCTGATCCGGTTCCTGATGTCGAATTGCCGATAGTACGCGTTGACGTGAATTCATCATGAGTTTCTCTTCATCCTATTCGTTGCTGACACCGTTTTCGTTTCCCAGACGCATCCAGGCAATCGGTTCGGTCTGACCGTAAGCTGACGAGGCGAAAAGCGAGAGCGTTGCTAGAGGGAATACTACGTGTTGAATTTTCGCCAGCAAGCAGACCGCGCCGAGAATGCTGATAATGAGAATGATGATCCGTCTCATGAAACAGGTCTTCTTTGCATGAAAAATGCGTTCGTGATGCAACGGCGTTCGACTTCCAATCAGATCGTATCAGAATCACTTGCTCGAGGACGCCACGTCGGAAAGAACACGCAGGTATTTCGTGAGATTTGAATTCGATCTCCCCGTTAAAATTAGAAAATGCGAAAAAATACTTTGGTCAGCAACGCGGGATGAAGCTCGAGTCGTGCTACAATCAATGGCGTTTCTAGCTTGGATCGGTTCTAAGCGCACCCCCAATCATGCATCATCGACTCGTGCTTCGGCACACCTTGTCGAGGCAATCGACTCGAAGGGTGGAAGAAGCCATAGCAGGCGGACCAGAGCTAATGCGAATCATTTGGATCACTGCGGTTATTTCCTTTCTTATCCTTTCGTTGGCGCCCGCTGACGAGCCTCTCTTCTCAGGACCTCAGGTCGGTGAAGCCTTTGTCCCCTTCGAGGCCCCAGCTGCGTTTGGTTCCGACGAGGACGTCGAGGTGCTCGCCGACGTTGAGGACTCGCCGCTGTTGTTGGTGTTTGTGCATCAAGTGACTCGACCGTCGATTGCCACCGTTCGGTTAGTGATGAACTACGCTGCTACGAAAAAAGAGCAAGGATTGAAATCACGGCTTGTCTTCCTCGGGGAAGACCCGACCGAGACCGAAGCGTTTTTGCGGCGAGCACGTAGCGCACTTCCTCAGGGTGTGACCCCACGAATCTCGCTCGAAGGCATTGAGGGTCCGGGATCCTATGGGCTCAATCGCAAAATGACCTTAACCGTGCTTGTGGGCACAAAGGGGAACGTGACCGCAAACTTTCCGCTTGTGCAGCCAAGTCTCCAGACGGACGCACCCAAAATTGGCCATGCGATCGTGAAAGTGCTCGGTGGACAGAACGCACCGACGCTTGCGGAAATGGGATTCCAAGAACGGTCCGTTGCGATGCGAGCCGCGGACCGGCAACCCGATCGAGAACAAACGTATCGTCGCATGATGTCGCCTGTGATACAGAAAAACGCGACCCCGGAGGAAGTTGCCGCCGCTGCGAAAATCGTGGAAGATTTCGCTGCGAATAACGCTTGGTTCAAGGAACGCGTCCATCAAGCGTCGAGCACCATCGTAGGCAGCGGCAAACTCTCGAACTACGGAACGACCGAGGCGCAGGCGTTGCTCAGGAAATGGTCGAAGGCATTCGCTTCCTCAAGCGTCGAATCAACCGATAGAAGCCAATCGACCGATGCGTCTAACGATCCGCCTGGCGACTCCAAAACGAAAGTCGAGTCGAAATGAGAGGGTTCCTCTATTGCATAACCATCCTGCTTTGCGGCTACATGGCCAGCGCGGCGGAGGTTGATTTCGGTACAGCCGTTGATTTCGATACTGAAATCGTACCGATCCTCTCCAAGGCGGGGTGCAACACGGCCAGTTGCCATGGTAGTGCAGCAGGCCAGGGGGGATTCCGTCTTTCGCTGTTTGGCGGTGATCCCGATTTCGATTATCGCACGATCGTGAATGAATTGGAGGGACGTCGGGTCAACCCGGTTGAACCGACCGAGAGTCTCGTGCTTGCGAAACCGAGTGGGCGATTGGAGCACGGAGGGGGGGAAGTGTTACAACTTGATGGTGCAGCAGCGCATACCCTCGCCGACTGGATCGCGTCAGGCACACCTCGACTGCGACTGCGGCAAGTGGTTCAGTTATTGGTGACACCGAATGCCTTTGTCGCCGAAAAGGTCCCTGCCAGCTTTCCACTAAACGTGACGGCCGTATTCAGCGATGGCGTGGAACGAGACGTCACCCGCGAATCGGCCTATGTCAGCCAGAACGAGTCCGCGCTGCAGGTTGACCCCGTCGGAAATGCAACCATCACGCTACCCGGTCGGCACGGGGCCGTCATTCGGTTCGCCAGCTTCGTCAAGACCGTCTCCGTCACGACACCGCTCGGTACGGAGCTCCCTTCTTTTCCCAGCTGGGCACAAAGAAACTGGGTTGACGAAGAGATCAACTCAACACTGCTTTCCTTACGGCTCTCACCCGCAATGCCGTCCGACGATGCTACTTTTTTGCGTCGTCTGTCACTCGATCTTACCGGTCGGTTGCCGCTGCCGGCGGAAGTGGAACCGTTTGTCGCCGACGAGAACGATTCGAAACGATCTGCGTTGGTTGATCGCCTGCTTCAATCGGAAGCGTTCACCGATTACTGGACCCATCGACTTGCGATCCAACTTCGTTTTCGAAAGCCAGCCACTGACGATGTGGCGGCAAAGGTCTTCTACCGTTGGTTGAAGGATCAAGTCGCCAACGATGTGGGGTGGAACGAGATCGCTGTCTCGTTGATCCTTGCCGAAGGAGACACTCACAGCCATGGCGCGGCCACGGTACACCGTCTCGTCGCGAACGCTCGTGACGAAGCCGAATACATGAGTGAAGTCTTGATGGGGGTTCGTCTTCAATGCGCCAATTGCCACAATCACCCACTCGATCAATGGACGCAGGATGACTTTCACGGGCTGGCGGCAATTTTCGCAGGGTTGGAACGCGGGCAAGTGGTTCGCTTCACTGGCCGCGGCGAAGTCATGCATCCTCGCACCGGTCACGCCGCGGTCCCCCGGATTCCTGGCGAGCGGTTCCTGCAGGGCGAACTCGATCAACGACCGCAATTCGCCGAATGGCTGACTCAGCAAAACAACCCCTACTTTGCCAAAGCGATGGTTGGTCGAATCTGGGAAGCCCTGATGGGCCGGGGATTGGTGAGTCCTGTTGACGATCTTCGATCGACCAATCCGGCTTCACACCCCCAACTGCTTCATCGGCTCACTGATTTTTTCATCAAAAACGGCTACAGAATCCGGCCACTGATCCGACGGATCTGCCATTCTGCCGCTTATGAGCGATCGTCAAGACGCCCCGCCGACAGCCCGCCGGACGACCGGTTCTATTCCTACGCCATGACGAAACAACTCACCGCCGAAGTGCTGGCGGATGCCATCAGCGACGTGACAGGTGTCGCCGATGATTTTGATGGTGTGAGTCGCGCGATCAATGTGGTCGATCGAACGCATTCCTCATCGAAACTGGTGTTTCTAGGTCAATGCTTGCCCGGTGAAGGATGTTCCACCGCCGTCAGCGGCGGTCGTGGGATCGCATCAAAGTTACACTTGATGAATGGCGAACTGCTCAATGAAAAGATCCAACACGACGATGGACGATTGAGTCGCTTGTGGACCGAGGCGACGGAGACAAACGAGATGGTCAGCGAGTTTTACCTGCGAGCTCTCGGCCGACCGCCCTCCTCGGACGAGTTGGCTCAGTGGTGCGAACGCCTTGACGCAACCGAAGACGCATACGAGAAGGCAGCACGCTTAGAGGATTTCCTTTGGGCACTATTGAATTGCCATGAATTCACAACCAACCAATAGGCGGACGATGGTCAGAGCGAAAGCGAGCCTTGGACGGCGAGATGTTTTGCACGTTGGCGGGCTGTCCGCTTTGGGCCTCGGTTTGAATCGCTACTTCAACCGAGCCGCGGCGGCCGTGGCGTCTGCAAAAGCTAAATCCTGCATTTTGATTTGGCTCGATGGTGGCCCCAGTCATCTCGAAACACTTGATCCCAAGCCGAACGCCAGCAAGGAAGTTCGTGGACCTTTCGGGGCGATTGCCTCGTCGATCGCTGGTATTCAGCTTAGCGAACTGATGCCGCAAACAGCGGCCTTGATGCAACACGCCGCAATCATCCGATCCATGACCTCACCACTGGGCGAACATAACTTTGGTACTCACTATCTGCTGACGGGCTACAAGCCGACACCCGCACTGAATTATCCTGCCATGGGTTCGGTCGTATCCCACCTCAATCAAAATCCAGGTGACATCCCCTCCCACGTCGCCATTCCGAATATGCGAGTGGGGGGTGGAAATTTCAGTGCGCCGGGATACCTTCCACCGAGTGTCGCTCCGTTTGAAGTCGGAGGGGATCCGGCAAAGCCCGATTTTCGTGTCCAAGATCTCGATCCGTTTCCCGGCATCGTCGACGAACGAATTCATCGTCGGCGAGCCTATCTGCATTCACTCGATGGGATTCAAAGCTCGACCGATGCCAAGGGGCCAAGCGATCCCGCGTTCGAGCAAGCCTATCGGCTGATGACGTCGACTGCTGCAAAGCATGCCTTCGATTTGTCAGCCGAGTCGGCCGAGACGCAGCGCCGTTATGGCGGGAAGTCGATTGGACAATGTTGTCTCCTTGCACGCCGACTCGTTGAAGCGGGCGTGCCATTCGTCACGGTCAACAATCGAGGCTGGGATACACACGAGGATTTGGTGACCCGGCTGAAGGAGGGTTATACGGGGGCCAAAGTTCCCGTGGGACTGATCCCATCACTCGATAGCGCCTTTGCCTCTCTGATCACCGATCTGCATGACCGAGGCATGCTAGCGGAAACCTTGGTCGTGGTCATGGGTGAATTCGGCCGCACGCCGAAGTTGAACACGCGCGGCGGACGTGACCACTGGCCTCGAGTGTTCAGCGTGATGTTGGCGGGTGGTGGTGTTCCAGGTGGACAAATCATCGGGGCAAGTGACGAGCGAGGCGAAAGTCCTCGCGACCGGGCGATTACGCCAGCCGATTTGGCAGCATCGATCTATCTGCTGCTGGGGATCGATCCTGAAACGACGTTACTCACTCCTGACGGGCGACCCGTGAAAGTGAGTCTGGATGGAAAGCCTATAAACGAGATTGTCGGATGAGATGTTCTCCGATCAAGCAACGCGCACTTCGGCGAGCATCGCGTTACGTCTCCCTTCTTATCACGCTGATCACGTCATCGCTTTCACAAGCTCAGCCCCCCATCACTGCATTGGAGTTCGCGCCGTCTGATGACGCGGTCGTCGTTGGATCTCAAGCGGGGCTTGAAGTCCGCCAATGGCCCTCCTTGGCAGAGAGCCAGAAAAACGCGATGGGGATCACGCAGATTCATGACTTGAAGTTCTCACCCAATGGTCAGTATCTATTGATCGTTGGTGGCTCACCCAGCGAGTTTGGAGAATGGCAAATCGTTTTGTGGCCGGAGCTCACCAAGGTTGCCTCGAGTACCGCTCATGACGACGTGATTTATTCTGCGGTTTGGATCAGGCAAGATCGGTTCGTGACGGGAGCCGCTGACAACCAACTCATCGAGTGGCAGTGGTCCGATGGGGCAGTCACACAACGGCGCCGACTCATCGGTCATTCCAGACGCGTATTGAGTGTTGAGTATCTTGCAGACAGCAAAGGGATTGTATCGGCAGGCGTGGATCAAAGCCTGCGACTTTGGACCGTTTTCGAAACGGCTGCGATTGACGCTGCGCGGAACAACGAAGCACCGCCCATCACGCTTCCCATCAGGACTCTCGACAACCACACTGGAATCGTTCGTGACCTTGCCACGCGACCGGGCGACCATGCGATTCCCTACTTGGCATCCGCCAGCGTCGACAAAACCGTGCGGCTGTGGCAACCGTCGATCGGTCGGCTTGTACGCTTTGCTCGCCTACCCGCCGAGCCGCTTTCGATTGCCTGGTCTCACGATGGCGAACGACTGGCGGTCGCTTGTGTCGATGGGAAACTTCGTCTGCTCAACCCAAATACGGTTGAAATCGAACAAGAGTTGGAGGCGATCAACGGCTGGGCCTACGAGGTGCTTGCGGCCCCGGATGGCAGCTTTCTTGTCGGCGGCACGGCTGGTGAGTTGATTCGAGTGCTCCCCAAATCAGAGCGATAGAGGACTCGACCCAGGCAGCGAGCGGAGGACAACGAAAAAACCTCGACGCAGAATCAAGAGCATTCCGCGTCGAGGTCCAGGGGCAAAGAATTCATCAGGGACAGAATTACAACTGCTCTCCCGCATCCTCCGGTTCATCCAGTCGATCCATTTCCCACTGCTGAGTTGTTCCATCGGCAAAGTGCAACAACGCACCTGCCTCATTTTCACTCAGGTTGTATATTCCGGTTTCCATAATGGGCCAATCCTTATCCGTTGGGCCCCAAGCAGCGCGTTGACTGTCGCGATCGATCGTTCCCTGAACTTCAAACGACGTGTCCGTGGCGGTGTTTTGGAAAGTTCCCGCAATGATTCCTTCTTTGCTGATCGCCAACTGAAGGAAAAGCGTCGCGTCTTCCACTGAACCTTCTTTCTGAGTCAACGCAAAGACTCCGAGCGGCAACCACTCGACGTCATCCGGCTGGACATCAGGCACAGCCGCAGCAATCGTCTGTGCCTGCTCGGCATATTCCTCCGTCGTGGCGACGACCTCGTTGTTGTAATAGACGTTGTCTCCTTCGTAGTACAGCGTGTCCCCATAGTCGTAGTAGATTGGTGGCTGATTGAAGCTTCCCACCAACCAACCGGTCACGGCGCCCGCCGTTGCCCATCCCCACCAATTGCAATTGTGGTTGTGCCAGCCCCAGTGATAGTGCGGATACCGCCCCCAGTAGCCTCCGCCGTAGTGCGGTAAGTGGACAGGTCGTGGGGGACGATAGCCGGGAGGACGATAGCCCGGTGGTCGCTGCCCTGGAGGACGATAGCCCGGTGGACGGGCGCCCGGTGGGCGATGAATCGGCCGATTGCCAGCCAACGGTGGACGGACAGCAGGCCGGTCGACGGGAAGGGTGGTCGGTCGATCACCGATTCCAGGTCGATCACCGATTCCAGGTCGATTGCCAGGACTTGCTCCAGGACGAGTCGCGGGGAGCGTTGCGGGACGATCGCCAAGGTCGGTGCCTGGGCGAGTTCCGGGACGTGTACCAGGGGCCGGTTGAGTCGAGGGGCGATTCTGCAGGAAGTCGCCTGCGGCGCCCCCGCCACCCGGACGCGTCGTGGGAAGGGTCGACGGTCGGTCGAGATTGAGGAAGTCATTCAACTGCCCCTGAGACGGTCGCGACGGAAACCCGCTCGAGGGCCGACTCGGCAATCCCGTCGAGGGTCTACCCGTGGAGGGCAGCCCGGTGGAGGGCCGCGATGGAAGTCCGGTCGAAGGTCTTCCGGTCGAGGGAAGCCCCGTCGAAGGTCGATTCGGTAATCCCGTCGAGGGTCTCCCCGTGGAGGGCAGCCCGGTGGAGGGCAGCCCGGTGGAGGGCCGCGAGGGAAGTCCGGTCGAAGGTCTTCCGGTCGAGGGAAGCCCCGTGGAGGGCCGCGAGGGAAGTCCGGTCGAAGGTCTTCCGGTCGAGGGAAGTCCCGTCGAAGGTCGACTGATTGAAGGCGAGGGCCGACTCATGGAAGGGGATGGCCGACTGATGGAAGGGGATGGCCGACTCATGGAAGGAGAGCGTCCAGTTGAGGGTCGGCTCATGCCTCCGCCTCCACGACTGACGCCTCCTCCTCCGCGACCTCGCGCGTCGGATTCGTTGCAAACCCACATGCCAGTACTCAGCATACAAACAAGGCCAAAACTTATTTTCGTAAAGCGTTTCATTTTTTTAACTCAGTCAGCGTCAGATTGTGCGGAAGTGGATCTATTTGCGTCGAACGATAACTTCGTCGAGATTAGGAAGAATCTCCCCGGCGACCACCTGGTTGATCTTCTGCCAGGAATAGTTCCCATCTTCGGTCGGCCGAAAAACGCTCGTGAAGGACCCCGTCGCGCCATCCGCTAGCGTTGCCACCGATTGAACGATCCAGCGGTCGCCCCGCTGGTTCCATGTGCCGCGAATGAAACCGCCGTTGGAATCAAACAGCCAACTCCGAACCTCCTTCTCCTTTGGATCCCAACCGATGATCTGTAGACCGGTCGACTCGACTTCCTGCTGATTGACGACCGTATACGTACGACTGAGATAGTTTTGGTTTTTCGTCCACTGGCAATTCAATTCGATCGTCACGCCATCGTCCCCTGCATCCACCCAGGACCCAACGAGCCACTCTAGATTCTTGAGCTGCTCGTAATGGGACGACTGTACCAAGATCTCGTCTTCGGTGACACGATCGATCAGCCAGACACCGTCTCGTTTGACGTACACAATGCTGTAGTTTGTTTCAATGAGATCGCCTTCGCTGCGTGTGACCGTTGCCGTTCCGTGTTCTACTGCGACGTTTGGCGAAACAAAGTCGATCGACTCAGTGGTCGCGGTCAACTTCGGAGCGTTCCCGTCTGCAAAAACGGACGTAAACTCTTCCGTCATCGCTTCACGCCCTACGACTTGGTCGCCACTGGTTCGGCTGATGTAAACACCGTCCGGCGACCAATGAGACACCAACTTTGCAACATCACGCGAATTATAGGCGGACAGGTAAGATTGAGCGGCTGCGGCAATCTCTGCCCTCGCGTTATCCGCTCCGTCCTCCGGTTTCGCTGTGACATCTTGGCTCGTCGCGACGAGGCCTGCTACAGCAAGCCAAACAAAGGCAACGGCTCTGACAGTAGTGTGCTTCATGGAATTTCCCCGGGTTGAATGGCGTGCGAGTAGCGATCCCCACATTATAGCCAAGAGATTGTGACGACGGACTGCTCCAGTTGTCACGCTGGCAAAAATTGACAGCGAGCTACGTTTGAAAGTGCAATACCGAGTCCGGCCATATCAATCCAGCGTTGGGCTACTACCAAGATGTCCTGACATCGCTGAGCAATAATTCCCCGATGACCGTCTGGAGCTTTACTTCTTCGATCACCGCATACGGAGGTGATTTCACACTGGGTGGACCTGGTGGCTCCGGAAATAGCCTACTCGTCTACATCGACGACTCGCCTACCGTGACCGGATCCATTTCCAATAGCTACAATGGCGGATTTTGGGGGTTCATCTCGGACACCACCATTCCCATCGACAACCCGGCCGTCGCCATCGGCAGCAGCACCAGAGCGGCGAGGGTCGCCGTCACCGCCACCCCGCCTGCGAACGACAGGCACATCAGCATGCTGACCCATGCAAAGCGTCTGAAACGTGTTCCCGGAGTGGGGGCTTATGCGATCATCGCCATTGGATTCGTCTCAGGGCGTTCCACAGGACAAGTCAAAACCCGCCACAGCGTGAGTGGCGGGAAATGCTCAACAACTCGGCGGACCGACACGCCGGGCATTGCCGCGAGAATCGATTCTACCGCGAATTCCACCGCAGGGGTAGGTTGGCCTGCCCCACGCAGTACGGCCTGTTGCGGCCAACGTTCACTTTCCGGGGGACGTTCGGCCTAATCCGTCGCCTGCGTCGCGGGTTGCCGCTTCGGGGCGAACCAGGGATAAATCGCAGGAATGACGAGCCCCGTAAGCAGCGTGCTGGTGACAAGACCACCGATGACAACCGTTGCAAGCGGCCTTTGAAGCTCCGCTCCGTCGCTTGTCGATAGCGCCATGGGAACAAACCCCAAACTGGCAACTAACGCCGTCATCAATACTGGACGCATCCGGTTTAAAGCGGTTCGCTCGGTCACCTCCTTCATGGACAACCCAGCGGAACGTGCTTGCTCGGCCGCGCTGACCCAAACCAACCCATTGAGGACCGCGACGCCGAATAGCGCGATGAAGCCAACGCCCGCAGAAATACTGAACGGCATGCCTCGAATGGCCAGCGCAAAGATCCCACCACTTGCGGCCATCGGGACCGCTAAGAAGATCAACATCGCCAACGAAACGCTCCGGAAGGTCGTGTGCAGCAACAAGAAGATCAACAGCAGCACCAACGGCGTGATCAACATCAAACGGCGACTGGCCGATTGAAGGTTCTCAAAGTCGCCGCCCCAGCGAATCTCGTAGGCTGGCGGCAGCTTCACTTTTTTGGCCACCACGCGTTTGGCTTCACTGACAAAGCTGGCCACGTCGCGACCTCGAACATTAGCGGCAATAAAGGTTCGCCGGCGGACATTATCATGTTCCACCGAAGGGGGGGTTTCTTCGAGCGAAAGATCCGCCAATTCCCCCAACGGGACGATCCGACCGCCCGCTTCATCGACAGGCAATTGCTTTAACAGCGACATGTCCTTTCGCCAACTTTCCGGGATGCGAACAAGGATCGGATAGCGAGCTCGTCCGTCGATGATCGTACCCACCGGTCGCCCACCCAGCGCCTCGATCGCGCCAAGCACTTTGGAAGCATCGATGCCGTACTGTGCGAGTGCTTCGCGGCGTGGGCGAATCGACAGCATTTGCAGGTTGGCTTGATAGTCAGCACGCACGTCGGCCGAGCCATCGATTGATTGCAAAACACCTTCGATCTCTTTGGACTTTCTCGCCAGCACCTCCAAATCGTCGCCATACAGTAATACCGCCACATCACTTTTGACGCCAGCCACCAGCTCGTCGACCCGCATCTCGATGGGCTGGGTGAATCCAAACGCCACCCCGGCCACGCGGCGATTCAATTGCGTATCCATTTCCGCAATCAAGTCATCACGTGTCACGCCTATTCGCCATTGGTCTTGCGATTCCAAAATCACCCAAACATCGGTTTGGTGCACGCCCATCACATCGTTGGCGATTTCCGGCCGTCCCGTTTTGCAGAAAACCGTTTTGACTTCCGGAAACTCCATCAGGGTTTTTTCAATCTCCGTGCTCATTTCCGTTGCGCCTTCGATCGTCGCACTCGGCAAACGCTGCGCTTCGACCAGCAGGTCGCCTTCCTCCAATCGCGGCATGAACTCGGCCCCGAGTTGCATCGAAACGGGAATGCTGATTGCAAACACGGTCACGGCCAACAGCGCGATCATCGCTGGCGCGGCAATCGCACGATGGACCAACGGTCTGTAGATCCATTTGATCCAACGAACAAAGAAAACATCCTTGTCGGTCAAATTTCGTGGTAGCGCGAGGGACGCCAAAGCGGGCATGAGCGTCATCGACAAAATCAACGAACCGAACAGTGCAAACAATACCGTCAACGCCATCGGGCGGAACAGTTTGCCTTCGGTTCCTTCGAGCAGCAGCACCGGAATGTAAACGACCGCGATAATCAATTCACCGAACAAGGTAGGCTTGCGTACTTCAATGCAGGCATCACGAATGACATCGATTCGTGGTTTTCCTTCTGAGTTATGCGACAACCGATGCATGCAGTTCTCGACCATGATCACCGACGAATCGACAATCAACCCAAAGTCGATCGCACCAAGGCTCATCAAACTGGCCGAAATCGCGGTCGCATACATTAAGTTTGCTGCGAACAACATGGATAACGGGATGGCCAATGCAACAATCACTCCGGCACGGACGCTACCGAGCATCAACAGCAGCACGATCACGACCAAAACGCCACCTTCGATCAAATTTTTCATGACCGTGTGCAGCGTACGGCCGATCAGCGCCGACCGGTCATAGGTGATTTCCAGCCAAACCCCGGGAGCGAGCGTTCCTTGGATTTCGTCGATTCGCTCTTTCACCCGACCGACGACCTCACGAGAATTCTCGCCAATCAGCATCATCACCAATCCGGTGACGGCCTCGCCACGTCCATCGCGGGTGACGGCGCCCTGGCGGGTGAGGGGTGCGGTCACCACTTCGGCGATGTCCGCCAACAGGATCGGTGCGGCCCGCTCATCACGCCGAATCACGATGTTTTGAATATCTTCGATCCCCTTCAGCAAGGCTTCACCACGGATGAAACGCTGCTCGTCGTGGTGGACCACATAACCGCCCCCCGTGGAACCGTTATTTTCCTGGACGCGATCAAACAGATCGCTCAACGTGACGTTGTTACTGGCCAACTGATCGGGATCGGGGCGAATTTCGAAGGACTTGTAGAATCCGCCATGGGTGTTGATCTCTGTCACACCCCGTACTTCACGAAGCTTCGGCGCGATCTCCCACTCCAGCATCGTACGCAGTTGCATCGGTGTGTAGTCATCACCACGAACCTCAAATTGCAGGATCTCACCGAGCGCGGTGGTGAGCGGCCCGAGTTCAGGCGTTCCGTAACCCGGCGGTATCGCGGCTGCGGCCGTTGGCAACCGTTCGGTCACCACTTGCCGCGCAAAGTAGACGTCCGTTCCTTCGTTAAAGACGATCGTTACGACCGAGATGCCAAACTTCGAAACACTGCGAACTTCTTCCACGTTGGGCAATCCGCCCATCGTCGATTCCACCGGATAGGTGATGTACTGTTCGACTTCGACCGGCGACAAGGAACCGGCGTCCGTGATCACGGCGACTTGCACATTGGTCATGTCGGGAACCGCATCGATCGGCAGCTCCATGGCGCTGCGAATCCCGGCAACCGCCATCAGAAAGGTGCAGGCGAGAACGATAAAGCGGTTTTCGAGGCAAAATTCAATTAGTTTTTGAAGCACAACTATTCCCCTTCGCTCGCGAGCAACAGTTCGCTTTTCAGTGTAAAGACGCCTGACACCACAATCGAATCACCCACCTCCAAGCCGCGGACGATTTCGGTCATGCCGTCTTCCTTGGCTCCGATCGTGACGTCCACACGGTGAAATTGATGTTCGTTGTCGGCCAGGAACACAAACGACTGGTTTTCATGCACGACGACGGCTTGTTCAGGCACGGCGATGCATGGACGCGGCGGCCCCGTAGGGACTTTCATCCGAAGAAACAGCCCAGGCCGAAGTCGACCGTCCGTTGAACGGACTCGGGCAACAAGAGGAGCCGCACCGGTCGCCGTGTCAACACGTCGTCCAACAATGACGATTTCTCCATCGAGCGTTTCATCCTCGATCGCAGGCATCGTGACTCGAACCTGTTGTCCAGGCGATACACGGATCGCGTCCCAGTCTCGCTGTCGTATGTCGGCGATCGCCCACAGCGTGGAGGTGTCCGCAATGGTAAAGATTGAATCGCCAGCTCGAACGCGTTCGGTGGCAGCGGACAAACGCTCTTCCACGGTACCATCGATCGGGGAGACCAAATCGACATTGGAAATCGTGTCGCTATGGATCTGGTCGAACGTCTGCTCCGTGGCGCGCGGGGCAGCGGGTCCAAGCAGGGCGTTGAGTCGCTGAAGGCTGATGTCCACTTCCCGTTTTGCCGAGGCAAAGTCGGCCTCGGAGCGTTTGCATTTCTGCTGCACGTCAAACAACGCGGAATCGGCGATCGAAGCCAAGGCTGCTTCAGCCGCTTGCTGTTCGCCTTCACGCTCGCTTTGAATTCGGCCCGCAATCGCGCCGCGGACCGCCGCTTCCCGCGAACTCTTGGCGACCTCTTTCGCCAAAAGTTGTCGTGTGTAGGCAGCAACCAGCGTGCGGCGATACTCGCCTAATGACGCATCTTGCAATTCCGATTCAATCTGTTCCGGCGACTTCTGGTTGCGGATCATTTCCACCAACTGCTCGACCCCTTCTCGAATGGCCTCGTTTCGTCCCAATTCCGTTTGGGCCAAGCTCAGATCGGCAAGCCTTGATTGCACTTGGCTGCGAGCCTGCCCGACTTCGGGACTGACCACGGTCGCGACGACTTGCCCTCGCGTCACGCTGGTACCTGGGTGAGCTAGGATTTCCGTCAAGATGCCGTCGCATGCTGTTTTGATCGCCACGTGCCGATCTTGGTCATAATCCAGTCTTCCCGGCAAGGTGCGGGTAGGTTGCATCGCGTGCAGCGTGACTGGCTGGACCTCGATCCCAGCGGAAGCTAATTTTTCGGCTGTCAGTTCCAGCAGATCGGTTTGTGGTTGCTCGGCGGGTCCAAGCACTTTTTGCGAAACCGTTTCGTCGACCGGCAGAATTGACCAGAAATACCATGCCGCGGCAGCGACGATCGCGCACAGGCCGAATGCGTATTGAGTTCGTTTCATCATGAGAGAAATCACTGCGAGAAACCGACCGTGTGCCAAGCGTGGCGCAGCAGGCGATTGCGTTTGTGTTGGTTAAGAAGGCGACAAAAAACGACAAAGCGTGTTGCAAACGCCTAACACAAAGAGACGCAAACCAACGTCGAGAGAGGGACGCTTGGGAAGGAGTGCGAAAAAGTTCGCGGGCGAAGCGGATCCCAGCAAACCGAATCGTCCACAGACGTGTCCATGACGAAATGGGATCGGTTTGCGGCACAGTCCAACGCAACTCGGTCACAGGCATCGGGGGCAACCACCGCACCGTCCCTTAATCCCCAAGAACCCAACGCCGAAATCGCCACGCGGCTATCTTGGCCACGGTCGCCATGATCGGATTCATGCGAAGGCAGGTCCCATGGCATCAACCAATGCCAATGGATCGAATCCGCGGAACTGGGCTGACCGACATGTTGGTCCGCCAAATGCTGCTGCAAGGACGATAAGGGTAATCCTTGGTGATGATGGGCCACCGGCGTGGGAAATTGACACACGCCAAGCCATACCAACAACAGCCATCGCAAGGAGCGACCCATCCGCCGGCTGTGGTATCGGTTCATGTGGCTTTTTGATTCAGGAGGCGAATGTGTCAAGGCTCGTCACCCATGCGGTGTCTCAGCATCGAACGAGTACTGCCGCGAGATTGCACATCATCCGTTTGGGTGCAGTGACAGCCCAGCCGGCAACACCAATGAAGGCAGCCTTAGCATGCTAACTCGCAGTCGGGAGTGCGTCAATTCGTCGCGGTTTTCAAGTGGCTGTGGCTTCCAGCCGCAGCAAGGCAGTGCCGACTGCGGCTGGAAGCCACAGCCACGACCCAATCACACCGCGTAATAAACAGGTGAGTTGCGCTGGGCTCGTAACCGCCGAGACATTCGGATGCGGAACGGAGCGTTGGGTGGAACACCGTAGCCCACCTCCTTGCTAGAATGACGGTACGTAAGGGAGAACCGCCATTTTGGCCTGCAGTTCTCCATGGCTCGACTTCAATCACAACGGAGGGCGGATGATGAGCTGTGTCCATCTTAGAAAACTGTATGATCTCTGCACCGCAGAGGGGGTCAAGCTCGGTGGTAGCGACTTGGTGCGGTTTGTATGCACTCAATGCGACGAGCAAGAAGTCTGCCCATCGATCTTGATGGAAGAGTACGAAGCGACGCACCATGACGAAGACGAAGGCACGGAGGACTCGTCGGAGCAGGCAGAGAACTAATCGAAGGCTTTGATTTTCACGTTCCGGAACCAAATGGGTGCTCCTGCATGCTTGCCTTGCAAACCCACGCGGCCTTTCGTCGCCAACGTGCTGAAGGGACGGCTAAGCCACGGAGGGATCTCCGACCCGTCCGGGTTCGTTTTCGCACTGGTCCATTTTCGCATGTCCATCGATGTGACGTGCTCGCCATTGAGCACGACGTCGATTTGCTGGCCTTTGCAATAGACGGTCATCCGATTCCACTCGCCCGGTTTTTTGACCACTGATTGGTTGGCAGGCCAATGGCCAAAGATCGCTGCGCATTGCCAACTCCGCGGCTTTGACGACCACTCTTCGGCAAAGTCATCGGCAATTTGGATCTCGACGGAATTTGGAATCCAAGGGGGGGGAATCGATTTGGGGCCGTTATCGTAACTTTCTGCAAAATCTCTACAATGGCACGTCCGCTTGTAACTCAGCCGATCCGACTTGTCGCCTACGCATCCACGCCCCCCTCCCGAAAATGATTCTTAATGCCTAACGTTGCTGCCGATTTTAACGGACTTCATATCGCAGCCCTGGAAAGCCGGCGCGCAGACGATATGGCTCGACTGATCACTCGCCATGGGGGGGTCGCTCACGTCAGTGCGTCGATGCGTGAAGTTCCGATCGATCCGAACCGCGAGGCGATCGATTTTGCATACCGCGTCATGACGGGGCAAATCAGCACGATGATTCTGACCACCGGCGTCGGTTTTCGCTATTTTCTCAAAGCGATTGAGCGGCACCTGGACCAACAACGATTCCTGGATTCGTTGTCCGACATTGTGACGATCTGTCGCGGCCCCAAGCCCGCTGCCGCGATGAAAGAAGTTGGCTTGACACCCACCTATCGCGTGGGAGAACCCAACACGTGGCGAGAACTATTGCAGACGATCGACTCCAACGTCTCGATTGCGAACCAAAATGTGGGGCTGCAAGAGTATGGCGTTACCAACGCGTCCTTGGTCGCTGGGCTGGAAGCTCGCGGCGCCACGGTCGAACCGGTGCGAGTTTATGGATGGGAGTATCCTGAGGATACCGGACCGCTCGAGACCAACGTCCAGGCCTTGGCTGCAGGCCGACGCGACGTGTTGCTGCTAACCAGTGCCCACCAAGTGGTGAATTTGCTTCGTATGGCAGAGCAATTGAAGCTCACCGAACCGCTTCGGCAAGGTTTGCAGGGTACCGTGATCGCGTCGATCGGTCCAACAACCACTCAAATGGCTCATGAATGTGAGTTGCATGTCGACCTTGAACCCTCGTACCCCAAAATGGGGCATCTCGTCGTCGAAACAGCGGCACAATCGCAATCGCTGGTCGCAAACAAACGTCGTATCAAACCGCTAACACCTCATCAAAGCAAGCACGTGAATCCCCATCCATCCAACGATAGCCTTTTCATGAAAGCGTGTCGAAGCGAGCCCACCGAGCGGACGCCGGTTTGGTTGATGCGACAGGCAGGTCGGTACATGGCAGAGTACCGAGAGGTTCGTGCGAAGCAATCGTTCTTGGATCTGTGTGCCAACCCGAAATTATGTAGCGAAGTGATGTGTACCGCCGTCGATCGACTGGGCGTTGACGCGGCCATCATCTTCTCGGATTTGCTTCCGATCCTGGTGCCGATGGGATTTGACTTGGAGTTTGTCAAAGGGGATGGCCCGGTGATCCACAACCCAGTTCGCGTTGCCGCGGATGTCAATCGAGTGAAATCGCTTGAGCGACCGGATGAGCTTGGTTTTGTTTATGAAACCGTTCGCCAAACGCGGGCGGACCTTCCAGCTTCGATCCCGTTGATTGGCTTTGCGGGTGCGCCCTTTACGTTGGCCAGCTATGCCATCGAAGGAGGCGGAAGCCGACAGTACTCAAACACCAAACGATTGATGCATGCTGACAACCGAGCGTGGTCGGATTTGATGGATAAACTGTCGGATGCCATCACGATCTACTTGAACCACCAAATCGCCGCCGGAGCTCAATGTGTTCAGTTGTTCGACAGTTGGGCGGGCTGCCTTTCGCCAGCCGACTACACGACCTTCGTTTTGCCGTGGATGAAACGGATTATCGCAGGCATCGATCCCTCGGTCCCTGTGATCAACTTTGCGACCGGTAATCCAGAACTGCTGCCTTTACTGCGCGGCGACCGGCGAACGGTCGTGGGTGTCGATTGGCGAATTCCGCTCGATACGGCGTGGCAACGGATCGGACACGATTGTGCCGTTCAAGGCAACTTGGATCCGTCGGTCTTGTTGGCCGACCCCGATCTGATTCGCGGCGCCGTGGATCAACTGCTCGGATCGGTTGGCAATCGGCCTGGACATATTTTCAACCTTGGTCATGGCGTCTTGAAAGAGACGCCCGTCGAGCACGCGATCGCACTTGTCGAAAGCGTCAAAGATCTGAGTCAGCGCCCTTAGTTTGCCATCAAGAAGGGGCTGACCCACGGATGCCTGCCAGCAAAATCATCTGCCCATTTTGTTCGTTGCACTGTGACGACCGGTTTCTCGAGCCGGCCGCCCAAGGGGCATGGGAGGTCGACACCGATTGCCCGAAGGCGGCAGGGGAATTTGCGCGGGCACTCAACACTGCGCCGGTGGCCCGAGTCGACAGCTCCGACGCGACGGTCAATCAAGTCGCGACGTTTGTCGCAGAGCAGTTTTCATCAAGACCGATTCTCAACGTGGTGACGGCGGGGACCGACCTTGCAACGGCTCGACACTTGCAAGGCATGGCGTCGGCGGGGAAAATTCAGCTGCTGATCGATGATTGCCCCTCCGCGACCGCGTGGCGAACTGCAAGCGGTCGCGAAGGAAGTGTCACCGCTACGTTGGCTGACATCCGCGGGCACGCGGATCTGGTCTGGGCTCTGGGAGATGTGGAACGAAGCCATCCAAAACTGCTTCAGCGAATTGATGCCGGAGCCAAGCAGGGAATCCTAACCGAGCGTTTGACCGCGACGGCGGTTGCCAATCTCTTCGCATCAATTCGGTCGGGCAAACCGATGGGAACCGCACAATCCATCCGAGAGGCCAAGTACCTTGCGATCCTGGTTGGCGAGGGGGCGTTCGAATCCGATGAAGCGATCGAGACCGCAGAGTTACTCGCCAAACTACTGTGGTTTCTCAACCAGACTCATCGAGCGGTTGTCTTGAGCCTTGATCCTGCGGCGACCAATCGAAGTGTCTCCGCCTGGCAAACCAATACCACGCTTGAGAATCTATCGGACGACCGTTGGTTCTCCACGCCGATCGATGTGCGCATCGGTAACCGCTATCATCACCCTCGCACCGCGATCGTTCAGATCGGAGGCTCCGACCCAGGCCCCGATCATGCAACCGCCTACATGCCGGCGCGGACGATCGGAGTCGACCAAGCAGGTGTCGTCATCCGCGGCGACTCGACGGTGACGCTGCCGCTTGAAGCCATCACCGATCGTAACCTATCGCTCGCGATTGAGTGGTTGCAGCGTTGGCTCTAGCCTTGGCAAATCATTTGGGCCGCCATGATTCCGACCGCTCAATTCGAACTCAAATTTTGATCCGACATGGTACCCCACGCACTGGTCGGGCATCGCACACCAAATCGCCCCGGTTGCCGCGTCTCCGGTGCAATGTGCAGGTCCAATGATCGCCGGTTCAAACCGCTTCAGTTCACGCACCGTTGCCTTGATCCGGTCGCGAGACGCGTTGATCAAGTGCATTCCACCAAACACCGCGTGAAGCGGACGGTGGTTCGTTAGCGAGTCGATGTACTTCAACGTATTGATGACGCCTGCATGAGCACACCCCAATAACACGACGGTGCCTTCGGGTGAATCGAAGTACAACGCTTGATCATCTCGCAAAGGATCATGGTCGGTGCAACCATCATCCAAGAAAAAGGTTTCCGGATCGGCTTCAAAGTCAACGGTACGCGGTACCTCGCCCGTAGCAAAGAGTCCTGGGAAAATCTCGGTCGGTTTCTCGGTCGCAACCAGCGGGTTTCTCAGCCGGTGAAGGGCGAGTTGAGTGGATTCGGTCAAGCCCACATCCCGGACCGTCCGCCGCCCGGCGTGTTGGCTGTATTTCGGTGCAAAAGCATCAGGATGAGCAAACAGTTTTACCCGAGTGTTTTGGTGGATGACTTCGGGCAACCCGCCGGTGTGATCGTAGTGGCCATGACTGAGTACCACTGCATCGACTTGCGTTAGCCGCAGCCCAAGTTTCTTTGCATTCGCTGCGAGCACGACACCCTGGCCCGTGTCGAACAAGACGCGTTGATCGCCATACTCAATCCACACGGCCAATCCATGTTCCGCTAAGATCCCTGGGCCACGGGCTGTATTCTCAACAAGGACCGTGATCTTTGCCTGTGCCCGAGATCCTTCTTTTGCCGCAACCTTCATGAGAAGCCTTCTTCTTTGGTAGTTCTGACAAGTCGGCCAACAACCCTGCGATCGACAAACCGTGCGTTGGCGGACGCTTTCACCGCGCCATCCTGCAATAATTCTGCCGCCATCTTAAAGAGCGGATCCTGTGACGCTTCCACCCAGCCTCGTACAAACGCGGGACGATCGGTTTCAATCGGCTCCCGAAACCGAACGTTCATATCGCCCGTGACCGCGGCAATGCCTTGTGAAAAGAGTGAGTTCGTCATGGCCGCATCAAGTAGCGAGCAGACAACACCGCCATGCAAGATGTTTGGATAGCCTTCGAAGTACCGATCGCAATCGAAGGTCGCCTGAACCACCTTCGGTTCCACCATTTCAAACCGCAACCCCAATCCGTCTGCTAACCGATTGCCACAGATGACACAATTCGGATGCTCTCGCTGACGAGTTTCCGAATATCGAAAAGTGGAAGGCATCGAGGTGGTCCTCTTACTCGTTTGCAGAAAAAGGTCACGCGTCATTTTAGCGTATCGACGATCGGCTCGGGAACGACCCGCGGGCCAAGGGAGTGTGAAAAGATTCGAGTGACTGCGCCGACGGAATGACTCGCACCCGTCGACGCAGCACCCACGCGGCAACGTCATTCAAGCTGCTGCAAAAGGTCCTCAATGTTTCCCGTCAAATGGCATTGCAAGTCCAATCCAGACGAACGCAGGGCCTGTGCGGAAATCAGGTCGATGCCGCCGCACCAAACCTGATCCACTTGCAACTCCAACAAACGCTGGACTCGCTGTTTCGAAGTCCAACCATCCGCAGCCATGACGAATCGATCAACCGTTTGCCCACCTTCGACTGTCACAACTAAAAACGATTTTGCACAATCGAAGCGGGGTGATACACGTTGGTGAAAAATGGGCATCGCTACCTTCATCGACTACACTTCTACTCCTATCGACGATGCGCCGATTTCAGTGCCTCAAGTTCAGTGCCTCAATATCGAATTCCCTCTGACAGCACCAAAGCAATTGACAAAGCAATTGATGTGCCAATGCGGTTTCATCGCCTCGCGGCAGACCTAAGCACTTTGCACCAAAGAACTTATTCCAAAACTCCCCGCAAGAAGGTCTCCAAGACGACCATTGCAAAAATGCAGGTGTGTTGCATTGCAGCGTTGCAACGTTGCAAGCTTGCAAACACCCAACTGCAGGTGGGGTTGCAATGGGGTTGTTTCGGTTGTGCCGTCCAGATGCTGCTACGATCGGCCAGAACGTGTCGTTTCTTTTCCTACACACACCGCCAAACGAAAGGAAAGGTCCTATGTTTAGGTAGGGCAACTGTTTTCATGATATCGATTGGGGCAACATTCGATGGGCCGACGAGGACACAACGGCGTTTCGCTGACGGAGATGACGATGGTCATCTTGATCGTCGGGATCGTTGTCGTGATGACCGTACCTCAAATCACACGTACTCCCCCGCCATCGAGAACCACGACAACCCACCATCAGATCGCAGTGCTACGAAAGGCGATCGAGATGTATCACCATCATACCGGCCACTACCCACCCGCAGACCGATTGCCAGAGGCCATCACCGCTCTACTGAACGGACCGTTTCCCGTTCCCGCGCTCGGTTCGCCGAATGACGATGGCAGTGTCTACTACGACCGGGACCCTGACTCCAGTACGGTTGTGGTTCCGAATCCCGACTTGCCCAGCGGTTGGGCGTACAAGCCCGCGAATGGGACACTGAAACTGAACGTCGCAATCGGCCAGCGAGGGTTTAACTGGTGACCCACCCTGCGCCCTACACGGTTGGACGGGATCCAGCTTCGTCGCGAGGAGTGCCAGCTTCGTCGCGAGGAGTGATTGTGATCGCCGACGATGATCCTGCTCTGCGAAACGTTCTTCGTTTCACCATGCAGAGGATTGGCTTTGCTGTCGAAGGGTTCGGTGATGGGCAACCGACACTCGAGCGCCTCCGCCGCGGAGGGGTCGACCTGCTGATCACCGACCACCAAATGCCTCGTTGTAGCGGTGTCGAGCTGTTGCAACGCATGGTCGCGGACGAATCGATTGACAATGTGCCCACCATTCTGTGCACCGCAAAAGGGCTCGAACTGGACACAAGGAATCTTGCGTCAAAGTTTGATTTGTTGTCGATCGTACTCAAGCCCTTTAGCCCGCGGAAACTTGGGGAGTTCGTCAGTCGCTCTTTGGCTTCGGTGACCCCCTCCTGTTGAGACGTCGTGCAGTTTTTTAGGCTCATCCGGCGGAAGCGTGCGCAGGAGGTTTTCGAGGCATCTCTCCGGTGTCCAATCATTGCTGGCAGGAGCTATTTTCACTTGTTATCGTGCAGTTGCCAGGAGAAACGGAGTTGAGCTCTGCAGCGTTGCAACTTGACAAGGGATATCCCGGTCGACGGTGCGCCAAGGGTGCTAGCGGTTCCCGGCGGACGACCGTCCGTCGGGCACTCTTTTCTAAGAGATCATTGGACACCGGAGCCATACCTCCAAAAAACCTCGAGTCTGGGTTTCGCGCGCTTCCGTCGGATGTGCAGTTTTCAAGTGATTGAACAATAAGCGTTTACGGGCTTCACCCTCCATGCGGGCATTGGTATCTACACAAGTCTGAACGGGAGAGCGTTGGCGGCCATTTGCTTCAGTTGACCGATGTCGATGTCGGGCGATTCTAGCAGATCGGTCATCGAGAGCAGGATCATGTAGCCAGCTAGCAGTGCCGGTGGCGTGGACAGAACTCCATATTTCATTTGTCGCCCGCTCAGACGGATCAGAATTTTTTTGGTTTTATGGGCTTCTTCGCTTGGATCGTTCTGCAGCCCCATCACCACGACGCACGCCATCGAAGCAACCAAGATGCGACGAGCGATCGCTTCACCGCCTTGCTGCTGCCATTGCTCAAGCTCTTGCCCATGGCTTTTGAGAAGTTTGAAATACGTTTCGATCAGCCAACGCCAGTAATACCAAAGTGCGATCTGGTAGCTGCTAATTGACGCGTCGCGAACATTGCAAAGAAGTGTCCACTGGGCCAGGACGTAATTATCTTCGTCAAGCAATCGTGTCACGACCAAGCGAACCGAGAGCGGCTCGCCACTGATGAGACACTTTTTCCCGTCGACCACTTCGCTGTGTTGCCGATGCAAGACGACTTCTGTCTCGGCGACTTCCTGCGTGACGGTTTTGCCGTGATAGAGAGCCTCGCCGCAGGGCTCAAAGAGAATCTCACGATCGAAATGGTCTTCGATCTCTGAAAGCAAAACGCTTTGGCTGTTCCATTTCACTCGGCGATTGTCGCAGCGAACCAAAAACAGGTGTCCTTGCTCGTCCCACTGACGCATCCGCCCGAGCGAATCGGCTTCTCGGTCAATGACGTGAACCAGCTTGCGGTCGAGCCCCCATTGCCGCGATTGATCCATCGTGGGTGTCAATTCGTCCAAACGATGAACGTCGACCGCTGGCGGGTCCGGGGAAGTCGAATGAACGGCGCTGCCCGTCTTGAGATGCATTTGCATCGGTGCGATCGACGCTCCGCTTGCACCATCGATCAGCAGCGAAGTGGACATCTCGTAGCCGATGTCTTCTTTGTGAGTGATCTGGCGGAGATCTTTTTTGGCGGTGTGACTTTTGTAGTCGATCTTGCACCAATCGTGAGCGAGCAGCATGTACTGCGACTGGCTCTGGCTGGCCGCTTGGCGTCCGACCTCGCGAAGCGGTTCGACCAAGTCGAGCAGCGAAACATTGGGGTTGGAAAGAAACCTCCAAGTCGCCTGGGTCGCCGAAAACGCTTGGTTTTCGCCCGACAGAAGAGCTGGACCGGCAGCATTTCGGTTGGCCGATTTCATGTGTTCCTGCACCAATTGCAGATAACGACGTTGCAGACGCGGCTCCAGCCGCGGAAGATTGATTCCATCCAGGGCAGTCTACAAACTAAGGAAACTTGTGTAGATACCAATGCCGTGCGGGAGGCCTGATGAATATCCTACCTGCAGGGCAAGTTGGAGTGAACGCGCAGCGATCACTTCGTCCGATATTCTGGCTCCCTTCTCCCCCGATTTTCGGGGGAGAAGGGCTGGGGATGAGGGGAGCCAGAATCTATCTGCGCAACTTGCGTCGATACCAAGGCGTTCTGGAGGGGTGACGCGAAATTGAATGACCTGTTGATCAGGGCGAGATGGAAACGCCCCAATTCAGCTCTTCGGTGCGTTGATGGCGCGAAGGGGCAATTCGTTAAAAACGGGCGAGCCGAGGTCGGAAAGCTCGCTTCGAGCATGCTGGCGTGATATCATTGGCACTTCCTTCCCGCCCAAACACCCTTCCAACGCGAGTGCCTGTCATGCCCATTATTTTGATCGTGGATGATTCGGAAGTGGATCGCACGGTGATGGCCGGCCTGCTCGGTTCCGACTTGGATTGGTTGATCTCGCAAGCCAGCAACGGCGCCGAGGCGCTGCGGATGATGGCCGATGCAACTCCAGATGCCGTCGTGACGGACTTGCTGATGCCCGAGATGGATGGCATGGAATTGGTCAAGCGGATCTCGCAAACCTATTCCGAAGTGCCTGTGGTGTTGGTCACTTCTCAAGACGACATCAAATTGGCATTCAAAGCGCTGAAAATGGGTGCCGCCAGCTACGTGCCGAAGTCTCAACTCGCCGATCGCTTGCTCGACACGGTTGAGCAGGTGTTGGCCGTCAGCGACATGGACCACTTCGATGATCGTATTGTGCAAGCGACCACCAACACGCGGTATCGCTTCAATTTGGAAAATGACTTGACGCTGATTGCTCCCTTGGTCGACCGAGTGCAAATGGGATTGCTCGGCATGCACCTCTGTTCGCCAACCCAGCGAATGCACATCGGTATCGCGCTCGAAGAGGCGCTCACCAACGCAATGTGCCACGGTAATCTCGAGTTGCCGGTCAGGCATTTGCCGGAGATTCGACGCCAGCTTCACGAGGGCAAGCGTTCCGAGATGGTCGAAGAACGGCGCCATCAGTCGCCGTACAAGGATCGTCGAATTCTGGTCGCCGCCGATTTGACCCGTCAGCGTGCTCAATTCGTCGTCGCCGACCAAGGGGCTGGGTTCGACGAGCAATCCAATCGACCCAAGTCGCTTGATGAAATTATGGAAGGAGAATGTGGTCGGGGGATCTTGTTGATCCGAAGTTTTATGGACGAAGTGGTCTTTAACGAAACGGGGAACGAGATTCGAATGACGTTAAAAGACCTTCGCCCGTCACCGAAGACGAATGAAGGTCGTTCGTCTTAGGAAGCTTTGAATCGATGAAATCGTTGCACGTCTACCTGTACGGTCCCAATCGTGGGCCGATTCCAACCAGTTTTGAGGAGGCTGCGAGCCGGTTGGAGCTTCACCCGCGGCTCCATTTCGAGCCCGACGGGTCATTCGTTTGGTCCCTCGACGCGCAGGAACAGGTCTTCGGCATGCTGTACGACGCCCAACGGCAGCTTCAATATGTCGACCTGCAAGGCACTTGCCGGCTGGAAACCTGGCAGCAATTGGTGGCCGCAGTGGTCGGCGGTTCCGTTGAAAAGTGCATGGTGATGGTAATTCCGACCAGGGAATTGCAAGATCTACCATCGTTCCAGCAGGCAACGTGGGGTTGCTAGTAGATTGGTTCGTCCTCTTTGCGATCGCCGAATCACGCGTAATACCTGCCATTCACCGGAAAAAAGCGACGGTTGTTTCGTTTTTTTGGTGAACTTATTTGGAATCGTGGCGTCTGTACGCGGTATTGGCGCGCAATATGCTTCTCATCTCATTCGTAATCAGCAGTGTCGGTCGAAATGGCAAGGCAATCTGCTGTGAAGAAAGACAAAACGCCTTTACAGGCGAATAAAGGCGTGTTCAACACTTTTCAGGAGGGATTCACCCATGTTAACTGCAACTCTCAACGCAAGCGTCTCGGATTCAGTCACTTTGGTTCAAAATGAGACTCCGGTAAGTGATATCGAGGTCTCTCGCCGTGTTTTGGCGATCCGTTCGAAGTGGAGTGTCGGCGAACGTATTCGCCGCCGTCGCGAAGCGGAACGTCGGTTCACCGATCTCATCGAAGCTTTGGCCTGCAGCGAGGCCGCGTAGTTTGGTTTCGACCACTTTTTGATGCAGGGCCGTCGTTTTCTCAAGCGGCTCGGTCTTGGATCAAGGTGCGTTCGCAAACCGTTGGCTGGGCCCAAAAACGAGCTCAGTCCAGCCCTTCGTTTTCGGCAGGGCGATCCAGCGCCGATTCTCCTGCGATTTTTCCTCGATATCGGCATGCTTCGATGAACGATTCAAGCAGAACCAAGGCTGCGACGGCGTCGATTCGTTTCTTTTTCTTGTTTCGCGTGTAGCCGGCCACTGCCATTCGGTTTGATGCGTCCGCGGTTGTAAATCGTTCGTCGAACAACTGCACTCGCCGTCCCGTTTCCTGCGCCAACCAGCGGGCGAAGTCACGGCACTGGGCGCTTTTTTCGCTTTCGCCGCCATCAAGATGAATCGGCAGTCCGACCACAAACGCAACCACTCGCTCAGCCTTTATCAAATTGCGGTAGTATTCACCGTCTTGCTGCCAATCGATCGCCGAGTGGACTTCATAGGGGCTGGCCAGGATTCGATCGGGGTCGCAAATGGCCACGCCGATCCGCACGCTGCCAAAATCGATCGCCGCGATTCGGCCATTTGTCGGGAAGCCACTACTGTCGAGTTCGCTCTTCATTTTGACAATCGTAGCCAGCGCAGGGTCGATTGAAAACGTGCGACAATTTTCCTCGCATCGCCCAGGGATCCAATCGTGCCGCTTTTGTCGCTATAATCGAAGTTCCGCTTGTGACGAGGCTTAACGGCCGGGTCACGTGCGTCAGTCTGCCTGCCTCGAGTATTCCGTATCAACTTGTTTTTGGGTTCCATCGTTCTTGTAGCTGTTGGCCAGGACCCGTTCTGGCTGCTGAGATCCCTGTCAGCAGAGGTCTTTGAGTATCCCAAAATCATACTGCGTTGAACGACCCGTTTCCCGCCATCCGCATCTTCCCCATACCGACTGAGATCATCGAATGAAGAGAATTGTCTGTCTCGCCTTATTGTTGGCCGCCCTTCCACTTGCCTGCATCGCCGCAGATTTGACCGACCCATGGGAGAAGAAGAAGGCGGAACGCTTCGCAGTCATCACGGCCGAGCAGAAGGAGGGGATTGCGGCAGCCGTGCCGAACGAATTGGCTGCGGAGCCCAAGACAGACCGCCGCATTTTGGTGTTTTTTCGCTGCGAAGGCTTCATTCACACCTCGATCCCTCATGCAAATCTCGCCATTGAGCAACTGGGCAGCAAGACCGGCGCTTTCACGGCGGACTTTGCCGACACTTACGATGTCTTCACAGCCGAAAATCTGAAGAACTACGATGCGATTCTGCTGAACAACACGACGCGGCTGAGGTTTCCCACGCCGAAGCATCAGGACGCCATTCTCGATTTTGTTGCCTCGGGGAAAGGTTTAATTGGAATTCATGCCGCCAGCGATAACTTTGACATGTACCCACAATGTCGGGATCTTGTCGGAGGCATTTTTAAGGGTCATCCGTGGACGGCCGGAGGGACTTGGGCCTTCAAGCTTGACGATCCCGATCACCTCTTGAACGAAGCGTTTGATGGTAAGGGATTTTGGCACCAAGACGAAATCTATCAGTATGACCCTGCATCCTATCAAGGGCCCAAGGTGTTGCGATTGTTGGTGAGCTTGGACATGAGCAAAGAGAAAGTGTCGGAGCGCATCGATGATGGCCCCCGTGAAGTCGCTGTTTCGTGGCTTCGGACCGCCGGCGAAGGACGCGTCTTTTACACGAACTTTGGGCACCGCGAAGAAACCTTTGCCAAGCCGGCGATGCTGAAGCACATTCTCGATGGCACGCAGTACGCGCTGGGTGATTTGCAGGCCGATGCGACGCCAACGGCGACGGCTTCGCAGAAGGAACCTGCGCTTGCACCCGCAACGCCCTAAGCCACCATCCTATCTACTTCAGCCAAAAACAAGGAGCCAATCATGAAACGAAGATCTTTCCTCAAAACGGTTAGTGGCACGGTCGGTGCCGGAGCGCTCGTTGCTGCTGGCATCGATCGAGAAGCGGCTGCCGAGAAGCCGCTGATTGCACCCGCAGCAACTCCGTCTGTGGTCAAGGGAATGCCGCAGCGAGTGCTGGGAAAGACGGGGTTGAATGTTTCGACCGTGACGTTTCCAGGGCTGGCACTCGTTCGAGAAGAACAAGACGCCTGCAATGAGGCGATTCACTCTTCATTTGAACGGGGCATCAACTATTTTGATGTGGCACCGGCGTACGGTAACGGTGACTGCGAAATCAAGATGGGCATCGGCCTGCAAGGTCTTGAGCGTGACGACTACGTCTTGTCATGCAAAACCAAGATGCGAGATAAGGCTGGTGCTCGTTTGGAGCTTGATCGGTCGCTTGAGCGATTGAAAACCGATTACTTCGACCTTTACCAGTTCCATTGCTTCATTGATCCCGAGGAGGTCGCAGAGGTGTTGGCACCGGGTGGCGCGATGGAAACGGTCTTGGAGGCTCAGAAAGCGGGCCAAATCAAACACATTGGATTTTCGGCTCATACGACCAAGTCCGCACTTCGTGCCCTGCGGCATTTTGATTTCGACACTGCGATGTTCGCGATCAACTTTGTCGAGTATTACACGATTGGCTTTGGCAAGCCCGTGTTGGAATTGGCTCAAGAAAAAGGGACGGCCGTGATCGGGATGAAGACGCTTGGCAACGGCCGTTGGCCCAAGGGTGTCGAGAAAACTCGCAAGTGGTGGTATCGAACGGTCGAAACGGATGAACAGGTTCGTATGGCGCTTCAGTTCACGCTTTCGTTGCAACCGGTCGCAACCGCGATACCGCCGTCTTGGCTCGATTTGGTCGATAAAGCGATCGATCAAGCGAAAGGGCTGACGCCGGCAACGGACGAAGACTTTGCCAAAGCGCAGAAGCTATCCGAAGGTTGTGAAAGTGTCTTCCACCAAGTCGAGCAGTCGGTGGCACAAAATACGGGTCAACGCGAATTCTATGCCGACAGCCCCCATGAAGGTCCGCCGTGCATGTTCAGTTAGTTGAAGTCCTCCCTGTTGATTACAACGAAGCGTCACAGACCGAAGCACTATTGAGGTTGCTTCACGAGTACGCTTCGGATGCCGCGATTGGAAGTCCTGGGTTGCCCCGATTTGCGGCCTCAAATTTGATCGACGAGATGTCGGATCGACAGGGGGTGAATGCGATGATCGCGTACGCCACCACAACCGACCCCGATGACAAAACGTCGTTTTTGCGTCAGGCTGCGGGTGCAGTTGTTTGTATCGAATCGTTTTCTACGTTTGCAGCTTGCGGCGTGATCAACATTCACGACATCATGGTCAGCAAACCATTTCGCGGGTGCGGAATCGGAAAACAATTGCTTGCAGCGGTGGAGCGATTAGCAATGGATCGAAGGTGCGCAAAGATCACGCTTGAAGTCTTCGAGAACAATCACGTCGCTCGGCGAGTGTACGAGCGTTGCGGTTTCGCGGCACCGATTGCACCGCAGGAACTTGGTAACACGTTGTTTCTGGCCAAGCCACTCGATGCCAAGCCACTCGATGCCAAGCAGCTCTAGGCCAGCCCCCAGCGGCGGCGAAGGGACCATTCGGTGACGAGGGCGCCAGTGAAAAGTAGGAAGAGCAGCCAACCGCTCAGGGGGTCGTCACCAAGTGTGGCTTTTTCGATCACCGGTGCTTCCGCTTGACGCCGCCGTTTGGTGATTTGTGCGATGAGTTCGTCGATTTGCTCGTAAGAATAGGCACCACCACCATGTTGGGATGTGATTTCCGCGAGTTGACGTAGGTAGACAGGATCGGCGACCGGTGACGACATTTCGCGGCTTTGGTCGATCACCTGAAAAGCTAGCGACTCGGGTTTGATGGTTGCGTTTGCATCCGTCGGGCGAACCCTCAAGCGATAGTATCCCGGCGGCAGCGTAGGGATCTTGCCTGAGAAGGACCGCTGGCTCGCAGTCGACGTTTCGGAAACATCCGATACGGGCGTGACCTCGCCCGATTCTTGAATCACCTCTGCGATCCAATCCAAGGGGGTATTCGCTTCGCCGACGGACGAAAGGGTTGCCTGGAACGCGATGTCGGCGTCGACGGCGAAGCGTCTTGCATCCATTTGCAAATCAATGCGGTCACCCGCATCCTCCTCGCGTGACAACAACCACAGCATCAGTTGTCGCCAGAATCGGCGATGCTCTTCGCTTTTTCCCTCGCGCCACCACTGCCAAGTGGAATCAAATGCGAGTGCCGCCGTGCGTCCGCGTCCATACTCGCCGATGACCAGCAAAGGTTCCTTTTTCGTGGTTTCCAATAAGACTTGCACTCCGGGTGCGACCTTGGGGCCTGCCCACCGATTTGCGCCGAGCAGGGGGGGCAACCGTTTCCAAACCGAGGCAGGGTCCTTTCCACCAAAATCGGTGATCGGATGATTGCGTGACAATTGAGCAGCCAGCGGGCCAGCGATCTGATCAGCGGCATTTGCGGGCACTTCTGCATCAATGTCTCGTCGAAGTGACGGATCCAGCCGAACGGGAATCACATCAGCAAGTGGCGAAGAGGCGTAGCCGCCTGCGCCGTAGGTGTGGTATCCGCCGAGCATCACAAGGCCCGCCCCTTGGGATACCGATTCGGCCAGATTCGCCAGCTGCTCGCGTCCGATTGCGTCGGCATCTACGTCACCGAGGATGTAGATGTCATATTTGCCAGGCCGAAACCCGTCGGCCAAAGGAAGCGGCCATCGCGAAGCGGTATCACGTGGAATCCATTGGTACGATAAATCCAAGTCGGGGAACCGTCGCAAAGCCATCCGTAAAAAGCGTTGTTCGTACAACGATTCGCCCTCGACGTACAGAATCCGTCCCCCTCCCTCGCGGACACTGACGAACGCCGTTTGGATATTGTTTGATGTGATCGTTTCGCCCGACTGTGTTTCTGCTTGGACATTCAATCGATAGGTCCCCGGCTGCGGTGCTCGGACCGGAATGGTCACTCCCTCAGTCAGCTTCGCCGTCTCGGCGATCACGCGTCGCTGAGCGGCAACGGTCACGTTGCCATCTTGATCGACCCAGTTCAGTTGGACCGGGACCGCCATCCCCGCCATTCCACGCAGATGGACCTGGAAACTGACGTCGAAGGTGTTCCCGGCAAACAAATGGTAACTCTCGGGCAACGATTCGATCGCGACATCGCGGTTCGCGGTCGGACCGCCCGCGGGCCCAATCGGTACCGTCCATAGTGGCACGCCCCAGGCCTTCAGCGTTTGGGCAACGCGTTCGGCGCCGGGGCCTTCAAGTGGAGCCGTTTGTGTCCCGTCGCCCATCAGCACCACGCCGGCAAGCGGTTGCCCCTGTGCCAGCGCGATGGACGAGGTCGCCGCCGCGGCCAAGTCGGTTAACTCGCCCTCCGGAGCAATCCCGTCGAGCGCATCTTGGACCGCAGCTAACTCCACCGCGTTCTTTTCATAACCCATCAAGCGAACGTTCATGGTTTCCCGGATCGCGTCCAGGCCAACGGCTAGTTGCTGCCAAGCCTGTTGCTGATGCGTCCACCGATCCGCTCGTTCATCATCGGGAAGGGTCATGCTGCGTGACACGTCGACCGCGACGACCAAGGTCGCATCCGCGGCTCGCGTCTCGGTGCGGACAAGTCCTGGGCGAAACAGTGCCAGCACAAGGACCAGCGCAGCGACCGAGCGGAGAGCGATGAGCCAACGTCGATGAATTTGATTCTCCGTCGGCGGTGTCACCAGGATCAACACGATCACAACGGCAATCGATGCCATCACCGCAACGACAGCGGAATCATAAATCGGTTCGAGTTGCAAGGACGTCACGCTGTGGTTGCTCCTTTGAGACGAGGCGGCTCGGATCCCGTCTGGTGGGTGCCAACTCGTTTCGACTTCGCTGGCCCTCGATAGAACCGATTGCCCAGCAACTGTTCCAGCAGAAAGACCAGCAGGGCAAGCAGCAGGGCAGGCGAGTGGAGCGAAACCCGTTGGCCATCTTGATCACTACTCAGGTCGATCTCATTTTGGTCCGTTACCCACTGGATCCGGTCACTGGCGAGAAGTGTTGCAGCCTGGTCTTGATCGATACGTTCCAAAACGGTTGCGGCTGGGTGGACGTTCGCCGAAAAGCCGGCTCGAAAATCTCTGCCGCGAAGCCAATAGGTGCCCGGTTGATCGATGTTTGCAATACTGACCTGCGAGGCATCTCGATCGACATCGATCGGTACCGCGCTGGCATTTCCGGGAGGGAACAATTGAAAACGTCGGAGGTCGCGATCGGCGATAGTCGTCTCCGGTTCACGAGCATCACGCGAGGAGACAATCGTCGGTTGCGACGAGATTGCGACGGCATGCGGTCGACCGACCAAAAGGGTTGACGTTTCTCCACTGCGTTGTGTCAAGTAATCCGCCATTTGGCGAACCAGCAAGAATGCCGGCCATGCTTCGCTACCGCTAAACAGATCGTTCCATGCCGCTGCGTCGCCGGCCAAGGCTGGAAGCGGCGTTGCCACCACCAGCACGCGTCCGCGTGCTTGGTCGGTGCCGGGTTCCATCGAATCAATTCGCTCGACAATTGCAGGATGCTCCGTGCCAGCGAAACTCGCAAGTTCCCTGAATCGCTCCTCTGGCCTCAATTGCCAATACTGGTTGACGCGGAACGCGTTCCAAGGAACTCCCCCCTCGACGTCAGCAAAGGGGGCTAAGATGGGATGGGAGGAGGATGGCAACTGCAAAAAGGACCCTGGAGTTGGAACCCGCCAACGGCGAACCCGACCGGGCAACAATTCGTCCCTTTTCTGCTCGCGGTCGGCCGCCGGTCCGAGGGCAACGAGCAACCCACACCCTTGGCCAACCACCTCACGCAGCCTGGGGTCGGCAACCGCGTCATTTGGCGGGTCAAGCAGAATGACGGCATCGAAAACGGACAATTCTGCGACGGCAAAGTCGCGATAGTCAACGGTTTCCACCTGGTATTCAGCATTCGGATCGTCGAGAAAAGAGGGAGCGGCGATGGTTTGGCCGATCCGCTTGGGCTCATCCGGGTTGTCACCCACGACTAACACCGGTGACGCGGGCAAGACGTCGATGGTGAAGTACCGCACATCGTCAATGGTTAGTGGATCCTCGCCGACCAATCGGATTTGGCCATGATGGGCTCCAACGCTCAATGGGGGGACATTCAATAACACTTCACTCGAACCACGTCCGCGGATTCGCGTGCTCACTCGATCGACGCTACGTAGGGTTGGACGCTCAATGACTCCGTCACGAACAACCGGTAGCGCCGGATTGGGTTGGAACATCTGCAATTCCGCCGTGACCGAAACATCCGCTGATGTTACATCACCGCCGAGGTCGATCACCGTCGAAACGGGAACCGGTGTCGATGCGGGAGGCGTCGGGTCGTAGATTTTGACGCTCGAGAGCCGGCGATTTGTACCACGGAAGGCTCCGAGATCAAAAAGCGTCACGTTGACCGAGGGATCGGATTCAATCAATTCGTTGAGCGAAGTCTGTTGGATTGCACTTTTCCACGTCGCCTCACTCATGTCGCTAATCACGATCACCGCTCGACTGGTCAGTTCGCTGGACCGCACCAACCCAATGGCCGCCTCGATCCGGGATTCGATCGGCTGCGTGACCACCAACGGTTCGACCTGTTCGATCTGCGAAATGGCACTGGCCGCGTCCAACGCGAAAGCGGGTGGCGTGGCGGAGCGATCGAGCACGGCGATCCTGCTGGCTCTTGGGACTCGTGCAACGATCCATTGGGCAAGGTTGCCAATGCGTAGCATGCGATCATCGTCGGCCGTTTTCCACGCGGCGGTGGGCGAATTGTCGATCACAATCGACAGCGCGATTGGTGCGGTCGTTTCTGTCGACAATCTCGGACCGCTTGCATAAGTCGTTGCTCCCCATATCAAAGCCGACACCAACACGACGGCGGCAAGCCCGATCAAGGTGTATCGCAACGAGGCCGGCTGTGCTCGCATCGTTGCGATGGAAGCCAGCACCAATAGGACAACCCCTAGCACAGCGAACAAACCAATGGTCATCCAAACGACCGACAACGATTGATGGATCAAGGGACGTGCCAGGAACAACGCAACCGCAGCGATCGCGGCGATTCGCAGTGCCAGCAGCCACCAGCGGCGGATCTTCAATCGATTCCGATTCGTCTCATACCGCTGAGTCAGAAACCGAAGTGAGGGGAAAACGACCTTCTTCGGTTCTCGGCGCGCGAGGAAATGCAACACCACCGGCGCGGCTGCCGCGAGAACTCCGAAGATTAAGGTTGCGTTGAGGAAAGTCACTGAGAAGCGATTTTGGGGTTAGGGAGTTCGGGAGTTGGGTTGGACTGATGAAGATGCCGTAGACATGTCCAAGCCGCAAAGCGAAATCGACCTGGCTCCCTTCTCCCCCGGCGCAGCGGGGGGAGAAGGGCTGGGGAAGAGGGGGCTCAGCAGATGCAAGTGGCCGACGAAGTAGCTATAAATCTGGCACGGCGAAAACCCCTCACCCCCGTCCCCTCTCCCCACAAGTGGGGCGAGGGGAGCCAGAGTGTATCGTGTCGTTTGCCAGGTCGAATGCATTTTCGTTAGCCCAGGGATAGGGAGTCAGCCTCGTTTCGCTCTCTCATTTCCTGTCTCTGCCTCTCCATTTAGAAACGTGCTTGGCGCTGCATCAGGTACTCGGTCAACGCCGCATCAAACGGCATGCTGGTGTCGAGCGGCACGTAGTCGATACGCAAATTGCTGCACTTTTCACGGTAAACACTTCTGAACTGCTCGAGTTGGATCAGGTAGTCTTCTCGGAATCCCGTCGCATCCACTGTGATCGTCTCACCGCTTTCGCTGTCCTCAAACTGCACGGGTCCATCGTAGGGAAAATTCACTTCGGCTTCATCGAGAATGTGGAAGACAATCACATCGTGACCTCCGTGCCGAAGCCTTGCCAACGATGCAAGGACTTGTTCGGGATCATCAAGCAAATCCGAGAACAACATGACCAGCGAATGGTGCTTCAGCATCGAGGCAATTTGAGTCAAGCAAGCGCCAAGATCGGTGTTGCCGGTCGGTTCAAGTTGGGACAGCCGTGCCATCACGTCACCAAGATGCCCCCGGCGGCTGCGTGCGGGAAGTTCCGCATGAACCTTTTCGCCCAGTGTCAACAATCCGACGGGGTCTTGTTGCATCGTCATCAAGTAGGTCAACGAAGCGGCTAAGCAAGTTGCGTATTCAAACTTGTTCATGCTTTGCGAATCGGTAAAGCCCATCGATTGAGAGAGGTCGATGGCCAAGTAGCCTGTCAGATTCGTTTCCGCTTCGAAACGCTTGATGTAATACTTGTCCGTTTTCGCGTAGACCAACCAATCGATCAGCTTGGGATCGTCGCCGCGATTGTATCGGCGATGCTCACTGAATTGCACGGAGAACCCGTGGAACGGACTGGTGTGCAGCCCTTGCAAGAACCCTCGAATCACCATCCGAGCGCGCAGGTCCAGCCGTTTGATCTGCTGCAGCGACTCGGGGGATAACAGTGAAGCCATGGAGGAAAGTCTAGTGGACTGTCAAGTTGAAAACTTCGAGTTGGGACGTAGTGGACTTCGCCAGAAGTCCCCAAGACTATTTGAGTTAGGGATTTCTGGCGAAATCCACTACCCTAATATTTGGTGCTGACAGTCCACTAGGACGACTTGGCCATCTTTTCGGGTTCGGGCACGGGCACATCCTTGAGCAGTCGCGCGATGATCGCGTCGGTATCCATGCCCTCGGCTTGGGCTTGAAAATTGGTCGCAATCCGGTGCCTCAGGACCGGCGCAGCGATACGCCCAATGTCACTTGGGTCCACGCTAAACCGGCCCCCCATCGCCGCGAGGGCTTTGGCGCCGTTGATCAAGTTCTGTCCCGCGCGCGGTCCGGCGCCCCAATCCACCAATTCACGGACATAGTCGGGGGCCGTTTCGTCTTTGGGACGCGTTGCGCGGACGAGTTTCGCAGCGTAGCGGATCACCAACGGATTGACGGCGATGCTGGAAACCAGTTTTTGGATATTCAAAATCGCCCGAGACGACAGCACTTTATTGACTTGCTGCGTTTCGCCGCGAGTGGTTGAAGTCAGAATCTGCTCTTCTTCGGCAGCCGATGGGTAGCCGACTTTGATGTTGAACATGAATCGGTCCAATTGAGCTTCGGGCAACGGGTAGGTGCCCTCTTGCTCGATCGGGTTTTGGGTCGCAATCGTGAAAAACGGGGCGGGCAGCGGATACGTTTCGGTGCCTACCGTGACTTGACGCTCTTGCATGGCTTCGAGCAGTGCGGCTTGCGTTTTGGGTGGCGTACGATTGATCTCGTCCGCCAACAAGACATTGGTGAAAATTGGACCCTCGACAAAACGGAAACTCCGCTTACCAGAATCGTCTTCTTCAAGAACTTGCGTCCCCGTAATGTCCGAAGGCATCAAATCGGGGGTAAACTGAATGCGCTTGAAGGAAACGTCCAAGATGTCCGCCAACGTGCTGACCATCAACGTCTTGGCCAACCCGGGAACCCCTTCGAGCAAGCAATGGCCGCGAGTAAAAATTGCCGCAAGCAGTTGTTCAATCGTGTCGGTTTGGCCCACAATGACTTTTGCAAGCTCGGCACGCATCGTTTGTTGGTGCCCAGCGAATTCGCGAAGTACATCACCTAAGTTACGAGCCGCTCCCGCGTTTCGAGCGGGTTCGTTCGGCGTAGCGGGGGCAGGAGGAGGATTGGTCATGGTCGATTACGTACATTCCTTTGCAGAAAATATCGCCTTCGGAAACGAAAGGGCTTCGACCTATCTTAGACAGATCGCGAGGATGACGGGAGGACGCCAAGCCGTGAAGACCCGTTTTGTCTGCGTTTTGATCGCGTTCTTGTTGCCTAGTTTGCTTATTCAACCAGCCTATGCTGAGGTCGATCCGGCGAGCGTCCAACGGGCGATCGATCGCGGAGTTGCCTATTTGCGGGGGACTCAGAATGCTCGCGGTGGGTGGAACGAATACGGAAGCTATTCCTGCGGCTTATCGGCCCTTTGTACGCTTTCGTTGTTGAATGCTGGCGTTTCACGCGAGGATCCGGCGATTGCCTCGGCGATGAAGTATCTACGTAGCTTCGAACCCGATGATACCTATTCGTTGTCACTACAAACGTTGGTGTATTGCCAACTCGGCGCAGCCGGTGATTTACCGCGTCTTCGCCGAAACGTCGGCCAGTTGGTTGCCACTCAGAACAATGGGGGCCCGAAATCGGGCGCTTGGGGGTACGGGAGCCAAATGGGTAGCGGAGATCCGTCGAATTCGCAGTTTGCGCTGTTGGCACTGGGGGCTGCGAAAGACCGTGGCATTGATGTCGACACGACCGTGTTCGAACGCTCGATTAGATACTGGACATCAATTCAACGGTCCGGTGGCGGTTGGGCCTACACCGGTGGCCAGCCACCTACCGGTAGCATGGCCTGTGCTGGGATCGCGTCGATGATCATCGGTCGTGGAGGCATGAAGGGAACGAGTTCGAGGATTGTCGGTGATCAGATTCAATGCTGTGGCAATCCCGCCAACGCAAACGATCCGGTTCAAGCTGGACTCGATTGGCTTGGTAAGAGTTTCTCCGTCGAAGTCAATCCTGGAACCAGCAACTCGGCAACGTATTATTACTACCTCTATGCACTCGAGCGTGTCGGTCGTCTGTCGGGACGACGCTTTATAGGCGGCCACGATTGGTACCGAGAAGGAGCGGAGGCTTTGCTCGAGGAACACGACCAATTTCAAGGTTTTTGGTCAGGTAGCGGCCCCTGGGAAACCAACAACGAGATCGCGACGTCGTTTGCACTGCTGTTTCTCAGCAAAGGAAAACGCCAAGTGGTTGCAGGGCAGTTGCAATATCCAAGCCAAATCCAAGACGAGTGGCGATCGCATCCCGAGGGACTCAAACAACTCGTTCGTCAAGTCGAACGGGATTGGGGACGCGACTTGACGTGGCAAACGATTGTGGGCCAGACGCCCGATGGTGAGGTTGTCGCGGTCGAAGATTTGTTGCAGACGCCCGTCTTGATCATTCGCGGACGTAGCACGCTATCGTTTTCAGCGGAATTAGTCGAACGCCTTGGCAAGTACATCGAACAAGGAGGCACGATCTTCTTTGAAGCCGATGGCGGCGACGGATGTGGGGATGCATCGGCATTTGAGGTGAGTGTCCGTCGACTCTGTGGCATTTGGTTCGAGGGGGCATCGCTCGATCGATTGCCGCCGACCCATCCCGTTTGGTTTGCCGAGCACGAGGTCTCGCCCGATTCGGTGGAGCTGATTGGCAAAGACTTCTGGGTCTACGGCGTCCAGGCTTGTTGCCGCACGGCTGTTTTTTATGTCCCCAACAGTTTGTCGTGTCGTTGGGAGCTTAGTGATGTGCTCGTCGGTCGAAACGAAGTTCCGAGTGCCGTTCGCGGGCAAGTCGACTTGGCGGTCCGGCTGGGCGAGAATGTGATCGCCTACGCCACGGGACGCGATCTGAAAGACAAACTTGAAAAGCGAACGATTCTCGAAGGCGGTGAGGCCCCCGAACCGAATCGGGGGACGATTCACGTTGCGATGCTTGCACTGGGAGCAGGCGGTGATGAAGCTCGTCGAGCGATTCCGAATGCGGCTGAGCTGATTCGGCGACAAGTCAAAATCGACCTGGTTGCGGCAGATCAGCCGATCGGTATCGAAGCCCCCAATTTGAACCGCGTTCCGATCCTCTGGATGCACGGGCGAACTGATTTTTCGCTCAACCTGACGCAACGAGAGATGGTGGCGGAGTTCCTTCGCAACCAGGGGATGATCTTTGCCACATCCATTTGTGGAAACGAAGCGTTTGCGGAGGCGTTTCGCCGGGAAATGGCTTTGGTCTTGCCTGATGCTCCGCTGCAGCGGATGGACGCGTCGCATCCGGCACTGACGAGCGTTTACGGTGGCTTTGATTTGTCGTCGGTCACGATTCGCGAGCCGAGCGATCGGGGCCGAAGCCAAGTGATCGAAACTCGCTCCGGCCCGCCAATCCTCGAATATGCGACGGTCGACAACATGGTCAATGTGTTCTTCTCGCCACTGGACGTCAGCTGCGCGTTGGAGAGTCAGAACTCGGTCCAATGTCCTGGCTACCCCACGGCCGATGCCGCAAAGATCGTTGCCAACATGCTGTTGTACGGATTGAACCAGTAAGGCACCCGTCGAGTCGGCAGGGTAAGGACGGGAGGTGTTAGGACAACATAATCGATTCGTTGTCTTTGTCGAACAGAGCGATCTTGTCGAATCGTGCTGGAATCGTTCCACTGTGTCGTTCGTTGTCCACTAGCGAAAGATTTTGAACATTTTGGGCGTCACCCATGTCGAATTTGCGACCCATCTTTGAAGACGAGCAAGCGACTTATGTGGCGGACACCTGTCAAGCGTTAGCGCGGGGAATCGAGACCGATCAGGTTCAGCTCCATGCTCTGGCTCGTGGGCATTATCCTGGCCACAAGTTGCCTCGCGCAGCATTGAGCGGTGTAAGGACGGTGGGGTATTGGGACGCCATCCATGATCAAGATTGGGGACTCGACTGGCACCGTAACGAAGGCATTGAATTGACGTTACTGGAAACGGGGCATCTCGGATTCAGCGTCGGTGGCCCAGCCCACGAGCTTCAAGCCGGTGATTTGACGATCACGCGACCTTGGCAAGCACATTGCGTTGGGATGCCGCATGTCCGGGCAAGTCGGTTGCATTGGTTAATTCTTGACGTCAACGTTCGTCGTCCCCATCAACGATGGCGTTGGCCGTCCTGGATCGTGCTGTCTCGAAGCGATCGCGACGAGTTGACGGATATGCTGCGTCACAATGAGCATCCCGTTTGGCCGGGCGGCCCCGAGATTTTGGCCTGTTTTCAGAAGATCGCGTCTGCTGTCGAAAGCACGGCAAGCGGTAGCAGTGTGTCGAGGCTTGCGGTGTTGATCAATGAACTGCTTCTCTTGACCCTCGAGATGCTTCGGCGAGCCGATCCCTCCCTTGATCGAGCTTTGTCGAAGACGCAGCGTACCGTCGAATTGTTGTTGGCCGATCTGCAAGAGGCACCGCAGCAGCTTGTTCAAGATTGGACGGTCCGCAAAATGGCGAACTGTTGCGGGCTGGGGGTCACGCAGTTCAGTTCGCATTGTAAGCAACTCACCAACATGTCGCCGTTGCAATACCTGAACCACTTGCGACTTGAAAGGGCGGCACGGCTGTTGGTCGAGCACCCAGACCTCGCCATCACCGAGGTGACTCATCAATGTGGATTCGCATCAAGTCAGTACTTTGCAACGGCGTTTCGTCGCCGTTTCGGCGTCGCGCCGCGTGAGTATCGAAACAGTGCCGCTGCCAAATCCCCGCCGACATCGACATGAGGTGCCGCGTGATGGCCCCATCGCGCGCCGGAGGGTCGTTGCAGCCGAGCTACATCGCCGCAGGGTTGATGTATTCCGCCTGGTCAAGTTTTGAGTCGCTGTTCTTGTCGCGAAGTTGGAACCAGCGTTTGGCTTCACTCTCGTCGCGAGTGACACTGAATTCGTCAAACGTCAAGTTGCCGTCTGCATTCGTATCGAGCCGTTGAAAGGTCACGGTTCGGTCTTGCTTTCCTTGGGAGCTCGCCTTGCTGCGCGAGGGAGGTGCGATTGGCAGCGGTAAGTAGTCGAAGTCAACGATCATTTTCTCCTGAAGCGCCACCTTCAATTCATGCGTGATGGTTTCATAGTCTGAATGGCCATACAGGTTGTGCAACTCGTTGGGATCTTCCTGCAAATCGTACAACTCGTACACGGGCCTCGGAGTGGTAAAGTACAGATTCTCAAACTCCGTTGCCAAGCGATGATCGCCATGAGCTTCGGTGATCTCTTGCCAACTGGGGTTACGCGCACTGTCGACTGGCGAGTAAGGCTGGTGGGGTGTCACATTGTAGATTAACTTGTAGCGCTCGGTGCGAACGCAGCGGCTGTAGTCCACTGCACTGGCCGTCGTGTTGAGCGTGAAGGATGCGCTACCGTGTGGACCACGTTCTGCAAATACAGTGGTGCGCTGCTTTGAAAACGCGTCGCCCCTCAGCAGCGGCAGAAAGCTAATGCCGCTGATTCGTTCTGGAACCGGTAGTCCAGCCGCTTCCAAACAGGTCGGAGCAATGTCTTCGCCCGAAAGCAGAACGCTCGAATCACCGCCTGGATCGATCACCCCAGGCCACCACGCCAGCAATGGCACATTGAGTCCGGGGTCGTGCAGCGAGCCTTTGCCGCTGGGAAAGGCCATGCCGTTGTCGCCCATGAAAAAGACAAGCGTGTTTTCCAATCCTGCTCGTTCACCAGCGATGTCCAGTACGCGTTGGAAGTCGGCGTCGCAATGTTCAATCTCTCCTTCATAATCCGAAAGATCCTTTCGAACGCCGGGCAGATCGGGCAAGTAGCCGGGAACTTCGAGCTGTTCCGCGTCGGGAGCATTCTTGCCAGTGTTCCAAGGATGATGAGGGTCGCTAAAATTCACCCACAAAAAGTAGGGTTTGTCATTCGGACGTTGATCAAAGAACTCCGTCATCGTCTCGGGAACCCTTCCTTGTCCGCTGGCGTCGACATAATCAAAGCGATCGGAAAAGGTCTTCATTTGATACTGCTCAAAAACACGGAGCGTTGCTTCTGGAGCACGACCGGAACCATCCAAGTGGTAGCTGCGTCCACAAACACCAACAAAGTACCCCGCTTCGTTTTTTAGAATCTCCGGAAAAGTGATTTCGTTTTGGGGCAGGGGAGAGGAGAATCGCGTGATTCGGCAAGCGACTGCGGAGCGACCGGTCATGATCGCTGCTCGCGATGGCACACATTGAGGGGCAGCCGTAAACATTCGCCTAAACATCATCCCTTCGGCAGCCATTCGGTCGAGCGATGGTGTTTTCATCTCGGAGCGTCCATAACATCCAAGGTAGGGATAGCTATGGTCGTCGGAAAGCACGAACAGAATGTTGGGCGGAGTGGCTTGCGTCGAAACTACACCAAGCAACAGGCCGAGCAGGATACCGAATATCTTCATCAGGCGGGATTCCAAGGTTTGAAAGTCATGCAGTTTTTATGTTGTTTTTCAATAAGAGCTTAGCAATGTCACCTTTCCCATGGTGAGGTCGTGCCGTTTTTAAGTTGTAACGAATACAGTGTTTAGGTATCCATCCACCCCTGCCCGCGCAGCGCTCGTTGTACCGCGCATCTCGGGTGGTGTCTAATACATCTGCGGGGTAGGTGACGAGATTTCGCTCTGGACTTTCGACAAACCGCTGCGAATGATTGTTGCCTTGCGGTTCGCGCTGGTGCTGCGAACATGGGCAAGCCTGTTGCACGGAGGTCCGGTTCATGGGTGCGGTGGCTCTCGGACTCCTCGGTCAAAAAACCGGCTCATCCGACCGAAGCGCGCGGAACCCAGACTCAAGGTTTTTTGGAGGTATGGCTCCGGTGTCCAATGATCTCTTAGAAAAGAGTCCCCGACGGTCGGTCGTCCGCCGGGAACCGGTAGCACCCTTGGCGCACCGTCGACCGGGATATCCCTTGTCAAGTTGCACCTCTGCAGAGCTCGACTTCGTTTCTACCGGCAACGGCACGATAACAAGTGAAAATAGCTCCTGCCAGCAATGATGGGACATCGGAGAGATGCCTCGAAAACCTCCTGCGCACGCTTCCGCCGGATGAGCCAAAAAACCTATGTGCGTTAGAGCCTCAGCAAGCTTACACCTTCGCAAAAATCGGACAAGCGACGCAGTCCTTGTGGATCGGAATGCAACGCTGCCACGACCTGTCCAACGCATGGAACACATTCGGACCAGGAGCCAAAAACATATCACCGGATTAGGATGTGGGGTACAACGAGCCGCGCAGCGGGAGGGAAATCTTGTAAGTCATTTTCGATTAACAACTTAAGAACGGCACGACCTCTTGAGGAGGGGAAGGAAGCGACACCACGAAGTCGCAGCGTGGGGGCCAAGCCTGGCCTTGTGGGGCCATTTTACGGTTGCGGATCCGTTATGGGAAAGTGTTGGTCCACGATTGCGTAAAATTCTTCCGCGCTCGAAACGCTTGCGACGTGGCTTCGGAAATGCCTTGCGCCCCGTTTTCCCTGAGCATAGCAGCAGGCGTACTTGCGCATCAGAATGGTTCCCTTGTCTTCTCCAAAACGCTGTGTCACCAAACGATAGTGGTGCAGCATCACGTCGCGTTGTTGGGCCAAGGTTGGTTCGGGGGGGATTGTTTCGCCACGAAGCGCCGCCGCAGCTTGAGCAAACAGCCACGGTCGACCGAGGCAAGCACGAGCAATCATCACGCCATCGACGTTGTAGTTGTCAAACGCAGCGACGACCTTCTCGGCCGAATCCAAGTCACCGTTTCCAATCAGCGGGATCGCGCGTAAGTGACTCTTGATCTCACTGATTCGCTCCCAGTCGGCATTGCCGCGAAACATGTCCTTTGCCGTGCGGCCATGGACCGTCAACGCAGCCGCACCGGCCTCTTCGACCACCCGAGCCACTTCGTTACAGTTGACGTTCTCGGGCGAACACCCCAGTCGGATTTTTGCCGTCACGGGGGTAGGGCGGCATGCTTTGACCAGCCGCTGAATGATCTCGAACATCCGCTGAGGTTCACGCAACAAGTAACTACCACTGTGGGCCTTTTCCGTCACCTGACGGACCGGGCAACCGAAGTTGATATCGACAATGCTGACACGATACTCCTCGACCAAGCGGCGACCGACCTTGGCCATGGTTGCGGCGTCATTGTCCCAGATTTGAACCGCCAACGGGCGGGGTTCGTCGGCGACACCCCACAAACGATCCGGATGCTCCGCCTCATTCTCATCGAGCCAAACAAAGCCGCGGGCGTTGACCATCTCGGTCGCAAGCAGCCCCGAACCGCCAAATTCTCGCACAATTTGGCGAAAGGCGGCGTTGGTAAACCCTGCCATTGGGGCTTGCAAAATCGGCGGATCGACGACAAGGTCGCCGATTCTTAACGGAGCGGGCACGAGCATCCTTCGGAAACGAAACGCTCTGTTCTACACCAACTTCTGTTGGCCTGGAACCGCGAACCCAACCGGTGCTCCGGGGCCTTTGATGTTCAGGTCCTTGGGGAACAAATCCAGTTTGGACTCGTTGGTGAGGAAATCCCAGCTAACTTTCTGGCCGGTGTAGGCGGCCATCCGTCCAAGCACCGCCGTCAAAGAACTGTCGGCGGTGTCGCGAAGTTCAACGATCGGTTTTTCGGCGAGAATGGAATCGACCAAATCCTTGTGCTCTTGTTTGTAGGCGGCTCCGATGTCACCGGGCATTTCCCAAATTGTTTTCCCGTTACGATCGACGATCGAGGCTCCACTATTTCCGCCCTTTATCGTCGCGATTCCCTCACTGCCGTAAATCACGTTGCTGTTATCCCCCTGCGTGGATGGGATTTGGCGGCACATGAAGGAGATCACACGGTTGCCTGGGTAGACATAGTCGACCGCGACGTTGTCCCACATCTCGCTGTCTTCGGGGCGGGTGAATCGTCCACCGCCACCATAGGCCGTTTCCGGCGGACCGCCCATGATCCAGTTGATGGTGTCAATGTTGTGAACCGCCTGCTCGGTGATTTGATCACCCGAAAGCCAAATGAAGTGCATCCAATTGTAGAGTTGATATTCCATATCACTCATGCCTTCTTTTCGCTGTTTGTACCAAATCCCATTGGAACAATAGCGAGCGGTTCCGCTGATGATCTCGCCGATCGCTCCTTCGTGAATTCGACGGATCGCTTCTACATAATTGGTTTGTCGGCGATATTGAGTTCCCGTAACAATGGCGGTCTTGTTGGCTCGCGCCTTCTCATCGGCTTCGATGCAGGCCTTGTGCCCGACCGGATCGACGCAGGTCGGTTTTTCCGCAAAGACGTGCTTTCCGGCCTCGACCGCCTCCAGGACGTAGCTGGGGCGGAACCCAGGGGGTGTCGCAAAAAGCACGAGGTCCACATTGGGGTCATCAAGAACACGTTTGTATCCGTCCAAGCCGCTATGCAGGCTGGTATCTTCGACCGCGATCTTGTCGCCAAAGTCCTGGTTCCGCTTCAAACGTCTGCGAAGCGATTCTCCCGTCGCCGCTTCCAAATCGGCAATCGCGACGAGTTGGACGTTGTCGTTAATCGCCAACGAATCCGTGACCGCACCGGCGCCTCGACCTCCGGCGCCGACCAATCCGATCCGGATCTTTGGCGCAGTGGCCGCTTGCGGTTCATCACCACGGATCATACGTGTGGTCGCCATGGCGGACGCGACCGCAGCAGATGCCGCACCGGATTGTTTGATGAATCGCCGACGGTTTTGCGTTTGAGGGCTTGCTGAGGAATCACTCGAATGTTTGTCAGTCATGATTGGGTTCGCTAAGGAAGTAAGAGAGTCAGAGGAATTAGGATTATTTGAGTTCACGGACACGAATGTCCTTCCAACGCACTTCGAAGGGGCCTTGGTCGTTGCCGATTCCATGAACTTGCAGACCGAAGAATCCCTTTTGACTTGAATCAGGGTCAGCAATGTCAGCAATCAATTGACCGTTGACCCAAGTTTGCAGGCGATCACCTACGGCTCGAACGATGTAGCGATTCCATTGGTCATTTTTGAATGCATCCTTGATGGGCTGTTCGGTCGTGATCCATCCACGCGACGTTCCTTCGCTATACAAGTACCCCGATTCACCAGGAGCCGACTCAATCTCGACTTGCGGGCCATGCACGCGGCCGTTCTTGAACTCCTTCGTGCTGACCGAACGGAATTGCACGCCACTGTTGAGTCCATTATCCACTTTGACCTCAAAGGTGAGTTCGAAGTCGCCATAGGATTCGTCGCTACATAAAAAGGAATTGGGACTCCCTTGTGACGTTTTACCGACGATGGCTCCCTCTTCAATACGATAGGTTGCCGTCCCGTTTTTCTGAGTCCAACCACTGAGGTCGGTTCCGTTATAGATGGAAACCCAGTCTTCGCCCTCGAGGTTCGGAGTGGTTTCCCAGGCCACGTCGTTGGTTTGCTCGGTGTTGGTTTGCTCGGGGGGATCCGACGGGTCTTTCACGGCGGCTTGCTCCTGGGTCAGCGTTTGCTCATCGACGTCGGGAAGGGTGACCTCGCCGGTTGCTGCCCATTCGGTGCCACGTTGTAGCGTGACCTGGAACGCGACTCCTTTGATCGCTTCGACATCATGACCAAGCGTGGTATGAAAAACGCGGCCGTTGCCAAATTGAATGGTCATCAAGAGAGGCTCGTGTTCGCCTGTGCCTCCAGTCTCGGTCGCACTGAAGCCTGTTGCCAGAATGTTCATGTTTTCCGCAGGGCCCCGTAGTTTGCCGTACAGTTCGTCGACATGCTGCATGAACGAGCCGGGCAACCCTCGGGTGATCGGGTGGTTGGCGTTACGGACGACCACCATGAACGGCGTTCGTTTCCCATGCGATCCACCTTTTCCCGGAGAATCATCACGGGTAAATCGTTGAAGGTCTTCCTTCCAGCGGACATACGGGCCATCCTTTTCGCTACGTCCGCCCCAACCGCCGAGCCCAATCATTTGATTGTAGGCGACCCATTCGGAGAACGAATTGTCTGCGGCATGGACGCAAACAAATCCGCCACCGTCGGCAATGTAGGTTTCAAACGCCTTTCGCGTTTCCGGGCTCCATGATTGGCCGTTGTAGTTCGAGACGACGACATCGAAGTCGGAAAACGCCGGCTGAAAGCGACTCATGTCTCCGCCCTTGGGCGGCGTCGTTACCACATCAACTTTGAACCTGCCGCAATTCTCGAGCGTCTGCTTGATCACAGGTGTGGTTTGCTGCCAGGCATGATTGTTTTGGCCGTCGACTAGCAACACGGACAATGGCTCTTTCGAAAACACCGTGTTTCCGAGCATCAAGACAAATAGCAAAGTGGCGGCAAACCGCGGGGAATCGTGTTTCATGAGATACTTCGGCATGAACGGTAGGCGAGTGAGAAACGTGGGAGGGGGAGGCAAGGTCGATGCGATCAGTATGGCGAAAGCAACACGTGATCGCCACACCATTGTATCAGCTTTTGAAGCTTGGTTGCGTCGCGGTTGCCGGTAGAAACGGAGTCGAGCTCTGCAGAGGTGCAACTTGACAAGGGATATCCCGGTCGACGGTGCGCCAAGGGTGCTAGCGGTTCCCGGCGGACGACCGACCGTCGGGGACTCTTTTCTAAGAGATCATTGGACACCGGAGCCATACCTCCAAAAAACCTCGAGTCTGGGTTCCGCGCGCTTCCGTCGGATGAGCCGGTTTTTTTAGACGATCGGCGACCGCGTGGCGAGTCGCCAATTGTGGCTCCGCTACCCTAGGCCCTATGATAGCCGGCAAGCCGATTCACACTTCGAATGAGAGATCCACGAATGAGTCAGAGTATCAGGGGGCCGTATCCCACCACACGGATGCGCCGTGTGCGGCGTCACGAATGGTCCCGGCGATTGGTTGCGGAAAACCGATTGTGCGTCAGTGATCTGATTTGGCCTGTCTTTGTGTTCGAGGGCAAAGGGCGGCAACCAATACCAAGTCTGCCGGGCGTCGATCGGCTCGGGACCGATCAAATCGCCCGAATGGCTGACTCGGCTGTCCGGCTCGGGATCCCCGCGATCGCACTGTTTCCCGCCACGCCGATCGAGCTAAAGACGGAGGACGCAGCGGAGGCCCTCAATCAGGACAATTTGGTTTGCCGGACCGTTCGCAGCGTGAAAAAACATGTCGGTGATTCGCTCGGCGTGATTTGTGATGTCGCTTTGGATCCCTACAGCAGCCACGGCCACGATGGGTTGGTCCGTGACGGCTATGTCGTGAATGACGAAACCATTGAGATGTTGTGTCAACAAGCCATCGTCCAAGCCACCGCAGGGTGTGACATCATCGCGCCGAGCGACATGATGGATGGACGGATCGGAGCGATTCGCAAGGCGCTGGACTATGGCGGATTCCATGACGTCCAGATCATGGCCTACGCCGCCAAATATGCCAGCGCGTTTTATGGACCGTTTCGTGATGCCGTCGGTTCAGCCGGCAACCTCGGCACCGCGAGCAAAAGCACCTACCAGCAAGATCCAGCACAGAGTGACGAAGCGATCCAAGAGGTTGCGTTAGATCTTGCCGAAGGGGCTGACTCGGTCATGGTGAAACCGGGCATGCCCTACTTGGACATTGTCCATCGCGTCAAAGCGACCTTTGGTGTTCCGACTTTCGCTTATCAAGTCAGCGGTGAGTACGCGATGTTGTCGGCGGCGGCTCAGAACGGGTGGCTCGACCGCAAAAGGGTTGTGCTTGAGAGCTTGTTGGGATTCAAGCGAGCCGGTGCGGATGGCGTCCTGACCTACTTTGCCGAAGAGGTGGCACAGTGGTTGGTGGAGTAGCGTCCGACCAGGTGCGCTAGCGGGCGTCGCGGCGGAGCCAGCTTGTCACTTCGATTGATTTCATCGGTGCGTCACAGCTGAAATCTTCGCATCGATACAGCGTGGGCTCGCCGTCAATGGCATATCGGCTTTGGTTCAATGCGACCATTGGGCCCGATGGGGGTGGTTCGCCGATGACCCAGGAAAGCGTCGTGTGTGGCCGAAAACGACTTAGTAGCAATGAACGCATCGACTGCATCGTTTCCTTGTCTGAAACCGCCAACACCAATTGCTCGGAATCGTTGTGGAAATGGTCTAGCGCCGCGACCAATCCTGCGCAGGCAGCCGATTGCGATTCCAAAATGTCCGAGGCCATCCTTAGTGTGCGCTCAGCAGCATCACGGAAATCGTCCCGATCACCGAGTCGCGATAATTTCAATAGGCTCATCACAGCCGACGCATTGCCACTGACTAGGCTGCCGTCATGCCAATCCTTGGTACGCGTGATCAGCGTTTCCGAATCATCTGCGGTGTAGAAAAAACCACCCGCATCTTTGTCTTCAAAGTGCTCGATCATCCGTTCCGCAAGCTTGACCGCTCGCGCAACGCAGCGAGCTTGACCGGTGACTTCGAACAGCGAAAGAAGAGCCTCGATCGTAAAGGCATAGTCATCGACGTAGCCTGCGAGATGTGATTGTCCCTGGCGGAATGCATGCTTCAATCGGCCGTCGTCGGTCATCATGTTGCCGAGCGTGAACTTCATCGCGCGTCGAGCGATCTCGATATAGCGAGGGCAATCCAAGACGCCACCGGCAACCGCAAACGCGGAAATTGCCAACGAGTTCCAGGCTGTCAGAATCTTGTCGTCGCGCCCGGGGTGGATTCGGCTATCACGAATCACCCGCAGTTTCTCTCGCTGCCCCGCCAATTGTTCCGCAAGATCAGGCATCGACCACTGCACTGCCCAGCTCTCGATCGAGCGAGGCAAATTCGCGATGCTATTGCCTTCGAAGTTGCCAGCTTCGGTGATGTCGTAAACTTGGCAGAACCGCGCTCCCTCGTCATCCCCGAGTATCTGTTTGACTTCAGCAGGCGTCCAAACGTAGTACTTGCCTTCGACCCCTTCACTATCCGCATCTTCGCTGCAGTGAAAGCCGCCGGAGGGATCGATCATCTCGCGATCAAGATAGTCGAGGACTTCGCGAGCGACCGCAGCATGTCGCTGGTTTCCGGTAACTTGGAACGCTCTTACGTACACTTGAGCCAACAACGCATTGTCGTAGAGCATCTTTTCGAAATGGGGGACCAGCCATTTTCCGTCGACGCTGTAGCGGGCAAACCCACCGCCGATGTGATCGCGGATACCGCCGTCAGCCATCCGGTCGAGTGTCAATTCCGCAGCATCCGCAAGCTCGTTGTCCTCCGTGGTCAGACTTCGGCGAAGCAGCAGGTTCAAATCCGTTGCGTGGGGAAACTTTGGCGCGGAACCAAAACCGCCATCTTTGCGATCAAGGACTTGCAGCAATCGTGAAGTTGCCTGTTGAACAATCGAATCCCCAGGTACAGAGCTTGCAGGCTCTGCAGTGCCGCTTGCGAGCTGATGCAGCGAGTCGGTGATCTTACCCGCGTGATCCTCGACTTCTTCCCGTCGGTTCTTCCAAGCGTCAGCGAGCGCATCGAGAACATTGGTGAAGCCTGGCATACCCCCTCGCGGCGTCGCAGGCCAATAGGTCCCTGCATAGAACGGTTTCCGGTCATGATCCAGAAAGACACTCATCGGCCAACCGCCCCGCCCGGTCATCAACTGGACGGCGTTCATGTAGATCTGATCGATGTCCGGTCGCTCCTCGCGATCGACTTTGATGGAGACGAAGTTTTCGTTGAGAAATCGGGCGATCGATTCGTCCTCGAAACTCTCGTGCTCCATCACATGACACCAATGGCAGGCGGCGTAACCGACCGATAGAAAGATGGGGCGGTCGGTTTCGCGTGCTTTCTCGAACGCTTCCTCGCCCCATGGATACCAATCGACTGGATTATCCTTATGCTGGAGCAGATAGGGGCTGAGTGAGTTGGAAAGAAGATTCATGATGCTACCCGCGGAAGCTACACATCCAGGTTTCGGACGTCGAGCGCGTGCTTCTCGATGAATTCACGACGTGGTTCTACTTTGTCGCCCATCAGCAGACGGAACATCTCGTCCGCCGCACCGACATCGGTCAAGTTGACTTTCACCAGTGTCCGGTTTGCTGGGTCCAGCGTGGTTTCGCGGAGCTCTTCCGCATTCATTTCCCCCAGTCCCTTGAACCGCGTCAATTGCAACCCCTTTTCGCCAGCCGCGCGCACTTCGGCAAGTAGCTCGCGAAGATCCACGAGAGGGCGTCGGATGTCCTCGCCTCGAATCAACTCAAACCGCGGCGTGGTTGCTCCGGTGCGCTCGATCGGAATGATGTCCTCCAGTCCAAAACCGAGTGGCTGCAAGTCCTTCAACCCGCTGTTGATTGTTCGAACCTCGTGAAGCTCGGCCAGATGGGCCATCACTTCGGGCTTTTCCGGTTCCACCTTCGCTTCGGCGTCGTCTTCGTTGATCTCGACCGAATCGTCTTCTTCAATTTCTTCGTTATCAAGCAACCAACCCTTTTCATTCAGCAGCGTTTCGACCTCTTCTTGAGTGTGGAACCAATGTTCTTCGTTCTCATAGGTCAGCAGCAGCGAAGGCAACTTCCCGGCGACCGGATCGAGACGTTCGGCGTGGATACGAAGCGACACACCACGTCGTTCGAGCGCGAGGATCGCGTCTTCCATCGAGGCGAGCGTGGTGCACAGTCGACGCATCGTTTCGCCCTCGGCTCGACGACCGTCTTCGGCCTCAAACACGGTGTCATTGAGACCGCGTTCGAGCAGTTGCCCCTTCATCTCCTCTTCGCTTTGCACGTAATAACGCGACTTGCCATGCTGGACGCGAAACAGCGGTGGTTGTGCCACATAAACGTGACCGCCAGCGACCAATTGGTACATTTGACGATAGAAGAAACAGAGCAGCAGCGTGCGAATGTGGCTTCCGTCCACATCCGCGTCCGTCATGATGATAACTTTGTTATAGCGACGTTTGGTCAAATCCTGATCGGCGCCGATGCCGGTTCCGATCGCTTGGATCATCGATTGAACCTCTTCGTTGGCAAGCACCTTGTCTTCGCGGCTCTTGTAAGCGTTGATGATCTTTCCACGCAGCGGCAAGATCGCTTGGAATTCTCGCATTCGGCCTCCTTCGGCCGATCCGCCGGCCGAGTCACCTTCGACCAGGTAGACCTCGCACTCCTCCATGTTTTTGCTGATGCAATCTCGTAGCTTTCCAGGCAATCCACCACCACCGAGCGCGTCTTTACGTTTGCGCAACAGGTCTTTTGCTTTGCGGGCGGCTTCGCGAGCCTCGGCAGCCAACAACCCCTTGCGGACGATCGTCTTGGCAATTCGCGGGTTCTCTTCCATGTACTTTGCCAACTGCTCACCAACGCCCGTGTTAATGATCCCTTCGACCTCACTGTTGCCGAGCTTCGTTTTCGTTTGCCCTTCGAATTGTGGATGAGGAACCCGCACGCTAATGACCGCCGTGATCCCTTCACGAAAATCATCCCCTCCTGGGATGGTAGATCCTTTGAAAAGATTCTCTTTCTTTCCGTAAGTATTCAGTGTTCGTGTCAGCGCCGACCGGAACCCCGAGACATGCGTTCCCCCTTCAATCGTGTGAATGTTGTTGACATACGATTGAACATTCTCCGTGAACTCGGTGCTGTATTGCAACGCGATCTCATATTCCGTTCCGTCTTTCTCGCCGATAAGTTGGATCACATCGCTGTGCAGCACATCGCTAGCGCGGTTGAGGTGTTCGACAAATTCAACGATCCCACGTTCGTACTTGAAATCCCCCCCCTCGCCATTGCGCTCATCGTGAAACTTGATGTGGACGCCGCTGTTCAGAAACGCTAACTCCTGCAACCGCTTGTTGAGCATGTCGAAACTGTACTTGGTGACGCTAAAGATACGGCTGTCAGCCTTAAACGTCGTTTTGGTTCCGGTGCGTTTGGTCGCGCGCCCTTTGACGACCGGTCCCGTGGGCACGCCCCGTTCGTATTCTTGCGTCCAAGTGAACCCGTCGCGGCTGACCTCGACTTCGGCCCATTGGCTGAGGAAGTTCACCACCGTCACGCCAACCCCATGAAGGCCGCCAGAGGTTTGGTAGGCTCCCTTCTCAAACTTGCCGCCAAATTTCAAGACGGTCATGACGCCTTCGAGCGTGCTGACTTCACGATCAAGCTCTTCGGAGAGTTGGTCATGACGCGTGACGGGGATTCCACGTCCATCATCTTCCACCGTCACGCTGCCGTCGGTATGGACGGTGACCGAAACGGTGTTGGCAAACTTGGCCATGGCCTCGTCAATCGAATTGTCGACCACCTCGTAGACCAAATGGTGCAGCCCTCGGTTCGCCGTATCGCCAATGTACATCCCTGGACGTTCACGAACGTGTTCGAGGTCCGAAAGGTGTTGCAGATCTTTATCGGTGTATTCTGCATTCGCACTCAGTCGGGGCTTCGCTGCCACGACGGGTGCGTCCGCGCTAGCTGATGCGTCGGGCGTTTCGCCAGCATCCGTGACGTGCTTGAAATCGGGATCCGAAGGGGTATCGTCGCTCATGAAAAATCCGAGTGAACATCGCAGTGACTAACACAGGAAAAAACGCCGAAAAATCGACGTTTTGAGAAGCAGAAATTGTACCCTTCTTAGGCCGTTTCCGCGATGGGAGGTCAAATGCCGAAAAACGGCCTTCCGAGAGCTTGAACTCGCCGCTGCAGCTCGCCGCGTCCGACACCTATTGAGCGCGGCGTGAGAGGTATTTTTGGTACGCCTGCACTGCCAATTGGTCACAGCGCTCGTTCTCGAGATGGCCGTCGTGGCCTTTGACATGATTGAAGAGGATCGAGTGAGTTTGCATCAACTGATCGAGCGATCGCCAAAGCTCCTCGTTCTTGATCGGGACCAACTTTGAACCGTCTTTGCGTTTCCAGCCACGGCGTTTCCAGCCCGCCATCCAACTGGTGATCCCTTGGCCAACATAGGTGCTGTCGGCGTGCAGCGTCACTTCGCAAGGCTCTCGGAGCGCTTCGAGGCCTCGGATCACCGCAGTCAACTCCATCTTGTTGTTGGTGGTATCGGGGTCACCATCGCTACGTTCGAGTTCCTTCTCGGTTTTGCTGCATCGCAGAATAAATGCCCAACCACCTGGGCCCGGATTTCCACTGCATGCTCCGTCGGTATAGAGATCGACCTTCTTCATTCGTTATCCTGTTGCCGTTTCCTTTGATGGGTTGAGTGACTCGAGTTCCGCCGGTGACGCTCCTGCAACGGTGGGTGAACCCAGAGGCAATTCTGCTGCGGCCCGATCGCTTAGCCGCCATGGGAGTGTCACCCAAAACGTGCTGCCGCGCCCCAGCTCGCTTTCAAAGTCCACCTCGCCACCAAGCAGCTTTGCAAGTTCCTTGACAATCGAAAGCCCCAGTCCCGTGCCTGCGAATTCGCGGGTCAATCCCTCGTTGTTCAACACCTTCTGGCTCTGCCGGAACTTCTGGAAGATAATCGGTTGATCCTCCTCGGCGATGCCAACTCCCGTGTCTTTGACCGACAAACGAAATCGACCCTCGCCTGCGTCTTCCACGCGGACGGTAATCATGCCACCCTCAGGTGTAAATTTGATCGCGTTGCTAAGCAGGTTATTGATGATCTGACCCAGCTTGTTTTGGTCCTGGTAGGACTTTGGTAAATCCTCAGCCGTTTCCACTGACAACGAAATGTTCTTCTCTTCCGACAGCGAATGGATCATATCGCATTGGGCGGAAACCAGTCGCCCCACGTCAAACTCGCTCCGCCGTAGCTCCATTTTTCCGGCTTCCACTTTGGCCAAATCTAAGATGTCGTTGATCATTTCAAGCAACAAACGCCCGCTTTTTTGGATGTTTGACGCGTATCGCCTCTGTTTGTCGTTGAGTGAGTCGATCCCGGAAAGCACCTCGGAGAAGCCGATGATGCTGTTCAGTGGCGTTCGTAACTCGTGACTCATGTTGGCCAAGAAGTCGCTCTTCAAACGGTTGGCTTCGTAAAGCTGCAAGTTCAATTGAGCGAATTGGTCCACCCGCGCGTCGAGTTCGCGGTTGACTTCTTGAATCTTGTCTTGCGTTTCGGTCAAGTGGCGCAGCATTCGGTTGAATGCATCGGCGAGTTCTCGGAATTCGTCTTCGGTGTCAATGGTCGCACGTTGGTTCGTGTCGCCGTGAGTAATGGCGTCGCTCACGTCACGCAGGTGATAAAGAGGTTGCAACACAAGGAACCGGACAATCGCGTGCAGTACGTACAACGTTGCCGTAATGATCGCCATCGCTAAGGCAATGACAATGGCGCGAATCATGTCCGTCTGGTCAGCCGTTTCCTGATAGGGCATTCGGATGCGAAAGACTCGATACGGATACTGCTCGGCCAATGTCATGGGATCGACATCGGGCGAGGTCGAAAACTCTCTGCCGACCGGATGGTGGCAAGACAAAACACAAGTCGGCTTGAAGAAGACGGGGTAGTAGAAAACATAGCGATCGTCGATCGGCCCGTCTTCGGCAAACACGGTCTTTCCGAGTAGCCCAATCCGACTCATCGCCTCGTTGTCGCCCAAGTCAAGCGGACGCTCCACATCGGGTCGGTCTTGGCCGATTTGGCGAGCAAGCCAAGAACGATACTGCGGCTCGAGTCCCTTCAACAGCTCAAGCTCGTGCGGCGTTTCCGGCTGATCGATCGTGGGGAGCTTTTCGTACGGCATCGAATCTTGCAGTGCCAGCACCTCGAAGTCGATCGTCGCCGTTAGCAGTTCGGCACGCAGCTCGTTGAGCGACTCTTGGTTGCTGGTCACCGTTTCGCTCGGCAGTTCCGCGGACCATTTGGCATCGCTATGGATGATGTAAAGCTCTTCTGCGGCGTAATCGCGAGCCCGTTGGCGCGTCGTGTTGGTGACCAGCCGCTTCGCGAGCAATTGGACCACAAAGAACGCAGCACACATCAAAACGAGAATCGCAGAACCGAAAAAGAGCAGACACTTCCGCTCTAGGCTCATGGATGCGAAAACGCCTTTGATGAAGCGAAACATAAATCTACTGAATCAGGGTTAACTGCGTTTGAGAGGGCGACATTTGCAGGAAGGGGCGTGTTCGACCGGTTGTTTGGCAAACGGTCGGAAGCTCTCGGTTGAGCGGTCCGTCAAGAGTGTGACGAATTGTTCCGTCTAGCGGCACCCGAGTTTTTTAAGTGTGAACAAATGTATCTGCATGACCCCTGTAAAGGGAACTTAATACCCAAGTACCTCAATTTAACCAGTTTTCGCTTCTTGCTTGTCGTTTTTTTGATAACTAGCATAGAGCGGTAATCGAATCGTCGTCGGTTTCCCCGTTTCGTGGGGAGTCACCGCCGACTTAGCTGCCCACCCGAAACCCCGCATGCGATCCACACTGAATGAGTTGTGGAGGAGACGAAACCACTATGAACCGCACGGCCCAACGATTTTACCGATGGAGTCTCGTTAGCTCCCTTATCTTGCTTTTGGGGATTAGCCCCGCATCGGCCGGTTGGCTGTTGCATCACGCCCGTTGTGCAAACCAGGCGGCATGTTGCCCCGCCGAACCGGTTTGTCCCGCACCGGTTCCGTGTTGTCCCGCACCGGTGACTTGCTGCCCCGCGCCCGTGACTTGTTGTCCCGCACCCGTGGTAAACGATTGCTGCGACTCAGGCTCCGTTTCGTATGATGCCGTTACGGTGGAGACCGGATGCTGTGATTACAGTGCCGTCGATGCGGGAATCGTCGAATCAGGAACCGTCATTTACGACGCTCCCTTGATGAGCGACGGTGCCGCCGCGATGGAAAGTGGCATGGTTCTCGAACAGACGCTGGACTCCGGCGAAATCGTTGTCGAAGCGGATTCCCCTTTCGATCAAGCGGTTGAAGAGGAAGGTGCCGTCGGGGCATCGGCGTCCGACGTTCCCCTGACTCCGGAAACCGAGGCCTCGGAAGCGGCTGCAACTGCCGCGGAAGAAGCGGTTGTCGAAGAAGCGGTTGCGGAAGAAGCCGTGATGGAGGAAGCGGTTGTCGAAGAAGCGGTTGCGGAAGAAGCCGTGATGGAGGAAGCGGTTGTCGAGGAAGCGGTCGTGGAAGAGCCAGCTATCGAAGAGCCAGCTATCGAAGAGCCGGCCGCTGAAGAGCCGGCCGCTGAAGAGCCAGTGATGGAAGATCTGTTTGGCTCGAGCGATGCTGCCGATGCGACCGTGGAAGAGCCAGCGATGGAAGCAGATGACCTTTTTGGCGAGTCGCCCGCAACGGAAGCACCGGCTGAGGAAGCTCCCGCAGTCGAAGACGATCTGTTTGGTGAGCCACCCGCAGCGGAGGCACCCGCAGCGGAGGAACCTGCGGTGGACGATCTGTTTGGTGTCGAAGACGATGCTGCGGAGGCCGCTGAAGCCGCCCCCGACGATTTGTTTGGTGAGGCTCCGATGGATGCTGAAGAGCCCGCCGCGGATGCAGTCGACGACTTGTTCGGCGGTCAAACGGAGGAAACACCCGAAGCGGACCTTGAATCGGCCACCGACGACCTGTTCGGTACACCACCCGCCGACGAAGCACCCGCAACTCCGGCGTTGGACGACTTGTTTGGGGAACCCCCGGTCGAAGCGCCCAGCGAAGAAGCAGCCGCTCCAGCGGACGATCTGTTTGGCATGCCGGAGCCCGCCGCCGAAGCAAGTGAGCCCTCCGAATCCCGGATGACCATTGACGATTTGTTTGGTAGCAACGAGACGCAGAAAGGACACCACCAATTGGTCGTTTCGGAGAAGAGCGTTCCTGCGATGAAGTCGCTCTCAAACACTCGCTCGCGGGTTTGGATCGACGATACCGGCAGCTATCGTACGCAGGGTCGCTTGGTCGAGATCAATTTGGGCCACATCCGTTTGCTGAAGGCGAATGGCAAGACCTGCACGGTTCCCTATTCCCGGATGTGCAGCGCCGACAGTGCTTACGTCGCTTCGATTGAAAAGCAGATCGAGGCTTCGCGTGTGGCGATGTTGACCAGCCGTTAGTCGACGGCCCTGACACGAAAAATCAGATGACCGAGCGAGTATTTCAGAAAATGCTCGCTCGGTTTTTCGTGCACTTTCAAGAATTCCCGTTTTTGAGGGGATAGTCGCAGTACAATTCGAGAGGGTCGCCGTTGGGGGCTGGTGACGCGGGGCAGCGCGACCCTCGAACAGGACGCGCTCTGCAATCGCCCATTTTTTGGACGCACTTGATTGGCCAGCTCAGCGTCAGAAAATGGTGAGGGATACGGCCTTTGCATCACCTTTTCGAAACAGGGATCTTTATGCGGAAAGAACAAACCGATCTGCTGCGGCGGATGCCCGCATTTGGTGGACTACAGAACGAATCGATTGAATTGATCCTCTTTCACTCTCGTGAATGGGTGTTGGAGGCCAACGACTATTTTTTCCGGGAAGGCGAGCCTGGGGATTCCTTGTTTGTCATTGAAATTGGGACGGTCCTGATCCAAAGATCGTGGAAAGGTACGCCGATCGTTCTCGGCCGCTTGGCCGGCGGTGATTGCTTTGGCGAAATGTCCTTGATTGATTTTCAAAAACGTTCGGCATCGGTGATTGCCGAATCGAGCTGTCAAGCGATCGAAGTACCCAGTAAATCACTGCGTTCGCTTTTTCAGCATGATCTCGAGCAATATGCGATGATCATGATGAATCTCGGGCGTGAAGTGAGCCGCCGATTGCGAGCCGCTGATGAATGTTTGTTCCAACTTCAACAGGATCCTACGATGGCGATTGAGTCGCGGGTTGCGACTTGATCGGGCGAGTTGCATTCTGGTTTCGCAGTTTCGTGGCTTGCCAAGCGGCTTTTTCGGTTTGAATGCGAATCTCAGGCTTCCCTGTCAGTGGCCAATTGGGGTCGGATTGATGAGCGGATGCCATAATCCTCTTGGCCTGCTCCTCTTGCTGCGGATGCTCCTTCGCTATGTCCCGCGTTTCCGCCACATCGGATCGCAAATCGTAGAGTTCGATCGCGGAATGAGAACCATGCTTCACGGCTTTCCAATCACCGAAACGGCACGCCTGGATCGGTTGATTCTCATGCAATTCCCAGTAAAAGTAATCGCGCTGAGGGGCATTGCCACCTTTCAGAAATTCGACGATCGATTGACCGTCGGTGGTGGTCCGGTTGTCGAGCTCGACGTTGGCCAGTTCGGCGGCGGTCGGTAAGAAATCCCAGAAAGCCCACGGCTGATCAGTCACGCGTCCCGCCGGGACGGTGCCGGGCCACCACGTGATCGCCGCTTGCCGAAGGGCCCCTTCGTAGAGGCCACGTTTGTAGCCGCGGAGTCCATTGCTGGCCTGCTTGAACAACACGCCCATCTCGCTGTCCGGCTCGAATGACGATCCATTGTCGCCACTGAAAATGACGAGAGTCTTTTCGGCGATTCCTCGATCGTTCAACGTATCGAGCAACTCGCCCATGTCACGGTCAAGGCGAGTGATCTGAGCCGCGTAGGCCTTTTGTCTTGCCGGCCAAGGTTTGTCTTTATACTCGCCAAGTGAATCAATCTCATGTCGCCCATGCGGCAGGGTGACCGCGTAAAACAAGAAGAAGGGCCCCGAGTCATGCTCGCGAATCCAATCCATCGCATCCTTTTGAATCAAGGCTTGCGAATACGTTTCACCCACATCGACGCCATTGTTACCCTCGAGCCAGATCTTTTTGTCGTTGTTGTACAGGTAGCGAGGGAAATAGGAGTGAGCTTCGCGCTGGCAGTTGTAGCCAAAGAAATGATCGAATCCCTTTTTCATGGGGCTGCCTGAGGTGTCAAAGAAGCCCATTCCCCATTTGCCGCAGCACGCCGTAGAGTAGCCAGCCGATTGGAGCACTTCGGCAACCGTGGTCGTCTCGGCCGGTAACGGTAGCTGGCCCTCGGGTGGGACCTCGTAATTTCCTCGCACGGGGCAATGCCCACAATGCAACCCTGTCATTAACGAGGAACGGCTCGGCGCACAAACGCTTGTCCCCGAATACGCCGAAAGGTATCGCGTTCCCTGCTCGGCCATGCGGTCAAGGTTGGGGGTCGCAATCAACTCCTGTCCGTAACACCCCAAGTCGCCTTGCGCCACGTCGTCGGAAAGCACAAAGATCAAGTTAGGCTTCGCGTCGCTGGCGTGGGTCGCGAGCGGAAAAACGGCGAGCAGACAGAAAAAGGTTTGAGGTAGAGAGGACATATCGGCGGAAGCACCCGGCTGCACGAGAAACAATTGAGGATCTCTCGGGCATTGTAGCCCTTTTTTTTACCGACGGTGTTCCGAATCCGGCTGCTATCCCCGCGGAGATAACGAGATTGGCCCTCCCCCAGCTTTGCTGGTTGCTCACTCTGTGTGTATTGTGTTATTTACCGCGCCGGACGCATCCTGGATGTATGCCTCATTTAACGCAATCAAAAAAGCAGGGTGGTATGGTTACAAGCGTTGAAACGGCAAATCATGAAAATTTTGATGGAATTCAGCTTGGCCAATGGTGGCGCCGTCGGCTTGTCTGTAACATGATGCGAGAATCAATTCCCTCGGGCCTCGCTGTAAATTGAGATATTTTGGCGTCTTGCCACTGGCGTTGGCTCTCCCACCACCCTCACTTTCTTGAAGGAAACGTACCTTTGTCTGTATTGAAGCAATTCCGGCCTCGCTCCCGGGCAATATTTGGGATGTTTGAAGGTCCCCGTTTGACGCTGGCCGCACTGGCGATCGTGACCACTCTGGCAGCCTCGCCTTGTGGTGCAGAGACCGGCGGAAAGATCACGCCGACCCGATGGAAGTACACGCTTGACGCGCCAGCGGATGGCTGGGAACAACCCGACTTCGACGACTCGGAATGGTCGGAAGGTTTTGGCGGATTTGGGACTCGCTCGACTCCCGGGGCACGGGTTTCAACCGAATGGACGACCAACGACATCTGGCTCCGAAAATCGATCCAACTGGAATCGGTTCCGGCGGATCCGGCCTTGTACGTTGCGCATGACGAAGATGCGGAAGTGTTCATCAACGGTGAAAAGGTGCTGGCCGTGACGGGCTACATTGGTGAATACCGTGTTTTCAAGTTGGCTGAGGAAGAGAGCAAGGCTTTGAAAGCAGGCCGAAACGCGTTGGCCGTTCATTGTCATCAAACCAGCGGTGGCCAATTCATCGACGTTCACGTCATCGATGCCAACACGATTCCCAAACTGCCTCGAGCCAAACGACCGACCACTCCGTTCCAATCCGAGTTGATCACGAAGTGGGGCGAGGCATTGACCGCTGAAAACGCCTGGACCGAGTATCCGCGGCCGATGATGGCTCGCGAGCAGTGGCAGAATCTGAATGGAAATTGGAACTACGCCATTACGGACATCGAGCGAGCTGAAACCCCAGAGAACTGGGATGGCAAGATCTTGGTTCCCTTCGGACTGGAATCGAAGCTTTCGGGTGTTCAACGTTTGCTTGATGAAAGCGAAGCGGTTTGGTACCACCGCAAATTTTCAGCCGATACAAAGGCAGGCGAACGTTTGTTGCTTCATTTTGAAGCGGTTGATTACTCCTCGAAGGTGTTGGTCAACGGGCAGCTTGTTGGCGAGAACGTGGGTGGCAATAACCCGTTTTCGTTTGATATCACCGACGCACTGCAAGCGGGTGAAAATGACTTGGTCGTCCGCGTCGAAGACGCTACCGAGGGATCGCAACTGCGCGGCAAGCAGGTTCTCGAAGCACGCGGCATTTGGTACACCCAAGTTTCTGGCATTTGGCAAACGGTTTGGCTTGAACCGGTGTCCGCGCGGCACATCGAGGATACGACGGTTCGAACCGAACTGAATGAGGATCACAGCAAGGCAACGGTGAGAATGGATGTCGATCTTGCCGGCGAGCATGTTCGCGGTGAACAGCTTCGGGTAACGATCCTGGATGGCGAAAAAGTGGTCTTTGTTGGCACGCAGAACAGCGACGACTTCGTTGCCGCTGACATCGAATCGCCGAAACTCTGGTCGCCGTCGTCGCCGCACCTCTATCAAATGAAGGTGGCGATTGTGGATGCTCAGGGTTCCGTGATCGACGAAATCGATTCGTACGTCGGTATTCGAACGGTCGGAAAAACGACGGATGAAAACGGGAACCTGCGGTTTACTTTGAATGGAGAAACGATTTTCCATCTCGGACCGCTCGACCAAGGTTGGTGGCCCGATGGATTGCTGACGCCGCCTTCGGACGAAGCGATGTTGTTTGACATTGAATACTTGAAGGAAGCGGGATTCAACATGATTCGCAAGCACATCAAGGTCGAACCGCGAAGATTCTACTATCACTGCGACCGGCTTGGGATGTTGGTTTGGCAAGATCAACCCAGTGGCGGCGTTTCGCCGCCTTGGACCCGCATGAAGCCGGACCCCGTCGATGCGGATTGGACGGCGGTGAACCATGCCCAATACATGTTAGAACTCGAACGCATGATCGATTCTCTCGAAAACCATCCCTCGATTGTCATTTGGGTTCCCTTCAACGAAGCATGGGGGCAGCACCGAACCGTGGAAGTCGGCCGTTGGATCAGTCGGCGCGATCCGTCACGGTTGGTGAATGTTGCCAGCGGCGGGAACTTTTGGCCGGTGGGCGATGTCGCGGACCATCACGCCTACCCCCATCCCGATTTCCCGCTTGATCAGTCGCGTTTCAACGACTACGTCAAAGTGGTTGGCGAATTTGGCGGTCATGGCTTTCCCGTCAAAGGGCACTTGTGGGATGCTGGCCGTCGGAACTGGGGGTACGGTGGTTTGCCCAAAACGATGCAAGAGTACAAGGATCGATACGTCGAATCGATGCGTCGTTTGCAGGAGCTAAAAGCCAAGGGTATCGCCGCAGGCGTCTACACGCAGACGACCGATGTGGAAGGCGAAATCAATGGGCTCATGAGTTACGACCGCAAAAAGATCAAGATCCCGGCCAAGAAACTCCGTCCCATTCACGCAGGATTGGTGGAGTAACCGATCCCCCATGGCGCGGGAGCGTTTTCGTCCCGGGTCGCTGGTGCCCACTCGCTGAGAGGCCTGGGTTGCGGCAAGCCGCGGCCCAGGCCTGCTGGATGCAAAAGCCAGGCCTGCTGGATGCGAAAGCAATCCAAAATGAGGCTTTCGCATTGCAACCTGTGCCGCCTTGCGCTTTTGGGCAAGGACTTGCTAAGGATCCTTCTTTGCTTCTTTGGCCTCAACCGCTCCGCTGAAGATTTCGTGCGCGACCAACGTGACCATGCCAAACAACAACGGCAGCACGTAGTACAAGATGCGAAAGATCAACACCGACGCGAGCACCGACTCGCCCACCGTCCCCTTGAGTAGCGTCACCAAAATCACTTCCAACACACCAAGTCCACCCGGAACTTGGGTCAGCAGCGAAATTGCAATGGCACATAGATAGGCGGCTAAGACTTGCGCGAACGGAACGGTTGCTTCAATGGGAAGCACCAGGTAGAGGGCCGTCGCGGAAATCAACAAGTCGACTGCGGCGACCGATGCTTGCACCGACATCAAGCCTGGTGCTGGTGGACACAAGTGCAATTCTCCGATCGGCCACGGTTTATGCCACAGCCAACATACGGCAGCGTAGCCAACCGAAAAGGTCAACAGGATTGCACCAAGCGCACGCGTGCCCAACGGTAAATTGACTTCCGCTGGCAATTCAATCGGAATAAACACGAGCACGGTGCCACCGAGCAGCCACAAACCGCTCCAGAACGTCAAGCCACAGATCGAAATCAGCACGACGATTTGCCGGGGGGTAAGACCCCAGCGGGTATAAAACCGAAACCGGATCGGGGCGCCGGCCATCAACGTGCCGAGATTGTTGCCAAGTGTAAAGCCAAGAAACGACACCAAGGCGACACGGCGCAGCGGTAACGATCGGCAAACGTAGCGAAGAGCGAGTAGATCGTAGGTGATCAGCAGCCCATAGTTCAAAGCGATCAAAAACGCCGCGATACAAAGGTAGATTGCGGGAACTCCCGTAAAACCTGCTTTAAACTGTTCCCAGGTCACCTCGTGGGCTTCTCGCCACAGCAAGTTCATCGCAAGCACGAACAGCGTGGTCGCTAGTGCTGGGCCAGCGATTTTGCGAAGTTTTTTCTTAGACAACGTGGATACCGGCGCTCGGCTTAGGGGTTCTAGCGTTGGGAACAAAGGGAAAGGGCCGTGCATTGTCACCTCTCCCAGAACTTCGGCAAGCCCCGCGATGAATGCCCCATAGCCGAACCCGGGTGGTATTTGGCACACTGTTGAGAGGTCTACGTCCCAGGTTCTCTCCCTCAACCACTCCATTTGATATGAAAACCGTTCGGCATGAATTAGTCATTCTTGGTGGGGGTCCCGCTGGTTACGTTGCAGCGATTCGCGCCGCACAACTCGGGATCGACGTCGCTTGCATCGATGAGAATGATCGGTTTGGCGGCACCTGCCTGCGAGTCGGTTGTATCCCCAGCAAGGCGCTGTTGGAATCAAGCCATCTCTATGAAGAAGCGAAGCACCGGTTCGCCGGTCATGGATTGAAGATTGGGGAGGTCGGGTTGGATCTCGACGCGATGATGGCTCGAAAAGACAAAATTGTCGATGCGCTGACGGGTGGGATCGACATGCTGTTTAAGAAGAAAGGCGTGACCCCCTATCGCGGTCGCGGGAAGTTCACCGATAGCCAATCGGTCCAGGTTCAAGGGACCGACAACGTGCTGGTCCAAGCGGGCCGAATTCTGATCTGCGCTGGCAGTCGCCCTGCATCACTCAGCTTTGTCAAAGAAGACAACGACCGGATTGGCAATAGTACCACGGCGCTTGCGTTCCCCGAGGTGCCGAAACGCTTGGTCGTCATTGGTGGTGGCTATATCGGCTTGGAGATGAGTAGCGTTTGGAACCGCCTCGGTAGCGAAGTGATTGTCTTGGAAGCCCTCGACCATATCATGCCTGGCATTGATGCCGAATTCGCTCAACTTGCTCATCGAGTTTTCAAGAAACAGGGACTCGATATCCGCACCAGTACGTTCGTGGAGTCCGCGACTCGTGATGGAGACGAGTGTATGGTTGCGATCACAGGAGGTGAGCCGATTCGATGCGACCGAGTGCTGTTGTCGACAGGTCGCAGTCCTGCAACCGATGACATCGGCCTCGAAGCAATCGGACTTGAGACGGACAAGAAGGGGTTTATCTCGGTCAATGCCAACTACGAAACCGCCGTCGAGGGTGTCTATGCGGTTGGTGATTGCATCGGTGGCGCGATGTTGGCACATAAGGCGATGGAGGAAGGGATTGTTTGCGTCGAGCAGATGTCTGGGATCAAGACCCACATGAATTACGATGTGATTCCTGCAATCGTCTACACGCATCCCGAGATCGCGATGGTTGGAAAAACGGAAGAGCAATTGAAGGAAGCCGGGATCGAGTACAACAAGGGGGTCTGCCCCTTTGGTGCAAACGGCCGTGCTCGAACACTGGGCGAAATCGAGGGGCGAGTCAAAATTTTGGCAGATGCCAAGACCGACCGTGTGCTTGGTGTTCACATCATCGGCGCACGCGCGGGCGATCTGATTGCCGAAGCCGCCACCGCAATGGAGTTTGGGGCGAGCAGCGAAGACATCGCTCGTACCTGTCACGCACATCCAACGCTTGCCGAAGTTGTCCATGAGGCAGCATTGGCGGTTGACGGGCGTGCGATTCACACCGTGTAGAGTGGCCATAGGATGATCGATCGAGATTCGACGTTGGGTGCATTTTTTCGACAGCGAAGATCTGCTTGTTGAAATGACAGCAGGCGACGAGGACATCGAAACGCTTTGGAAAACAACCTCACTCAGGCAAATCGAATTCTGGAATCCGGGTCTACCCAAACGGCGATACAATCGCCCACAGGAATTCTCGTTGGAAGGAGGTGCACGCCCCTCGGCACCCATCCTCACTGGATCCCTTTGCCCCCCGCTCTGATGTTGTGCAGTTTTTAGTCGTGACGACTGCAGTGTTTAGATCTCCAACCACTCCTGACCGCGCGGGACGTGCGATAAATAACTTGCGTGTCTTGACTGTTGTCCGACTGTCCAAGTCGTTTTGTGTCGAGGGAACACTAGCCATTCTTTGAATGGCACGCTGCTAGCTGACGCTGAGGGACGTCGATTTCATCAATGATGCCAAAGGCATCAAAGACGGTAGCCCCGGGTCGCTGCAAGCGGACCCGGGGAAAACGCTCTCGCGGTCAGATTCGTGCTTGTGCTCGACCCACGTCTACCCTCTTGTAACCGCTAGCCAAGGATCTCGTCGACGATGCGGCCGTGGACATCGGTCAATCGGAAATCGCGACCGGCGTAACGATAGGTCAATCGTTTGTGGTCGAAGCCCATCAATCGCAGCATCGTTGCGTGCAGGTCATGAACATGGACGCGGTTTTCGACCGCTTGGAATCCAATCTCATCGGTGGCGCCGACAACGGTTCCGCCCTTGGCGCCACCGCCAGCGAGCCAAACGGTGAATCCGTAATGGTTGTGGTCACGTCCATTCATTTTTCCTTGATTGGAACCTTCTTTGGGCATCTCCACCACCGGCGTGCGACCGAATTCGCCACCCCAGATCACTAGCGTTTCATCGAGCAAGCCGGTTCGTTTTAAGTCCGAAAGCAACGCAGCGATCGGCCCGTCCACTTGGTTGGCTAAATCACGGTGGCGATCGTTCAAGTCGTCGTGGTTGTCCCAGGGTTGACCGGCGCCGGTGTAGAGTTGCACGTAGCGAACGCCTCGCTCTACCAAACGCCGCGCGATCAGCGTTTGTCGGGCAAAGTCGCCGGGGCCGTAGGCAGCAAGTGTCGCTTCCGATTCACCCGAAACGTCAAAGACATCCGATGCTTCATGTTGCATTCGGTAGGCAAGTTCGAACGATTCGATCCGCGATTCCAAGCGGGGGTCGAGTGGACGCGCCGAAGCATGGGTCTGGTTCAACCTTGCCAGCAGATCCAATTGCTGACGTTGGTCGGTTCCCGAAACGGCCTTCGAGCGAATGTTGTCAATCAGTTTTTCGACCCGCTCATGGCTCGAGTCAATGTACGTGCCCTGGTACTTCCCCGGCAAGAAACCGTTTTGCCAGTTCTGCGATTCCTTGATGGGATAGCCGCCGGGGCACATCACGATGAACGATGGTAAATTCTCATTCTCGCTGCCAAGTCCGTACGTTAACCACGACCCGACGCTTGGACGGACCAGTCGAGATTCGCCAGTGTTCATCAACATCAGCGACGGTTCATGATTGGGCACGTCGGCGTGCATCGAACGGATGACGCAAATATCATCGATATGGGCAGCGGTCTTCGAAAACAACTCACTGACCTCAATTCCGCTTTCCCCGTAAGGTTTGAACTTGAACGGCGAACGCATCACATGGCCCGTGGGTCGTTCGGTTTTTAAGTGATCGATCGGAGCGGACTTTCCATCGAACTTCAGCAATGCTGGCTTGGGATCAAATGTATCCACATGGCTTGGGCCGCCATTCATAAACAGGTGAATGACGTGTTTTGCCTTCGCAGGGAAATGCAACTCGACACGGTCGGATGCAAAGACTTCTCGAGTCAGCATGTCACCCAGCGCAATCGCACCGAGCCCGGTACCGCATCGATTCAGCCATTGCCGCCGAGAGATTGAGTCCATATTTGGGGTCATGGATCCATTGTACCAGAATCGCCAGCTACTTCAGTTCCTCGAAGCCGGCAACTTCGTCCTCAACGAGGGGCTCGCCGCCTCCAAATTCCTCCTCCGCACCAAATCCTTCATTTTCGCCAAATTCCTTTTCCACGGGCTGGTCTTCGGAAGCAGGATCCGCCTTGGAAACGGGGCCGCGAGCTTTCCGTTTGTTCAAAAAGGAAACAACGGGCACCGCGAAAACCACTGCCAGGAGAAACAAAACCCACAGAATGAAGTAGAACATCGAGCACGCGTTGCATGAGGCGAGAGAAACAGAATAGCCAACTTCTGAGGATAGTCGATCGCTGGCCGAAACACAAATCTTTGTCCCGGCCTTGCTGCACGAAACCCTAAGATCAGGGCCGTGTTTGCGGCTTCAACTCGTGGCAATCAAGAACCCGGCCCGCAATCGAGAGACCGGCCAGCACCGATTCGAATCCGTCGGCGGCCGGAACCGGTTCGTTTTGCGAGCCTGGTTCTAGTGCGTTGTCCAGATTAAAAATGAGGGTGAGACCGGACGGCTCGCGCCGTTCCGCTACAAGTTTTAGCGGCAGGGCGCGAGCCCTCCGGTCCCTCGAACCCTAGAATTAGAGATTGACAAAGCACTAGCCTGCGAGCGATCACTCCGTCTAGGCGGCGGTTTTTAGGAACTCTGCCAAGCGATCGGCACGCGAGGGGCTTTGTAGTTTGGCAACCGCTTTCGCTTCGATTTGTCGGACCCGTTCGCGCGTGACCTTGAAAATGCGACCACACTCTTCAAGGGTGTAGCTGTAGCCGTCGACCAAACCATAGCGTAAGCGAATGATTTCGCGTTCGCGGAACGTCAAGGTCTTCAAGAGTTCGTCGATCTTGCTGCGCAGGATTCCGCTGGCCGCGACCTTGACGGGATTGTCGTCGTCGCTGTCCTCGATGAACTCACCAAAGCTGCTGTCTTCACCTTCGCCGACCGGACGGTCCAAGCTTACCGGATGTCGTCCAATATCCATCACGCGTCGTACCTCTTCGAGAGGAATTTCGGTGGCCTGAGCGATCTCTTCGTAGGTCGGTTCGCGACGCAGGTCTTGGGTCAAACGCTTTTGTGCCTGACGTAGCTTGCTGAGCACATCGATCATGTGAACCGGAATGCGAATCGTGCGTGCCTGGTCCGCAATCGCTCGCGTGATTGCCTGGCGGATCCACCATGTCGCATACGTGCTGAATTTGAAACCTCGGCGATACTCATACTTGTCGACCGCTCGCATCAAACCTGTGTTCCCCTCTTGGATCAAGTCCAGGAACGACAGACCGCGGTTGCGATACTTTTTCGCAATCGAAACGACCAATCGCAAGTTGCCACTGCTGAGTCTTCGCTTCGTCGCTTCGTACTCGTCAAAGTGTCGCCGTGTTTTGGCAATGCGGTTATGCAGGCTCTTGGGACTTTCCTGAGTCACGATCATCAACTCACGCAATTCCTGTCGCAAATCGGCTGCCTCATCGCGACTCATCGCATCGTTGCCAAGATCCGCTAGCCGATCGCGAATGAAGTTCATCCGGCGCGAGATCTTTTCGAGTTGGCCAAGCAGCGGTGTGACGCGGCGGCTACGCAGGCTAAGCTCTTCAACCAGTTGCAAGCACTTGCGTCGATTGCGGATGAACCGACGTCGCAGTTCAGCCTTCAATCGTGGCGAGACGCTTTTGCGGACCATTTGGTCAAAGTCCTCTTTGTTCTGAGCAATCAAAACATCAAGGGTGCGCAAATTGTGAGGCATCCGAGCCGTGATTTGTTCTTTCGTCAAACGCTCGGTCAGCGAGACCTTGATGGTTCGGTCGAACGGCAGTTCACCGTCGTGGACACGGTGTAGGACCTCGACGGTACTGCGCAGTGCATAGTCGGATTCCAGCAGGGTGCGGCGGTATTGGCGACGAGTGATTTCGATCTTTTTAGCAAGCGAGATTTCTTCCTCGCGAGTCAGCAGCGGAATCTCGGCCATTTGGCTCAAGTACATTCGGATCGGGTCATCGCTCGCCTTAGGAGCTTCGACAGAAACCAGCGGGGTCTCCTCCTCGGTGAACCGCATGTCGGCCAGACGGGGTTCCGGTGTCTTGCCAGCCGCTTCGATCGCTTTCTTTTCCGAAGCCTCGATCAGTTGGATGCCGTGCCGTTCGATGGCGACCATCAAACCTTCAAGCTTTTCGGGATTGACGTCTTCGTCGGGAAGGTACGCGTTGACTTCGTCGTACGTGAGGAATCCATCCTTGGATCCGCGGGCGATTAATTGCGAAAGAGATTGGTCCATCAATTGCATCTGAAAACCTCATGTTTTGCGACGTCACCTTCAAATCGGTCCATGGAAGGGCGAACGTCTTGGGTCGAATGAAAAATCGTTTTTCGGTCGGACGGTTTTGGCGGATCAAATCGTTGGATCCACTGATCTCCTGCGGGTGCCCATCAGAGGCGTTCGGTGATCAAAAAATCGTCAAAAAATCGGTTGCTTGCTTATCGGGAAAGCGAGCGAGAATTTGCCGGGGTCTCCTCTGGGGCCATGGGATGGGAAGTACGGTAAAGCCTATTCATTTTCGATTCCGTGGCGTGACCGCTCGGCATCGAACAGGCTCTTCAATAGAGCCTCCTCTTCGTCAGCTGCCAATACCAAAGATTCAAGTTTTGCGATTTGACGAGTTTTTTCTTCCGAGAATTCTCGTTGGTGATAGTTCAGAATGACGGTTGCATACCGCTGTTGCGGGGTTTGTGTCGACATGCCTTCGCGGCGTTGAACGCGATCTTGGAGTGTGACAACTTCGTTTTTTAGGTACTCGTTCTCAAGGACCAGCAACAAGGAATCCACCGACAAGTCCCGTCCTTCAAAATCCAAATCCTGGTAGGCGGACAACAACATTTTGGCGGTGATCGAATCGAGCCAGTTGGGATCAATCGACTCGACCGCCATGGCAGCGAGCGACGGCGACTCAATCAATGTTTCGAACAGTTCCCGGTCGGTTCCGCTTAAGGGGCTCAGTCGATCCGGCGGGGCCGACTCGGCGACCCTTGCGGTCGTGGGGGACGAGACGTCCATCCCTGCAAAGTCGGACTCCATCTCACCCGCTTCTGCAAAGGCGTCATTGGGATCGAACGGCCGGCGTGCGGTGGGTGGGCAGGAATTTGGATTTCGCTGCGGCTGCGACCGAGGGGTTGGTGGCCGCGAGTTCGGCGGGCCCGTGCTTGAGCTGCGCTGTGGCGCGGGACGACGGGCCGATTTTGTTTTGCGGATCTGATCGAGCCGCTGGTTCAATCGTTCGCTCGCAATCCCAAAGGTCCGCGACATTCGCAGCATCAGCTGGTCGACTTTTAAATTCGCACCGCGTGGTGCCTGGGCGACGATCCCCAGCAGTGACTCGATCGCTTGCGTCACCTGGTGAGTGTCGCGAGTCACATCAACGCCGTCGGTCAAGCGATTCAATTTGTGTTCGAGAGCATCCGGCGCCTTGGCAACAAGCTCGTCAAAGGCGGCTCGACCTTGGGCAGCCAGGAAATCCGCAGGGTCGTTTCCTTCGGGAAGCGTCAACACTCGCAAATCCACATCTGCGCGGACGAACAAATCGAGTATCTGGTCGGCTCGGGTTTGCCCCGCAGCGTCACCGTCGAGCACCAATACGACGCGCTGCGAAAAACGCTTCAGCAATCGAATGTGATCCTCACCGAGTGCCGTACCGAGCACCGCAACCGCCGATTCAACTCCCGCTTGGCGGGCCGCGACAACGTCGGTGTAGCCTTCCATCACCAAGGCTTCGCCGCCGCGTCGAATCGCTTCACGAGCGAGTTGCAAACCGTACAGTTGGTGAGACTTTCTATACAACCGGGTTTCTGGCCCGTTGATGTATTTGGCTCCGCCGCCGTCATCGCCACGTCTCGACGCGATCGCTGGGATGACACGACCTCCGAGCGAGATCGGTCGGTCCTGCAAGTCGTGAATGGGGAACATCAATCGGCCGCGGAAACGATCGTAGTGGCCGCCACCGCTGCGGGAAATTGCCAAGCCTGCTGCTTCCGCCACTTCGCCCGTGAAGTTATTGTTTCTCAATAAGTCGACGGCAAACGTCCACGACTCGGGGGAGAAACCCACTTGAAATCGTTTGCGGTTTTCGTCATCAATCCCACGCTCCGCCAAATAATCTCGGGCAATTTTGGCATCGTCGCTGGTGCCGTCTTCTAACTGGGCGAAATAGGCGTCGGAAACCAACTTCATCGCCGCCAACAACGTCGCCTTGTCGTCAGGGCTTCCCGGTTGTGTCTTTTTGCCTTGGCGAAATTCTTCGATTTCAATACCGGCTTGTTCGGCCAGCATGCGAAGGGCGGATGGGAAATCGACGCCGTCACGCTGCATCACGTAGCTAAAGATATCGCCACCGATGTCACAAACCCAACACTTCCAGGTCTGACGTTCTTGGTTGACCGTCAACGACGGACGGCGATCATTGTGCCACGGGCAGCGGGCAACAAAATTGCGCCCCGCGGGATGCAACTCTAGCGTGCTGCCAACAACATCAACGATGTCGACACTCGCACGCACACGCTCTTTTAGGTCGAAGTCCGCGGGTAAGGACAAACGACGTACTCCTATCCTAGGAATCGTCTTGCCGCGACATCGGGGGTGTTGCCAGGCAAAACGTCTCGATCGGTCGACCCAACGCAGCGCCACCGACAAGGCGGGCGGATGCGGTTACCGGTTCGGGGCAGTCACACAAGGGCTTCCCAAAAAGGCAACGGGCAAATTTCGATCTTCGCAGTCCATTGCAGCGTAACAGAATCCCTCGACTCGCCAAGCACCATCTTGCAAAGAGCAGGTTTTGGCGAGAAGAAAAGAATGGGTTACGAGCGACCCAGGATTGTGCAAATCGCCCCCCTCGGCGTCAAGATCAATTTTCTTGAGCAAAAATGAAAATGTCAGAAAAGGCTCGGGTACTTTATCACAGCTCAGTGATCGGCCCCTATCCCGGATTATTCATCCGTCCAAACCTATTCCCCGTAACCCTTTGTATGCAATCAGCCTACACCGATTGAGTAAAAAACAGAACAGACTGCGCACGTTGGATTCGTAGGCTTTAGCCAATTCAGCAAGGATCCAGCACGCAATCGGCTAAAGCCTACCACTCCAACGAATCATCCGGGCTAATCGGGAAAGGAGAGACGCTTCTCAATTTCGAGCGATTCTCGTAGGAACTCGGACTGCGCCGCGCGGGCTGCGTCGAGTATCTCGTGAGTTTCCTCCAACAATGCCTTCCATTGAACCTCTTCGCTTTTGGTAATCGCATCGATCTGAGCTGCCGCTTCCACGATCGAGTCGATTCCGCAGCTGTCGGCGGTCTTGCCGAGACAGAGGACATGCATTGCGATGCCTTCGAGATCCTGGTTCTCGATGGCTTCGGCCAATCGTTCCACATCTTGTCCAATCTGAATGGCTGCTTGTTTGCCAAGTGCAAATGCACCCGAGGTCACGGTGGGCGTCCGGTTGTCGATCGAAGATGCGAACAGTTCCACCAACTCAGCATCGAACTGCGTCCCCGCGCAGCGACGCAGCTCAGCAATCGCTTCTTCGTGAGACCGGCCCTTGCGATAAACGGTATCGGAGAACATCGCATCGTAGCTGTCGCAGATCGTCAACAGTTTGGCACACCACAGCGTGTGCTCATCGCTCGGGAGTTCGGCGGAGTCCGTCGCGCTGCGACCGAGCAGTTGATGTGCCGAGATGATCGCGGTCAATTCAGGACAATCGAACGCACCGGCAACGATTTCGACGCCAATCCGATCATGTCGGGCCATGACTTCCCATTCTTGCTCGGTCAATGCGCCCGGCTTCAAAAGGATATGGTCGGGAACCCCTACTTTGCCAATGTCGTGCAGCAATGCTGCGATTTCGAGCAGGTAGATTTGTGCTGGATCGAGAGTCAGTGCGGACGCTCGTGCACAGAGGTCTGCAACGCGCCGGCTGTGCTCGGCGGTCTTAGCATCACGGTACGAGAGCGCAGACATCAACGCGGTGACCGCTTGGTACGAGATCTCGAGTCGTTTTGCCTTCTTGGGCATTCGTTGTTCGGACGTGTTCTCGATTTCCGATGCCATGTTGATGTTGTAGGCAATCACGCGGTTTCGGCCTTCGCGTTTTGCTACGTACAAACAAGCGTCTGCTTGATTGATCAGCTCTTGCGTATCGACCGGATTGAATCGCAATTCCGAAACGCCAATGCTGGCGGTGAGCCGCAACTCGGCAGGATCTGCGAAGGTGATGCTGGCGATCGCCTCGCGCGTCCTTTCCGCCTCCGTGATCGCTTGACGCAGACTGAGTCCTGGCAACACGACACAGAATTCCTCGCCGCCGTACCGGCAAACCAATCCATGATGTTGGTGCATGTCACGAATGGTCTTCGAGACGCGGCGCAGGACTTCGTCGCCGACATGATGTCCATAGGTGTCGTTGACGTTTTTGAAATGGTCGTTATCGATCATGATGCATGCCAATGGCGATTCCTCGGCTTTCGCCTCACGCCACAGCTTCTCAAACCGTTCAAAGAACGCACGACGATTTAGGCATCCCGTCAAGGCGTCTTGAGTGGCCAAAATTTCCAGTTCACCGTTTTTGCGTTCGATCTCGTCGCGGCTGCTGCGGAGCATGCCAAGCATTCTTTCGAGTTCTTCGCGGTGTTCTTCGACGTGGGTAACGTCGCGGAAGGTTGCCAAGGCACCTCGCTGTTGATCATCGCCTCCGAGCGGGGCTGCGTTGACCGAGAAGATTCGGTTTCGCCCGTCCGCTAACCGGTACCGCAACATCTGCTCGCTTTGCAACTCGCCATTTTCAATCGCTGCCATCCAGGGATAGACCTCGGGATGTTCGCTGCCCGTCGGCAGCGACCACGCCATTTCGGATGCGCTTTGCAAGGCCAATTCTTCGGAACTCATCCCGACCGTATCGGCAAATGCTCGGTTGGCTAAGACGATGCGTCCCTTCTCGTCGAGTACCAACAACCCTTCCGCCAGCGTATCGAGTGCCTGACGCACACGATCCGGCACCACTTGGGTTTTGCTGAACACGCCCATGATTTTCGCCACAAACAAGGTATACGAGGCAAGTCCTGCGAGTACGAAGAACCCAACCAGCCGATAGATGGAATGTTCGGTGAGCGGTGCTAGCTTGGAGGTCTCTGGCTTGTGAAAACAAAACTCAACGGTGCCCCAAGGACGTCGGTTGAGGGTGATCGGTACCTTGACGATCTCGACCCGTGGCTCAAGTTCGGGGTCCGATGGCCACATCTCTGCGTGGTGGCCGGTGTCGAGTCGAAGGGTGCCCATCTCGCTGCGAAGGCCGATCGACAGCAAGTCCTCATTCCGTTCGACCTGCGTTCGCAGGATCGTGGTCAGGTCGACCCATTGTTGTCGGCGAACGTGCGCAGACGAATTGATCGCAATGGATTCGCACAGCGATTGCCTGCCTTGTAGCTGAATTCTCTCCGTATCGGGCAGCATTCCGAGCCACTGTGCACCCAAAATAAGACTCACGCCCACGCACACCAGTGCAAAAGCAAGTCTTAACGATGCGATGAACTCTCGTAGCAAAACGCGAAGTTCCCGTTGAATTGGGATGCGAAAACGATGGACCCTCCCCAAGGAATAGGGGCTACGCTGAAGTGTTGATCACCACTGAGCGCAAGCGGGTTGAATCAAATTGATAAACCCTGGACCCAAAAAAAGTGATGCCGGATTCTCCGGAAATCCCAGTTGCAAGGATTCTGCTGGCCTCGTTCTTGCATCAATCTCGTTCGATGCTATTTGGAGGAGTTGATGTCAATAGTGTGCCGTCTTCGCACGTTCATGCTGTGCTGATTCGCCCATTGGCGGCGATTCCTTCGTGTCGCGTTCCCTGTCCGTTTTCTTCTCCGGAAAAAGTGCGATGTCATTCCGTAGCCCCGCCCCATCCATTGCCCGCGGTGCCTCCCGATCACGTCGTCGCCTGCGAAGGCGTATCCGTCGATCGGCCATGATTGAAAAGCTCGACAGCCGGATCTGCTTGGCGTCGGAAAGGGATGCGGATGACTGGTTCGCCATGGTCGAGCTTCTTGGCTCAAGCAGTCCGGCCTACTCAGCCGGTTCGAGCAATAGGTAATCGAGCCCGACCATGTGCCGCTTGATGGCTTTGGGGTTCGCGCCAGCAATCGTAAACGACATCTTGTTCGATATTGCGTCGAGCTCAAACGTGCCAAGCACAGTTGGCTCGTTGACCACTCGTGGCGCATACAAGTCATGCGTTCCGCCATCGGAAGTGTTCAGCGAAACTTTCACAATGGCGTAATCGGGAGCGTGTACGAAACCGGCGGTTATTTTGTAGGTTCCCGACTTGGGCGCTGGAAAATCAAGGGTCAAACGATCACCCGCCTTGCCATCGATCCACCAGAGTTGAGCGTCGTTGCTCCAATGGTACCCGCTGATCCTTTGGATTTGGAAGTTCCCTCCTGTCTTCTCAATGACTCTTATCGTTTCTGCCTCGATCGCGCCTTCAACGAAGACAGGCTTCACGATTTGTGAGACGTGGAGAGTTACTTTTCGTGTTGCCGACTCGATATTGGGTTCAACATTGCTCGTGGCATTTGGCATGGCGTACCAGAAGGTGGTTGGAGCGTAATCGACCTTGGTATCACGCCAGTGCCAAAGTTCCATGTCAAACGTGAGCAAACGGTCGAACGGAATCGCATCGAGACTTCGGTATCGACTGTTCACGGAAAAGCCACCGGCCAGGTTTCCGCCACCTTCGGGTTGCGAGTGAAACGGGGCGCTGAACGACTCGGGCCGACACCAAGCATATCCGTAGTAGTCTTCGGTGCCGGTTCCGAAATGGGACGGAAATGCTTCGCCATCGACGTAAATCTTTTCGTCGCCTTCGCCCCACCACGCAGCGGTTCCATTGAACACGGTCAGTGTATCACCAACGTAGATACCGCGGCCCTTGATCGAGATGTAGTTGACATCCCTCGCTCCCTCACGTTTCTCCATCTTCTTGTCAATCCCGGTCGAGATCTCCGAATACTGTCTCCAGCACGTATGAAAGTGCATCGAGTGATCGTCCCACACCCATGGGCCAGCAAGCACCGTGCATCGGTCGATCGTCACCGGTTGATCCCCTAGGTTGTGCACCGTGATTTCGCAAGATTCCCCGAATGGCATCCGCCACCAACAGGTCATCAGTCCGTCCGGGGTAACTTCGGTATACCAAGTCTTGTACGGCTTGACCTGGTAGCCAATGCCAAAGAAATCGCCAACGGGACACCAGACTGTGGACTCGTCATCGAATTTGATTTGCAGCACCGTGCTGCGTAGTGCTTGTGGCAAATCTGCAGCCGACACCTTGAGCGACAATTCGTTGATCGCCGCAGGCCCGTCGAGCGAAATCGTTTCGGTGCCCTCGGGTTGTAGCGTCTTCTTGCTTAGGGTTGTCGTCTTAAGGCCTGCGGCGGTCACCCCCGATTCAAGCAATCGACTTTGAACCGTCTTGATCTTCGCTTGCATTCGTTCGAGCTGGGAGGTATCAAATGTTTCGACCTGGGTGTCTTGGTCGTAGGTTCGATAGTTGATTTGGTAGTAGAGCGCTTCGCCCTTGCGGCCCCCCCGGTCGATCAAAACATCGGCCGAATAGGTGATCTTACAGTGCTTGGCATAGGGAATGGGCAAGTAGAGGTTGTGGCCGCGCTGTGCATACTTTGTTTTTGGCGAGACGCCTTGCGACAGCGGGGCACCGACAAGGCCATGGGTTGCCGCTTCGCCTCCATCGATAAACTCGCTCATCCTACGTTCAAGGGTTGGCGTTTCTTCACCGTCTAAGTACACGCGCAGCGTGCCATCGGAAAACGCCGTGCCACCCGGCCCATGCCAAGTCGCCCAGAAGCGAACCACGGCACCAGGACCTTCCGCATCCAGCAGTACATGTTCGGAACGCCCGTCTTTTTCCTCTGTCCGAATGAACTGGCTTCGATCCCAGTTTGCGAACCAGCCTTCGTCGTCAGCCGAAACCGAATCACGATCATAGCTGCTCGCCTGGCGGCAGCTGTATTTAGCGCCTGGCCAGCGGGCAATCACGCTTCGATCAATCATTTCATCGAGTAGGGAACCGAGGGAGATCGTTGCAGGTTTTTCGGCGGAAGATTCCGCGTTGGAACCGTTAAGGAAGGCAAGAGCGATCAGCGACAGGAATGATAGGTGAGCGAGACGGAGGGGACGGGCGAAGGAGCGAGCGGGTTTCGGGTTGAGGTTCACAGGGGTGCTCCGTGGGCGCGGGTGGGAAACGGTTGGACGGGGGTCATCCATCATACCAAAGTCGTCACTTGTTGTTCACGCGATGCTACGCACGCGAAAACGCACTGCGAAGAGTGGAGGCGTCGAAACCGGTCGGAGCATCGCCACTTGCTCCATACATATAAACGGCCGCCTGGACGATCGCGGACAAGGCGCTTGAAATCAGCGAAACGATCAGGATGCCAATAACGCCGAGGACGACCAGGATTCCACCGACGATGGCGAGGTTTCCGCCGAGCATGATCCCTCCCGTGACAATCAGGACGATGCAGGGGATCATCGCCAAGAAGCAAAAGAAACCGATGCTGCTGTTGCCTGCCAACGCTTCGCCCCAAGAACTTTTTAGAAGTTCACCCGAGCGTTTCACGGCCGCGATGGGCCCGAGACGCTCGATCACCAAAACGGGAACGACAAAGAAGGTTGCTGCCGACCATGCCATGCCAAGAATCGCCGAAACGAACTGGCCCACACGCTCGCTGCGGCTTTCGATCACTCGCAAGATCAGTCCAACCGTCGCACTGACCAATGCCCAACCAGCGATTTGCGGCAATCGAGCCATGGCCGCCGACAGCCCTTCACGGATGGTGGGATCGGCGCCATAGAATCGCTTCACAGCACATGCAATCAACGCACTGTTGAAAAAAACGATCACGAAATAGTTGACGAAGTAGAAGGCGAACAGGATCGCCAAATACAACGGGTTTTGCATTGGATCGCTACTCTGATCGTCTCCGACTCCTGCGCCGACAGCGTTCTGGACCGTGCCCGTTGCCAACAAGGGCACCGCAAACGACGCCATCACCATCAAGCAACCGATGCCACTCAATAGCGGGAACAGCAACAAATGCTTGTCCGTTCTTAAAACGTCCCAACTTTGACGAGCAAGTGAAAACCCGGTAGCAAATCGTTCAAACATCATTCATTCCCGTGTAGAGGTGTCTACAATCTAGTGCTTTGTCAATCTCCAATTATAGGGTTCGAGGGACCGGAGGGCTCGCGTGCTGCCGCTAAAACTTGTAGCGGAACGGCGCGAGCCGTCCGGTCTGACCCTAATTTTTTGCTCATCCGGCGGAAGCGTGCGCAGGAGGTTTTCGAGGCATCTCTCCGGTGTCCAATCATTGCTGGCAGAAGCTATTTTCACTTGTTATTGTGCAGTTGCCGAGAGAAACGGAGTGGAGCTCTGCAGAGGTGCAACTTGACAAGGGATATCCCGGTCGACGGTGCGCCAAGGGTGCTAGCGGTTCCCGGCGGACGACCGTCCGTCGGGGACTCTTTTCTAAGAGATCATTGGACACCGGAGCCATACCTCCAAAAATCCTCGAGTCTGGGTTCCGCGCGCTTCCGTCGGATGAGCCATTTTTAATCGGGACAAAGCACTAGAGCATTTTTGTAAATGATGGGGGAGCTAATCGGAAACGGGGTCAGGTACCAATAGCCAAATGGCCAGCAAGGGTGCTTCGCACGATTGGTACCTGACCCCGTTTCCTTGTGCGCGAGAACCTACGTCCTTCGTAAAAATGCTCTAATCCAAAAATGTATCGACACCGCCGCTTTTCTTGTCGTCCGAGGATCGATACGCGGTTAGCAGTGCCGAGGGGTCGATCATTCGCCACGCCGGTAAGCTGCCGAAGATCGTGGTGAGTAGCACGCCGCCTCGGAGGGCCCACAAGACATAGCCAACGGTTGCAATCCCCGCGGTCGTGCCGACGGCGCCTACTTGCTCGGTACCGAAGAAGCTTGATTCCTCGGAATCGCCATTGTTCTGTGTCCATTCTTGCCAAACGATCGCCTGAGCTAAGTCCATCACAAGCAATCGGTCCATCATTTCAATCTCAGAGGTAACGCTCTGTTTCAACTGCAGTTGAGTCGAGCGTCCCCAAGAGAACGAGTTTGTATTCGCAGTGCTGGTGATGACGTCGTTCGCTCGCTGTTGGGAACCGCCCGAGTCGTCTTGATAATTGCCTTCCTGTTCTTCGCGTTTGATCTTGTCGGCTTGCGACTCCGCAGAATCGATTGAATTGCCCGAATCGGCTGGTCCACCCTGAAGCTTCTGTTTTGAGTCCTCGTGGTCAGCGAGAGGATCGTCCTCCGTGTCGCCATCGTCGCTGCCGGTACCGCTGTCATCTCCATCATCATTGCCATCCTCATCACCGTCGCTGCTTCCGTCATCATCGTGGTCGTCGCCACCATCGCCGTCGTCGCCTCCGCCAACGACGGCGTTTACGGTGATGCTTACGGTTACCACATTACTGTCTAGCGCCCCATCGTTCGCAACGTAGGTAAAGGTGTCGAGTCCAAAGAAGCCGCCGGCGGGAGTGTAAACGAAGCTTCCGTCGGTGAGCGAAACGAGTACACCGTGTTGTGGCCCCGTCACCAAATTGACCTGTAGCGTATCCATGTCGATGTCGCTATCGTTCAACAAGACTCCAGGATTCACCGTCAATGACTCACCCGCATACATCGTGTAAGCGTCGTCGGTTGCGATGGGAGCTTCGTTGACATCGATGACCTGGATCGTAAAGTCAGCAAAGCTCGTCGATCCGTCACTGGAATCGGCCTGTACGGTGATCGTGTGACTCGAGAGGAGCTCATGGTCCAATGTTGCCGCCGTGGTGATCTCGCCCGTGACCGCATCGATCGCGAACGGGCAGTCGGGGCAGAAAACAATCGAATAGGTGATTGCGTTATTGGTTCCGTCTGCATCCACTGCTTGTGCTGTGACACCGACGACGGTGCCGATCGCAGCGTTTTCATTGACTTCATTGGCGGCGCCGTCGGTGTCGATTGCAGGAGTGACGTCGAATTCGTCGAGATCGCCGATGGCAACCGTGAAGGTCTCTTCGTACGAGGCTCCGAGTGTGTCGGCGACACGGACCGTGATTGAGTGACTGCTAGACGATTCGAAATCAAGCCGGCTCGAGTCGGCGACAAGAATGTTGCCTGACGCATCCATGTTGAACCGTCCGCCCGCGTCATTGGTGAGCGAGTAGGTGAAACTGTCACCGGCGTCGACGTCACGGGATGTGATCGATCCAACGAGTTGCCCGTCTGCGAGATTCTCGTCAATAACCATTCCCGTTGCGTCGAGATCGTGTGGGTTGTCGTTTGCTCCGTGGATCGCGATGGTGATCTGCGACGTCGTCGCGATGCCATGCGGGTCGATCATCGTATAGGTGAAGACATCATCGATCGTATCCGAGGCAGTGCGAAGTGCCTCGACGGTTGGATTGGAGTCGTCGATGTGGTACACGTAGCTACCGTCACTGTTGATGGTGATCGCCCCAAAGTTCCCATTGACACTCGTGCCAACGGATCCCGTAGCGCTAGCGGCAGGTCCCGCGATGACCCCAGTTACCTGGTGTGAATCACTCGTGTCGATGTCAGTGTCATTGGAAAGAACATTTCCGACGGCGGGTGTTCCCGCCGTTGCGTTGCCAAGACCACCTGCCTCGTTCGCCGTCCCACTGTCCGTCGTTGCCACCGGACCGTCGTTGGTTCCGGTCACCGTGATCACAACGTTGGCTTGACTGGTTGCACCGTGGTTGTCTTCCACTTCGTAGATGAAGGCGACGTCGCGAGTTTCGCCGAGAGCCAGATCTTGGAAGTCCGCGCCTGGATCGAAGGTGAAGTCGCCGTTCGACTGGACCACCACGCTACCTTCGCTGGTGTTGGTGACCAACGAATAGGTGTGCGTATCGCTCGTGTCCGCATCCGTTTCGCTCAGCGTACCGTTGACAACTGCACCGTCTTCGCTGGCAGTGTTCGTCCCCGCCTGTGCAACCGGTCCGTCGTTCGTTCCGGTCACGGTGATCACGACGTTGGCTTGACTGGTCGCACCATGGTTGTCCTCGACTTGGTAAGTGAAGGTCACATCACGGGTTTCACCGACAGCCAGATCTTGGAAGTCGGCACCAGGATCGAAGGAGTAATCGCCGTTGCCTTGAACGTTGACGCTACCTTCGCTGGTGTTCGTGATCAGCGAATAGGTATGGGTATCGTTCGTATCGGCATCGGTTTCACTCAGCGTCCCGTTGACAACCGCACCGTCTTCGCTGGCAGTATTTGTACCCGATTGTGCCACCGGCCCATCGTTGGTTCCAGTCACCGTGATCACGACGTTGGCTTGACTGGTCGCGCCGTGATTGTCTTCGACTTCGTAAGTGAAGGTCACGTCGCGAGTTTCACCGACAGCCAGATCTTGGAAGTCAGCACCGGGATCGAACGAGTAATCGCCGTTCGACTGAACCGAGACGCCACCTTCGCTGGTGTTGGTGATCAACGAATAGGTATGCGTATCGTTCGTATCGGCATCGGTTTCACTCAGCGTCCCGTTGACAACTGCACCGTCTTCGCTGGCAGTATTCGTACCCGATTGTGCCACCGGCCCATCGTTGGTTCCGGTCACGGTGATCACGGCGTTGGCTTGACTGGTCGCACCATGGTTGTCTTCGACTTGGTAGGTGAAGGTCACATCGCGGGTTTCGCCGAGCGCGAGATCTTGGAAATTGGCGCCGGGATCAAAGGCGTAATCGCCATTGGATTGGACCGTCACGTTGCCCTCGCTGGTGTTGGTGATCAACGAGTAGGTGTGCGTATCGTTCGTGTCCGCATCGGTTTCGCTTAGCGTCCCGTTGACAACCGCGCCATCTTCGCTGGCGGTGTTTGTTCCTGCCTGGGCCACCGGCCCATCGTTGGTTCCGGTCACGGTGATCACGACGTTGGCTTGACTGGTCGCGCCGTGATTGTCTTCGACTTCGTAAGTGAAGGTCACGTCGCGAGTTTCACCGACAGCCAGATCTTGGAAATCGGCGCCGGGATCAAAGGCGTAATCGCCATTGGACTGAACCGAGACGCTACCTTCGCTGGTGTTGGTGATCAACGAATAGGTATGCGTATCGTTCGTATCGGCATCGGTTTCACTCAGCGTCCCGTTGACAACTGCACCATCTTCGTTGGCAGTATTTGTTCCCGCCTGGGCCACCGGCCCATCGTTGGTACCCGTGATCGTGATGGCAACCGTCTCGGTGTCACTTAGCGGTGTTCCACTATCGTCCGTTGCGCTAACGGTGTACGTCAGCACCAAGGTTTCACCAGCGGCTAAGAAGTCGAACGCTTCGCTGCCTGAACTAAAGTCCCAAGTCAACGTGGCGGACGTTTCGGTGTTGTCGAGAACGGTTGTTGGCGCCACCGACAAGAAACCTTCCAACGTCGCAGTGTTCAGCGAGCCCGGCACACTGCCAGATCCTGTTCCGGTGACTGCAACCGAATTCACGGCCGCGATCACGGTGTCGCTCTGATCGACGTCGCTAACGGTGAATGTGCCACTGGTGGAGAGGCCCGCGTCGGTTTCCGTCAGACCCACCGAGGCGGGTCCACCGGTAATGATTGGTGCATTGGCGGCACCTTGAACCGTGATGACTACACTCTGGGTGTCGGTGGCTCCTTGGCTGTCGGTGACCTGAATAGTGTAGGTCAGTGTCAGCGACTCGCCGGGGGCGAGATAGTCAAAGGCTTCACCTCCGGAATTAAAATCCCAAGTCAATTGATCCGCTATCTCGGTTGCATCGAGCACATTGGTGGTCGACGCGAGCATTGCCAAGAGTGCCGTATTGTCGGATCCCAGTCCGTTGGTGGTTCCGCTGGCGACGACGCCCGTGACGGACGATCCAACGACATCCGTTAGGTCTGCATCAAGGACCGAAAGTGTTCCACTACTTGTCAGCGTTCCACTATTCTCGGTCAGCGTTTCCGCTGCGCTGTCACCGGTGTCCACGAACACATCGGGCGTGTCATTGGTACCGGTGATCGTCACCGTTACCGCCGCGGTGTCGCTGAGTGGCGTGCCGTCGTCATCGGTCGCACTGACCGTGTACGTCAACACCAACGTTTCCCCATCGGCCAGGAAATCAAAGGATTCGCTGCCAGAATCGAAATCCCACGTCAATGTGTCGGTCGTTTCACTGCCGTCGAGAATCGCCGCTGGCGAGACCGACAAGAAGGACTCCAGTGTCGCATTGTCTAGCGATCCGGGAACGCTGGAGGATCCCGTTCCAGACACGGCAACGGAATCCACCGCAGCGGTCACGCTATCGCTGTGGTCCAAATCGGTGACCGTCAGCATCCCCGTGCTAGTCAGCCCCGCATCGGTTTCGGTCAGACCAACGGAATCCGGGCCATCGGTGATCTCTGGCGCGTCAGCGGTGCCGTTGATCGTGATCACCACGTTTTGTGTATCGGTCGCACCCTGGCTATCGGTGATTTCGATGGTGTACGTCAGCGTCAGCGATTCACCGGTGGCGAGGTAGTCAAACGATTCGCCACTTGAGTTGAAGGACCAAGTCAGCGTGTCGGTCAGTTCGGTCGCGTCGAGCACGTTCGCCGTCGAGGAAAGCATCGCCAGTAGCGCTGCGTTGTTCGATCCTAGGCCGCTGGTTGTGCCGCCTGCGACCACTCCCGTGACATTCGACGTCACCAAATCAGTCAGATCCAAATCATCGACCGTCAACGTGCCCGTGCTGGCCAGCGTAGTGTTGGTTTCGGTCAGCGTTTCCGCTGCACTGTCACCGGTGTCCACGAACACATCGGGTGTGTCATTGGTACCGGTGATCGTCACGGTCACGTTCTCGGTGTCGCTCAGCGGCGTGCCATCGTCATCGGTGGCACTGACCGTGTAAGTCAACACTAACGTTTCGCCATCGGCTAAGAAATCAAAGGCTTCGCTGCCACTGTCGAAGTTCCAAGTCAACGTGGCGGTGGTCTCCGTGTTGTCGAGAATCGCCGCTGGTGAGACTGACAGGAAGGATTCCAGTGTCGCATTGTCTAGCGATCCGGGAACGCTGGAGGATCCCGTTCCAGACACGGCAACGGAATCTACCGCTGCGGTCACGGTATCGCTTTGGTCCAAGTCGGTGACCGTCAACGTTCCGCCGCTGGTCAGCCCCGCATCGGTTTCGGTCAAGCCAACCGAATCAGGCCCATCGGTGATGACGGGTGCGTCAGCAGTCCCGTTGACCGTGATCACCACGGTTTGCGTATCGGTCGCACCATGGCTATCGGTGACTTCGACAGTGTAGGTCAGCGTCAGTGTTTCGCCGGTCGCGAGGTAGTCAAACGATTCTCCACCCGAGTCGAATCCCCAGTTCATAGTGTCCGTCAGTTCGCTCGCATCAAGCACATTGGCCGTGGAGGAAAGCATTGCTAACAACGCAGCGTTATCCGACCCAAGTCCCGCCGTCGTTCCACCAGCAACGACTCCCGTGACACTGGAGGTCACCAAATCGGTCAGGTCCAGATCATCCACCGTCAACGTGCCGGTGCTGGTCAGCGTGGTGTTGGTTTCGATAAGCGTCTCGGCGGCACTGTCACCGGTGTCCACAAACACATCTGGCGTGTCGTTGCTGCCGGTGATCGTCACGGTCACGTTCTCGGTGTCGCTCAGCGGCGTGCCATCGTCATCGGTCGCACTGATCGTGTAGGTCAACACAAGCGTTTCACCATCGGCGAGGAAGTCGAACGCTTCGCTGCCTGAATCAAAATCCCAAGTCAGCGTGGCGAAGGTTTCCGTGTTGTCGAGGATTGGCGTTGGCGCGACGGACAAGAAAGTCTGCAAGGCGGCATTGTCGAGCGTTCCGGGAACACTGGCGGATCCCGTGCCAGACACGGCAACTGAATCAACGGCGACCGTCACGCTCTCACTTTGATCCAAATCGGTGACCGTCAACGTACCACTGCTGCTTAGTCCCGCATCGGTTTCGGTCAAGCCCACCGAATCAGGCCCATCAGTGATAACGGGCGCGTCGGCGGTGCCATTGATCGTGATCACCACGTTTTGTGTGTCGGTCGCACCTTCGCTGTCAGTGACTTCGATGGTGTAGGTCAGCGTCAGTGTTTCGCCACTAGCGAGGTAGTCAAACGACTCGGCTCCCGAATCAAAACCCCACGTTAGCGTGTCAGTCAATTCGGTGGCGTCGAGCACGTTCGTCGTCGAGGAGAGCATCGCTAACAACGCAGCATTATCCGACCCAATCCCCGTCGTCGTTCCACTCGCAACGACTCCCGTGACGCTCGACGTCACCAAATCGGTCAAGTCCAGATCGTCCACTGTCAACGTGCCGGTGCTGTTCAGCGTTGTGTTCGTTTCAGTCAGTGTCTCAGCGGCACTGTCACCCGTGTCGACAAACACGTCGGGCGAATCATTGGTGCCCGTAATCGTCACCGTGACGGTTTCAGTGTCACTCAGCGGTGTGCCATCGTCATCGGTCGCGCTCACCGTGTAAGTTAGCACCAACGTTTCCCCATCAGCTAGGAAGTCGAACGGTTCGGTTCCCGAGTCGAAGTTCCAGGTCAACGTCGCAGACGTTTCCGTGTTGTCCAGAATTGCCGTGGGGGAGACCGAAAGGAAACTCTCCAACGTTGCATTGTCGAGCAAGCCCGGCACGCTTCCTGAACCCGTCCCGGCTACCGCGACCGAATCGACCGCAGCGGTGACGGTGTCGGTTTGGTCGGCATCGCTGACGGTAAAGGTGCCGGTGGCGGTCAAGCCCGCGTCGGTTTCCGTCAGACCGACCGCGTCGGGTCCGCCGGTAATGATCGGCGCATTGGCGGCTCCCTGAATCGTGAGCACGACGGTTTGTGTGTCGGTCGCGCCCTGACTGTCCTCGACCTCGATCGTGTAAGTCAGCGTTAGCGATTCTCCCGTGGCCAAATATTCAAATGTCTCGGAGCCCGAATCGAAGTCCCAGGTCAATTGATCAAGCGTTTCAGTGGCGTCCAAAACATTGGCGGTCGACGAGAACATCGCCAGCAAGGCCGCGTTGTTCGACCCCAACCCTGCCGTTGTCCCGCTGGCGACCACCCCAGTGATCGATGACGTGACCAAGTCAGTGAGATCGGTGTCGGAAACGGAAAGCGTTCCGGTGCTGGTCAACGTGGATCCGTCTTCGGCGAGTGTTTCAGCGGCGCTGTCACCGGTGTCGACAAACACATCGGGCGAATCGTTGGTGCCCGTGATCGTGACGGTGACCGTTTCGGTGTCACTCAGCGGCGTGCCATTGTCGTCGGTGGCGCTCACCGTGTACGTCAGGACCAGTGTCTCGCCGTCGGCCAAGAAGTCAAACGCTTCGCTACCGGAATCAAAATCCCAAGTTAATGCCGCGTTGGTTTCGGTGTTGTCCAGGATCGCCGTTGGAGAAACGGATAAATACGATCGCAACGTCGTATTGTCGAGCGATCCCGGGATGCTGGAAGATCCGGTTCCGGTGATTACGACCGAATCCACCGCTGCGGTGACGTTGTCACTCACATCGACGTCACTGACGGTCAATGTGCCACTGCTGGTCAAGCCCGCATCGGTTTCAGTTAGACCGACGGAATCAGGGCCGTCGGTGATGATCGGAGAGTCGTTGGTGCCGTTGATGGTGATCGTCACGTCTTGCGTGTCGGTCGCACCGGCGATGTCGGTGACCGTGATCGTGTAGGTCAGCGTGAGCGACTGGCCATCGGCAAGGTAGTCGAAAGATTCGCTGGCCGAGTTGAAGGCCCATGTCAACGTGTCCGACTGTTCGGTGTTGTCCAGGACGTTGGCGGCGGACGTCAGCATGGCCAGTAGTGCAGCGTTATTGCTACCTAGTCCGGTGGTATTGCCGCTGGCCACAACACCGCTGACTGCGGATGTCACCGTATCGGATAGGTCCAGATCCGTGACGGTGAGTGTCCCACTCGTGGTGAGCGTCATGTCGGTTTCGGTGATCGATTCGTCGGCACTGTCGCCGGCCTGAACGGAGATGACCGGCTCGTCGTTGCTTCCTTCAATCGTGACGGTAATTTGAGTGGTAGACGTGGCACCGTCTGCATCGATGGTCGTGTAGGTAAAGACGTCATCGATCGTCTCGGATGAGTTGCGAAGTGCTTCGACGGTTGCATTAGCGTTGTCGACCGTGTACGTGTAGTTGCCATTCGCATCGATGTTGATGCTGCCATAGTTTCCGGTGACGTCGGAGCCGACGTTGCCGCTGGCTGATCCCGCTACTCCCGCCACGACGCCATCCACGTTCTTGGAATCGCCCGCATCGACATCGGTGTCGTTGGTCAACACGTTGCCGTTTGGGTTCGTTCCAGAGGTGCCATTGGCAACTCCGCCCGCTTCGGTGGCTGTTGCCGTGTCGAAGTTTGCGACGGGCGTGTCGTTGGCACCGCGAATGGTCAGCGTGATCTGCGTTGTCGACGAAAGTCCGGCGGCATCCTCGGTCGTGTACGAGAAAACTTCGCTGAGCGTGTCGCTGGACGTTCGTAGGGCTTCGACGGCGGCGTTGGATTCGTCGATGACGTAGGTGTACGAACCGTCGGACTGAATCGTGATCGAGCCGTAGCTACCCGCAACCGCCGTACCCGCACCGCCGGCGGCTGAAGCCTGCACTCCAACGGCGACGCCAGTGACGGTGTGGGTGTCACCGGAATCGACTGGATTGTCGTTGGTCAGCACGTTGCCGGTTGCATTGTTGCCGGTGGTTCCGTTGGCAACGCCGCCGGATTCGTCGGCTGTGCCTGCGTCGGAAATGGCAACGGGTGCGTCGTTGGCACCTTCGATGGTCACGGTCACCTGTGTCGACGTTTCGGCGCCCGACGTGTCCTGGACCGTATACGTGAAGACGTCGGTGAGCGTGTCGCCGGAATTCAGCAACGCTTGAACGGCCGAGTTGCTGTTGTCGACGGTGTAGGTTGCCGAGCCGTCAGAAGCAATCTGAATGCTGCCATACAACCCCGCGACGCTTGATCCGACGCTACCGGATGCTGACGAGACAGTCCCCGCCGCGACGCCCGAAACCGTCTTGGTGTCACCCGCATCCACGTCGGTATCGTTGGCAAGCACGTTCGTGGTCGGATCGGTTCCTGCGGTTCCGTTGGCAGTTCCGCCAGCCTCGGTGGCCGTCATCGTGTCGGCGGTTGCCACGATCGCGTCGTTGGACCCCCGAACGGTGACGTCGAGCTGGGTGGTCGACGTTAGCCCGTCGGTGTCTTCAAAAGTATAAGTGAAGGTGTCGGTCAAAGATTGACCGCTCGTCCGCAATGCTTGCACCGTGGCGTTGTTGTTATCGACGGTGTAAACGTACGAACCGTCCGATTGGATCGTGATCGAGCCGTAGTTGCCGGAAACCGCCGTGCCTACATCGTTGGCGGCTGAAGCCTGGACTCCAACCGCGACGCCAACGATGGTCATGGTGTCGCCGGAATCGACATCCGTATCGTTGGAGAGCACATTGCCGCTGGGGTTAGTACCCGCGGTGCCGTTGCCGACGCCACCAGCCTCGAACGCAGTCGCCGTATCGACAACTGCGACCGGCGTATCGTTGCCCCCTTGAATCGTGATCACGACTTGAGTGGTGCTCTGTGATCCGGCCGTGTCGGTGACCGTGTAGGAGTACGTTTCCGTTAATGTGTCGGACGTGGTTCGCAGGGCTTGGACAGCGGCGAGCGATTCATTAATCGTGTACGTGTAGCTTCCGTCGTTGTTGATGACGATGCTGCCGTAGTTACCTGCGACCGATGCACCGACGCTTCCCGAAGTCGATGGTTGGACACCAAGCTGAACACCGACAACGGTTTTCGTGTCGCCCGAATCCACATCCGTGTCGTTGGTGACCAGATTGCCCGTCGCATCGCTGCCGGCGGTGCCGTTGTTCAGACCGCTGGATTCGACGGCGGTGCCGACGTCAGCGATGGCGATGATGGCATCGTTTTGGCCGTCGACGGTAATGGTCAACTGGGTCGTGGAAGTATTGCTGGCATTGTCTTCCATCGTGTACGTGAAGACGTCGGTCACGTGATCGCCGGAAGTCCGTAGTGCTTCAACGGCCGGATTGGTGTTGTCCAGCGTGTAGGTGAAGTCGCCGTTGGCGTCGATCACGACACTTCCGTACGTACCGACGACGGTCGTTCCCACATCGCCGGATGCGGTTGGGGTCGTACCAGCATCGACCCCGATGACGGTCTTGCCATCATTGGACGAATCGTTGGTCAAGACGTTGCCCGAGGGATTGGTTCCCGGCGTCGCGTTGGCGACTCCGCCGGATTCCACCGACGTGTCCATATCGGCTTCGGCAACAGGCAAGTCCGTCCGTCCGTCGATCGTGATCACGATTTGAGTGGTGGACTGCAGTCCCGCCGTGTCCGACATCGTGTACGAGAACGTCTCGGTCAAACTCTGGCCGTCCAGAAGACCATCCACTGCCGCGTTGTTGTTATCAACCGTGTAGGTGTAACTGCCGTCCGAATTGATCGTGATTTCGCCGTAGTTTCCGGTGACCGTGCTACCCACGTTACCGGTCGTCGACGTTTGCACGCCCGCATCAACGCCAACGACGGTCTTCGTGTCGCCAGCGTCCACGTCGGTGTCGTTGATCAGAACATTGCCGGTCGGATCGGTGCCCGAGATATTGTTATTGATCCCCGAGGCTTCGATGGCGGCCGCCGTATTGGCGACGGCGACAGGAGCGTCGTTCTGACCGGTGATCGTGATGGTGACCTCCGCAGTCGAGTCGGCACCGGCGGCGTCGGTCATTGTGTACGTAAAGACTTCGCTCAGTGTGTCGCTAACCGTTCGCAAAGCTTGGACGGCGGCGTTGTTTTCGTCGACCACAAAGGTGGCGTTTCCGGAGGCGTCGATGGTGAGCGTTCCATAGGTTCCCGCGACGCCGGAACCGACGTTTCCAGATGCGACCGATTGAGATCCCGATTCGACACCGATGACGGTTTGAGCCTCGCCACTGTCGATGTCGGTATCATTGGCCAGGACGTTTCCCGTTCCGTTGGAACCCGCTGTTGCATTGGACACTCCACCGGATTCGACGGCGGTCAGGTTATCATCCACAGCGCCGGGATCGTCGTTTTGGCCCTGGATCGTGACCGTGATCTGAGTCGACGAAGTTAATCCGTCGGTGTCGGTCATCGTGTACGTGAAAACGTCATCGAGCGTGTCGCCGGATGTTCGCAGGGCTTGGACGGCTGCGTTGTTATTGTCGACGATGTAGCTGTACGATCCGTTTGAATTAATTGTTATCGCACCATAGGTTCCGGTGACGCCTGCGCCGATATTTCCGGCGGCTGAAGCCTGGACTCCAACCACAACCCCGGTAACGGTCTTGGTGTCGCCCGCGTCCACGTCCGTGTCGTTGGTCAAGACGTTCCCGGTCGGATTGGTGCCGGCGTCGGCATTGGCCAGCCCACCGGCCTCCACTGCGATTGCATTGTCAGTCACCGCGATGGGTGCATCGTTCTGACCGTCGATCGTGACAACAATCTGAGTCGACGAAGTGGCACCGCCGTTATCGGTGACGGTGTAGGTGAAGGTGTCCGTGATCGTGTCGCTGCTAGTTCGCAGTGCCTGAACAATCGCGTTGGTTTCATCGACAACGTAGGTGTAGCTGCCGTCCGCGTTGATTATGATGGCACCGTAGGTTCCCGTGACCGATGTTGCCACGTCGGTGTTCGCCGAAGCAACGGTTCCCGCCGCAACCCCCGTCACGTTCAGCGTATCGCCAGGGTCGATTTCCGTATCATTGGCCAGCACGTTGCCGCTTGCGCCCGAACCAGCGGTCGCGTTGGCAACACCACCGGCTTCGCTCGCCGCGCCGGTGTCGGCGACAGCAATCACGGCGTCATTGACGGCAGTGACCACAATGGTTGCGGTCGCCTCCTCGGTGGAGAACTCGTTCACTCCGCCCTGCAATCCCGTCGGATCCACCAGACTGGGCGAACCGAAGCTGGAACCGCTAGATGTGGTTTGATCCCAGCCGATGAAGCCAAAGGTGGCTGTTTCACCGTCAATTGTGTCGGGGGAATAGCGAACTTGGCTTGTCGAAGTCAGCAACAATGCATTGATGGTGGAAACCGATCCAAAGTCAGTCCAATTGGTTCCGTCGGTCGAGTATTGCCAAGTTCCGTTGCCCGTCGTTGAGGTGACAGCCAAGCCAGAAAGTGGGGAGGCGTCGATGTCGTTGCCACCGGCGCTGGCGAAGATCGACGCGACACTACTGGCGACGGAGATCGTGTCTTCGTTCGTCCCCGCAAGATCGACGTTGGATCCGTCGGTGAGTGTCGGCGCATCGTTGACCGGATTGACGGTCAAGCGGAAGGTCGAATCTACCGATTGGCCGTAGGGATCGGTGGCTCGGATCGTAATGTCCGCAAATCCATTCTCATTGGCTGCGTGGGTGAAGGTGTAGGTCTTGGAAGTGTTGTCATACGAAACACCCGAGAACAACGCGGCGTTGGTGTTACCGATGACGGAGTAAGTCAGGTCACTGTCCGCATGTTCGCTGTCGGAAAACGCAGCGGACAGATCGATCACCGTCGGTACCGCATCCTCATCAACGGTCATATCGCCGATCAAGCCGGTCGGGTCCGTGTTCAAGAAAACGTCGACCGCACCCGTGGGAGTGTCGTAGTGGTCGTACGCCGTGAAGCCGACTCCATCGTTAATCAGCGTGATCGTATTCCAGGTGCCGGTCACGCTGGTGGAGGTCAACAGATCGTCCAGCATCCCACCGACAGTCATGCCGTTGAGATCCAGTGCGAGTTCAGAGGTCGCGTCAAGCGTCAAGTTGCCACCTACCGCGATGGACTCATAGATGCTCGTGGAACTTGCCGCTAATGAAACGGCGCCACTATTCTGGACGGTCAAATCGTTGGTGATGGTTCCGTTACCCTCGACGGTACCTCCATCAACGACCACATCACCGGCCGTGGTGATTGTTTGGCCGCTGAGATCAAGCGTTCCCGCTTGGACGGTCACGTTTTGGCCGGATCCGTTGAGGACGAGGTCATCGGCTAGAAAAACGACCCCCGTCCCCTTATTGATCGTGATGTCACCATCGGACAGATCGTCACCCGAGATGGTCTGGGTGCCCGTGCCGTTGAGTGTCAATCGAGCATCGCCGCTGACACTGGTATCAGACGACGTGACGTTGCCCGCGACTCGAATTTCGCCGACATTCAAGGCGTTGACGCTGGTGATCGTCAAGTCGCCGCCCACGTTCAAGACACCGGAGATGTTTTTGCTGTAACTGGAATCAAAGATGACATCGTCGAAGTTGATCGACGACGCAGTGATGGTTCCCGAGTTGTTGCCGAACGTGATGGCGTGGGTCAGGTCAGCGACGCTGCCGGCGATGTGATTCAAAATTCCGTTGATGGTCAGGTCGCTGCCGAAGGTCAGCGTGCCCGACGCTTTGTTGATCGTTAGGTGTTCGGCTTTGGCACTGCTGTTGCTCGCCAAGACCGTCTGGTTGCCGGTTCCGTCAGCAATGATCATCGTCGTGCCGCTGTAACTGTCATCGCTGTAGGTGATGTCGCCTGCAACCGTGATCTGTCCGCCGTTCAGCGTGCCCGCATTGGTGAACGTGAAGTTACCGTCGACGTCCAGCGTTCCGACGATAACGCGTGATCCCGCGACGGTACTGTTCAAGATCACATCGTCAAACGTCGTCGAACCTGCGTCGATGGTGGTGTTGTGACCTTGGAACTCGACGGTTTGTCCGTTGGTGTCCCATCCGCCGGATGTGTACGTGAAGTTGCCGCCAAGCTCGATGTCGTCGAGCAGTTGAACGGTGCCGAAGGCTTTGTTGATGACCAGGTTGCCCAGTTCGCCGGCACCGCCACCGGTCGAAATCATTTGGTCGGCGGTTCCATCGATCGTCAGTACGCTGGTGCCCGACCAAACGCTGTCGATCGTCGTGATGTTGCCTGCTGCGGTCACACCGGCACCGTTGATCGTGACGGCGTTGGTGTAAGTCAGGTCGCCGTCGATGTCGAGGCCGCCGATGATGGTGACGGTGTTCAAGTTGTTGAATTCGAAATCGTCAAACGTGATTCCCGACGCGTCAACGGTTTGGGCAGACGTTCCGGATACGCTGACTTCGTGGCCATCGAAATTGACCGACCCTTGGTTGTGCGTGAAATCGCCAGCGAAGGAAAGGTCGCTCAGGAGAGTCAGCGTGCCGACGTGATCGATCTCGATGTTGTCGATCTGTGCCGACGTTTGCAGGCTTCGATCGCCCGTGCCATCAAAGTACAGCGTCGAACCGATCGCGCTTAGCGTACCGCCAGAATGGATGAAGTCATCGGCCAAATTCATCACGCTGCCATCGATCGACAGCGTCCCGCCGGTGACGTTGACCAATCCGTCCATGTCGACGGTTTGTCCGTTTGTGTCGACGGTTCCGTCAGCAACGGTCAAGTCACCCGAGTTGTCAAGCATTCGTTCGAACGAGAGCGTCCCGGTGTATCCCGAGTTGACTTGAATTTCGCTGATCGCTCCGGCAAACGAGGCGTCCAGCGTGGAGTCCTTGGCGCTGGTCGCATCGAACACCACGATGTCGTCGGCTTCGGGAACCAAGTCATGATTCCAATTGTCTGCATCGGTCCAATCGTTGGTCACGCCGCCGCCGTCCCAAACGAACGTACTCTGTCCAGGAGTGACGGTAATTGCGACCGTCGTTGAATCCGTCAACGAACCATCGTCGACCAATACCGCCAACGTCGCAGCGCCGTTGTAACCGCCTTCTGAATCGTAAGTCAGACCGTCCAGAGCCGCATCGATGTCCGCCACGCTACCACTGAATTGAAGTGTTCCGTCACTTCCGTCGCTGTCGATCAGGGTCAGGCCGGTGGTCTGAGCCAGTGCGATCGTCGCGTGATCCGCGGTCAGCGTCACGGTCAAGTTGTCGCCATCGACGTCGTTGGTGTCGATCAGCCCAGCACCACTGGTGTTGAAGGTCAACGAACCACTCTCGGCAACCGTTGCGTTCGCCGGGCCGGTGACCTCGGGAGCGTCGTTGATATCCGTGACCGTCACGGCGATGTCTTGCGTATCGGTACCGCCGTATCCGTCAGAAACCTGAACCGTCACATCGTAGACGTTGTCGGCTCCCGAATCCGTGGCAACCTCATAGTTCGGTGCCGTGTTGAAAGTCAACACGCCGGCCGAGGTGATGGTGAAGTTCGCCGCATCCGCCCCGCCGATGATCGAATAGGACAGCGTCTGTGCCGGAAGATCTGCATCGGACGCGGTTACGGTCGTTACGGCCGTTGTGTTTTCAGTCACACTGATTGACGCGTCCGTGTTACCGCCATCACTAGTAATCGTTGGATCTGTATTCGGATTGCCAAACTCCAGGCGACTGTCCATGGTCGTGGCGTCGTATGCGAACCACACGCTGTCGCCAGAGGCCCCCGACACGACTAACTTGACCCCAAGATGGTGTCCCGCCACGACTGAATAATTGACGGTGCCAAAGTCAATTGTTTTTTGCTCCCAAGCGAATCCGTCACCCCAGCTGCTGTCGCTGACCGAACCGGATGCGATAACGGTCCCGCCGGATTCCGTTGTCGCGGTCGAAAGGTCCATCAGGTACGCTGTGACCGTGGCGTTCTTGCCCTGTGCGACATCGGTCGTCTGGGCCGGATTCATCCCGTCCTTGATGTCGCTCCAGAAGATCAACTGAACCGGATCGTTTGCGATATTGACCGCTCCCGAGACTACCCAAGTATGGTGTTTGGTATCGTCTGTTTCATTGGCCCCACTTCCTCCTTTGTCGACTACCAGCCCTTTGTAAGAATCACGGCCCGGATCGAAATTGCTGAGACTCGTGTCGACTGGTGCCGTCGTCGACAAATCAGAGAACGGCGGAGTGGTGTCACCTTTTAGGTAGAGCGTCGTTTGGTCAGCGTCGTTCGTGACAGTGACCGCGATGTCTTGTGAATCAGTGAGCGTGCCGTCGCTGACCTGGACCGTGACTTCATACACATTGTCGCCACTGGCATCGGACGGGAACTCAAAATCGGGCGCAGCAAGGAAGGTTAGTATTCCTGTGGAACCGTCAATCGAGAACCGTGTCGCATCGGCGCCTCCGATGACACTGTAAACGGGGACGCCTCCATCAGGATCGCTGGAAGTTACCGTGGTCACGGTGGTCGTGTTTTCCGAGATTGACACGGTGGCCGTGGGGCCACCCGCGTTGCTCGTAATCTCCGGTGCATCATTGACTCCGGTGATCGTCACGGCGACTGTTTCGGTGTCACTTTGGGGCGTCCCATCATCATCCGTTGCACTGACGGTGTAGGTCAGGATCAGCGTTTCGCCGTTTGCCAGGAAATCAAACGACTCACTTCCGCTATCAAAGTCCCAGGTCAGCGTGTTGGTGCTTTGCGTTCCATCCAGAACGGTTATTGGGCTGACCGTTAGAAAGCTTCGTAGCGTGGCATTGTTGAGCGATCCCGGGACGCTTGCCGCACCCGTTCCGCTCAGCGACACCGAGTCGACCGCTGCGGTGACGTTTTCGCTCTGGTCCAAATCGGTGACGGTCAATGTACCCGTGCTGGTCAGGCCCGCATCGGTTTCGGTCAGTCCAACCGAGTCCGGTCCGCCGGTAATGACCGGCGCGTCGTTGGTGCCATTGATGGTGATCACGATATTTTGGGTGTCGGTCGCCCCTTGACTATCGGTGACGGTGATCGTGTAGGTCAGCGTCAGCGATTCACCGACGGCCAAGTAATCGAATGACTCACTAGAGGAGTTGAAGTTCCAAATCAGCGTGTCGGTGATTTCGCTGCCGTCGAGCACGTTGGCGGTGGAGGTTAACATCGAAAGCAATGCCGTATTGTCGGACGCTAGTCCCGTGGTGGTCCCACCGGCGACGACGCTGCTAACGGTCGACGTGACGGAGTCAGACAAGTCGAGATCGCCCACGGTCAGGGTGCCGCTGCTCGTGAGCGTGCTGTCGGTTTCGGTGATCGATTCCGCGGCACTGCCACCACCAATTGTCACGTCAGGTGTGTCGTTGGTGCCGTTGATGGTGATCACGACATTTTGGGTGTCGGTCGCTCCCTGGCTGTCCGTGACGGTGATGGTGTAAGTCAGCGTCAAGGATTCACCAGCGGCTAGATAATCAAACGCTTCACTGGCGGAATTGAAATCCCAGGTCAATTGGTCGACGGTTTCAGACCCGTCGAGGACCGTCGCTGTTGATGTCAACATCGCGAGCAGTGCCGCGTTGTCGGACGCCAGCCCGGTAGTTGTTCCGCTGGACACGACGCTGCTGACGGTCGATGTCACGGTGTCGGAGAGGTTGAGGTCGGTGACGGTAAGCGTTCCCGTGGTGCTGAGCGTGGTGTCGGCTTCGGTTAACGCCTCGGCGGCGCTATCACCGGATTCGATGGTGATCACGGGCAGGTCGTTGGCCCCGGTGATCGTGATGGTGACCTCTTGAGTGTCGGTGGCTCCTTGGCTGTCGGTGATGGTGATCGTGTAGGTCAGCGTCAAGGATTCGCCATCGGCCAAGTAGTCAAACGACTCGCTGCCCGAGTTGAAGTTCCACGTCAGCGTGTCGGTCAATTCGCTGGCGTCCAGGACATTGGTGGTCGAGGACAGCATGGCCAGTAGTGCCGCGTTGTTCGATCCAAGTCCCGTCGTCGTTCCGCTAGCGACAACGCCCGTAACGTCGGAAGTCACCAAGTCGGTCAAGTCCGAATCACTCACCGTCAGTGTGCCGCTGCTGGTCAGCGTTGTGTTCGTCTCGGTTAGTGATTTGGCAGCGCTATCGCCGCCACCGACGCTGATATCGGGCGTGTCATTCGTCCCGGTAATCGTGATGGTCACCGTTTCGGTATCCGACAGCGGCGTGCCGGCATCGTCAGTGGCACTGAGGGTGTAAGTCAGAATCAACGTCTCGCCATCAGCCAAGAAATCAAACGCTTCCGCGCCGCTATTGAAATCCCAAGTCAACGTGTCGCTGGTCTCGGTGCCGTCCAATATCGCCACTGGAGAAACCGTTAAAAAGCCTTGCAGAGTCGCGTTGTCTAGTCCTGCGGGAAGGCTGCCCGATCCGGTGCCACTGACCGCGACCGAATCCACCGAGGCAGTGACGTTGTCGGTGACGTCTTGATCGCTGACGGTGAACGTACCACTTCCGATCTGTCCGGAGTCCGTTTCGGTCAGGCCCAATGTATCGGGACCACCGGTGATGATCGGCGCGTCGTTGAGGTCATTGACGTTGACGGTTAGATCTTCCTCATAGAACAAACCGTCCGCATCGGTCGTGCGAACGCGGACGACATACGAGCTCTGCGATTCACGATCAAGCACTCCATCGGTCAAGATCAGCGAATCGCCGCTGATCGAAAACACCGCTTGATCGGCTCCACCCACCACCGTGTACGTGAACGTGTCGCCCGCGTCGGCATCCGTCGTCGATAGCGAACCCAAGTTGTGACCGCCCGACGTATCGGTATGCTCGTCGACTGCGAACGAGTTCGGTGCGATGTCCGACGGCGTGACATTCACATCGTATTCGTTACCGAATTCCGATGTGCCGATGCCCGTCATCGTTGCCGTGGCGACAATTTTGTCCGTGTGAACAATGCCGGTAACGGTGAGCGTGCCCGAGAAATTCCCGCTGGCGTCGGTCGTTAGGAAGCCGAGGTATCGCTCGCCTTCGCCGCCGCCATCGCTTTCAAAGAACTCGATGCGGGCGCCGGCGAAGTCCGAATCATTCGCCGCCGAACCGACGTAGCCCGAAAGCGTCAAATCGCTGCCGACCAGATTGGCGATTTCGATGATCGGATGGTCGATCAATTGGTTGGCACTGGTCGGCGTCAACGCTCCGTCATTCGTATTTTGTCCGTCGCCAAAGGCGGTTGTAAACGTGGTGTCCGCGTCGATGTCGATGCCGATGCCCGCGTTGGCGTAGATTGAGTTTTGCGTGAAGGTGTTATTTGTCGGATTTCCGCCTGCGTTCGTTAACAGGATGCCGGCTCCGCCGTCGCCACCAGATCCGGTGGTGCCGGAGATGATGTTTTTGGAGATTGTGTTGCCGCTGGTGTCCGCACCAAGTCCGATGCCGGCGGTGACCGCATTAACGATCGTGTTGTTTTCGATCAGGTTATTGCTGGCCGCGTACCACAGTTCGATGCCTTTGCCGTTGTAGGGCACCACGGTGGAGAGAATCGCGACATCGTGAACGTAGTTGCCACGAACCGTCGCATTGGCCGTGTCCACGGTGATTGCATCGCCCGCCGAGTGTGTTCCCCCGACAAACGCCACTTCGTTGTTTTCGAACAGGATCGCGCTGCTGTTTCCGTTGGCATCGCCGTTGAAACGAAGTCCGGAACCGTCGACGAAACCGATGTAGTTATTGCTAATACTGGCAGCACCATCGATTGCCATTCCTCGGAATCCACTGGTCGCTCCGGGGTCGGACCCGTCCGCATTGGCGCCGATGACCGTTCGCTGGATCGTGGCGTCACCGCCGGTGAAAACATTCTCGCTAACGCGAATCGTGGCACCACTTCCGGATTGCCCCGTCAACGCGAGGTCACTGACGATCGCACCGTCCGCGTCGATGTCGATTCCGTAGACGGCTCCGCCAAAGTCGACTTGCAGTTCTTGGCGCTGAACCGCGTCTAGCGTCAGGCCATCAACACCGACCGTGGTGGACACATTGACGTTTCCAACATTGCTGTCCAGCACGGTTGTGCCATCGGAAGAATCAAAAGCGGTTCCATCAATGGTGGTTTGGGCATCGGTCAGCATGGTAAGCGGGGTGGCCAATGAAATGGTCCACCAATCACCGCTGCCGCTGGTCGAATTCGTCGCCACGCCAGGAACGAACCGCATCGCGTTGGCACCGCTGATTGTGTTGGCGTTGTCAACGAACTGACGAAGCGAACCTTGGACGCTGCGGTTTTCTCCACCGACGTCGTCGCCATCGCGAACACCCGTGACGACGTTGAAGCTGAAACCGCTGTCGATGTTCGAGGCGTCGCTGCCAGCCACGGTGACTCGGGTGACATGTTCGGCGGTGAGCAGGGAAGATGCGTCATCGGATACGTCGGCGGTACGTCCGCCGAAGAGGGAACCGGCCCCAGGCTGGAAGCCTAGGCCACTGGCGGCCCCGGCGACCCCGTAGGTTTGCTCGGCCCAAACATCGGTCTGAGAAAAGCCGCTGTTGAGTCCTGCACTCGACGTGATCGTGCGAGAGTCGACGACGACAAAGTAGGTATCATCCAGCAAACTCGTAAACGAGTAGAAACCGCCCACATCTGTGGATGTGGTTGCGAACAACGTGTCGCCTGCTGAAATAACGTTGTCATCGTCGGCGTCTTGGTACAGATACACCGTCGTGCCAGCAGCACCGACGGCATCGGCAAGACTTGAGTCTCCGTTGACATCCTCAAAGATGTTTCCTTCGATTCGGTACGCATCCGTCACATCGATCGTGATAGTATTCGCGGTCGGATCGGTGTCGACTCCCGGCGAACCGCCGTCGTCGCGCACTTGGAAGTCGAACGTGGCGTAGGCAGTGCTGCTTTCACCCGCGATTGGCTGGAACTTAAACCGGCCTGCCGCGATATCGGTGACTGTCACCACTTGGCTTATCGATACGGCTTCTCCTGCGTCAATGACGCCATCATTATCCGCATCAACGTAAAGCGTTCCGCTGGTCGCCAACGTGTTGATCACAACCGATTGAAAACTATCGCCATCGACATCGCTGAAACCGAAATCGCTTTGGTTGAAGACGTAATCGCTATCTCGCAGTGTTGAAACCGTTGTGTCACTTCCGCTGGGGGCGTCGTTAAGGTCGGTGACGGTGATCCTAGCGACGGCTGCTTCGTCGCTGAACGCTGTGGTTCCGCCCGTCGAAGCAGCATTCACCTTGGTACCTGCGGTTGAGTTGTCGCTTTGATCCCAAGCAACGAAGGTCAGATTACCCTGCTCGCCACCGATACCATCTGGCTCATAGCGAATCAGATCAGAATCGCGAAGCACCAGCGCCGAGACCGCCGATACGGTACCCATGTTGCTCCAAGTCGATCCGCCATTGGTCGAGAACTGCCAAGTCCCGCTGCTGGCACTGATCGCACGAATCGCGATTCCCTCGGCTACGGATGGTCCATCTGGATCACTGATGTCAAAGCCCGCACCCGAGGCGATGATCGAGGCAACCGTTTGACCCGAGTTGCTCGTCTGGTCTTCCGTGATGGAATTGAGAGTGTAGAGTCCCGCCCCATCGTCGAGTAGCGGTGCGTCATTCTCGGCGACGATGTTGATTTCTGCTGTCGGAGCACTGTCATTTCTTACCGCTTGGATTTCCGTTGCATTGAGCGCTCGGTCGTAGATTCGGAAATCATCCAACACTCCGTCGTGTTCCTGAGCTGCAGTGTCCGACGAAAGGTATAACGAATGATTGCCCGTGATCGTGCCGGCCTTGACGTCTTGGTCCATTTGCACGCCGTCGACATAGAGCGTGAATGTATTGCCGCTCCGGGTGACCGCGATGTGAGCCCATTCGCCGACGGTAAACACGTTGTTTGCGACGGAGGTAGGGCCGGCAGACTGATGGTACCAAAACAAATCGTCTCCGTACTGGTTGAGCATCCAACCATCGGTTTGCCAGGTCCCGTCGCCATATTCCGCGATTCGACGTGTGCCAGCAGTGACACTGCCGGGTTTATTCCACAACGTGATCGTGAAATCACCGTCTGGTTTGAAGTCGTCGCTGTAGGGGATCTCGACATAGCCGCCCGTGTCCCCGAAATCGAGAGCATGACCGGATTCCCCTGTCACCCAATCGGTACCTGGATCCATGTTATTCAGCGTTCCGTCGTTACCGTTACCCGATAGATCATGCAGTGTATCGCCAGTGGCTTCGTCAAAGTTCCAATAGCCGACCAGTCCAGACGGGCCACCTGGCCCCCAACTCACGTGCTCGCTATCGGTCGTGCCGTCGTTGGTGACAAACGTAAGCGCCCGAGCGGTCGTATCGGGCGAATCGGAAGTGTTTTCGTAAGTTACCGTTCTGAGTACTTTCTCGTAATTGGCAGCGCTATCGGCTCCAGTCAAACTCAGCACACCGGTTCCGCTGTCGTAGCTGGCCGTGATGGAGGTGCCGGTCGTATCAGCGGCCAACAACTCGGCCGTTCCATCCAGTTGGTTCACAATCGTGATCGTTAGCGAAGCCAGATCTTCAAGATCAGCGTCGTAGACCGTGGCATCGACAAAATCAGACACCAACACCGGTCCGCCACCTTCGGTGAAGGTTGTGACGTAGTGGTTGTCGCTAGCGCCAGAACTATCGTTGGAGTCCAAGTCGATGACCGGGGCATCGTTCACCTCTGACACGACGATATTGCCGGTCGTTGTTTGGCTGGAATATGCCGTTGTTCCACCATTGGATGAAGCATCACCGTAAGATAGCACCGCGTTGGTCGACGGCGATGGTCCGCTGGTGCGGTCCCAACCACGGAACGTGAAGGTTGCCGTTTCGCCGGAATTACCATCAGGCAGGTATCGTAGATTGCTGGCAGATTCCAGGTGCAAGGCGTTGGCCTCGGAGAGGCCGGAAATATTCACCCACATTGAACCGTCAGTGGAATATTGCCAATTCCCGTTGCCAGTCACCCCCGTGATCGCCAGCCCGCTTTGGGAACCGGTATCAGCGTCGGCGTAGCCGCTGGTGGAAAGCAAGGTGGTGATCGGCAATGTGGCCGATGGTGTGTCTTCGTCGGTGCCAAACAGATTCACGACCGAATTGCCAAGTGTGGGCGCGTCGTTGACAGCGGTGACTTCGACGGTACTGGTTTGTACCACGCTGGTGTCATCGCCATCGTCGATGGTCCAACTGATGGTTCGATCTGTGGTTGACGGGGCGTCCGAAGTGTTTTCGAAGGTAACACTGCGCAGCGCTGCTTCGTACTCGGCGACCGTTGCGGTTCCCGATAGCGTCAGCGTGTCACCACTAAACACGCCGGTGATGCCATTCTGGTTGGTGAATCCCAATACATCAGCGCCGGATTGGAATCCGCTTGAAATCTGGATCGTTGCACCCTCCAGATCCGTGTCGTCCAAGTCCACCAGCGAAATATTTGAGTGCAACGTGGTTGCAGGATCATTCTCGGTGTAGGCAAGCGTATCACCATAGGAAGCAAATCCGTGGGATGTGGTCACGTTCGCTGCCGACATGCCGCCCATCGTTCCGTGATGTCCGTTGCCACTGTCGTCGGTGACACCGTCTGATCCCGTCGCCGCGCCAGTGAACGAATAGCTTGCCACCAAGTTGCTGCGAGAACCAGAAAGCGATTCATGCATCGAGGCTTTGACTTCGTCGGCAGTCAGGGCATCATTCCAGATTCGCACCTCATCCATCATTCCATCGAAGCGATAGCTCGTATTGAGCGGCCACCCCGAGATTCTCGCATTCGATGTCGCAAAAGCAGCTGCATCATTTGGCGATCCCAAACGTTGCGTCATGACTTGCTCGACGCCATCGATGATCAAACGGCTGCCCGTAACGCTGCCGTTGTGAAAGACGGCGGCGACGTGGTGCCACCCCGAGCTTAGGCCTGCGCTACTGATACCGTACAAGTCGCCTGACGCCGTGTTGAATCCAAAATGTCCACCATTGATCCATAGGTCATAGGACCCGAATCCGAAAGGCATCACACTATCGGTGCCATCCCAGTTCATCCAAAATTCGACAGTGACTTCGGTGCCGGCGTCAGTATTAACTGGCAATCCGGATAAGGTGATCGTGTCATCGCCGCTTTCGACGTTGATGACTTCGTTGCCTGGATCATCCAAATCCGACCCGGTCACCACGACCGCCGGATCGTTGATTGCGTTGATTGTTACAAGCGAAGCTGTCGCGTTAGTCGTGGTGTCGTTCACTCCATCCAGATCCGAGTCAGACGCCGTTTGCAGAGTGACGACACGAACCGCGCCGCCGGGCTCGTCGCTGGCATTGTCGTAGGCGATCGTGTCGACCAAGGCATTCGCGTCGGTGGACGAGATACCGCCTGACTTCGTAATCGTCACGGTCGCCGTTGTCGCGGCAGTCGAGACATTGACCTGATATCCATTTGCGATTGTTGTGGCCGAGAACGGATCCGTCAGCTTGACTTCTTGACCATCGATAACCAATCGTTCATCGTCACCGTTGGCCAGTCCATCAACCGTGAAAACGAGTGACGAGATCAGCTCGCCCGCCTCGACGGGATCGATCGACGCGCTGCTGAACAGTCCAACCGCTCCGCCGTTCTCGTTCCAGGTGGGAGAGTCCCCCGTCACACTGACTGCGGGTGCGTCGTCTACTTCATGCACCTTGATGACCAGCGTTTCGGCTGCCGAATCATCATCACCGTCATTCGCCACCAAAGTCAGCGTACGGTCGGACGTGTCGGGATCGTCGCTGTTGTTGTCGAAGGTGATTTCGGCAATCGCGTCCTTATAGTCCTGGAAGGTGACCGAACTCGCCGTGTCGCTGGTTAGCGTCAGCGTGATGCTGCCATCGGAACTGAGGTTTCCCGCCGGGATGCGGGACACGGAAATGCCCAACGCGTTGATTGCTGATTCGTTGACGTTCAGGATGTCACCGACCCGGCCATCGGTCAGCGTGACGGTCAGGGATTCAACGAAGGAATCATCAGGGTCCGTGATCACAAAATCGCTGTCCGAGATCGCGATCGGCCCGCCGTCTTCGGTAAAGACCGTCGTTCCCTGATTTGTTTGGATCGTGAAATCGCTGACGTTCAGTTGGTTGCCGGTTCCTGTGTAATTTGCCAATATCAGCGGCGCGATGTAGGCGGTGCCGTGACGGAACAGGGTCTGACTGAGTGCACCGGAATCGTATCCGCCCCCAAGTGTGACCGTATAGTCGGTTTCCGTTGTGGGAATCCCCGCATTGGAAACCAGTGGATATTGATAGGTGCCGCCGCTGGGCGACATGTTCCGAACTGCTTCCCCGGCTAGTAGGGTTGGCCCCGCCCATGCGGATCGCAATGTGATCACGTTTCCAACGATCGCATCTTGATCCCACAGATCGAATTCGAGATTGCGCGTGTACGTGTAGTCGGCATAGGTCTCGCCCAGACTATTGGTGTAGCCATACCATGCTATCGAACGATCGTTCGCCGTTGCTCCTTCGTACCAACCGGTTGTATCGCTGAGCACGATTTGAGTCGCGCCGGTGACCAAGTCGACCGCTAGTGTTGTGTCGACCGCCGCCGCGTACTTTCCGGTGTGCTGCGACATGATTTGGTCACCGTCAATGTCGTAGCTATAGAATCCGAGGTATTGTTTTTCGGCGGGATCATAGTTTCCACCAACGCCGTCGCCCGAAGATGCGGTCACCGAAACGTCATAGGTCTGGCTTGGATCGATCGCGATCCAGTTATCCGAACCATAGTTGACCTTGCCAATGTCCGTGCGAGATGACGAGCCGCCGAAATCACCAATGAATTCACCAAAGCCAGTTTGGATTTCCGGCGCATCGTTGACGGCGTTGACCGTCATATTCACGGTTCCCGCGTCCAGGTGCCCGTCGGTGTCGCGAATCGTGTAGTCGAAGCTATCGGCACCGTTGAAGTTGGTGCCGCCCGAGTAGGTAACTGTGCCGTCGCCATTGTTCGTGACCGTACCGCCGTTCGCGGTGGTGATCGACTGGTCAAAGACTTTCATTTCGACGGCATGGACGTTCATGCTACCCTGCCCGGAAGCCGAGCCAATTCCCCAGGCCAATCCTGTTTTTGTGCTGGTTTCTCCTTGCCAGTTGCCGTCATCCCGCCGCACGCCATCGACCAAAAACGCCGCCTTGGATGTCACCGAGTCATAGACAATTTCGAATTGGTGGTATTCGTCGGTTCCTGTTCCACCCGAGGTGACCGTAATATACTGATTGCCAAGATCGTCAATCAGTTCGACGACCAGATCGCCACTGGCGTCCAAGTCGAAATAGGCCAACATTCGTGTCGTGCCGTTTCCGTACCGTAAGAACGTTGTCCGCGTGTCGCTAAAGTCATCAACCATCCGTAGTTCCGCACTCACGGACCAACCGTTCGCATCCGCCAGGGCGGCGTCCGCCGGTGTCAATTCTTGCCTGTACGAGGTATAGACTGCCGATTCGCTGGTGTCTGAAATATTCCAGCCGTTTTGTCCCGTTGCTCCGTCTGGTGAGACGCTGCCTGCCGTCAAATTTCCCGTATTTGGATCGCCATCTTCGGTATCTTCAAACGTCCACTGGCCTCCAGCCACCGATGTAGGGTCGGGAGCGGAACCGGAGTCACCAGCGTCGTAGCTGGCAATGACTCGCTCAAAGCCGAGTACGGTCAGCGTGTCATTCTCAGGGTCGGTATCGTTACCGAGGACATCGACGACAACGGAACCATCTTCGTCAACACTGCGTGTATCGTCGACGCCGATCGGTGCCGTGTTGAGACCGTCGATGGTCACTTCCGCGGTGGCGGTATCGGACTGGCCGTTTCCATCACTGATCGTGTAGGTGAATGTGTCAGTGGCTGATTGTGCCACATCGAGATAGTCGAATTGACCGTTGGGATCATACAGAAAGCTGCCATCCGAATTCAGCGTCAGCAATGCTCCTGATGCCAGCGAAAACTGACTACCGACATTGACGCCAGACCCGTTGACTTCAGTGACCGTCAGTGTGTCGCCGTTGGCGTCTTGATCGTTGGCGACGACGCCCTCGATCGCGGCAACGTTCAGAACCGCATTCTCATTGGTCAAATACTCTTCGCTACTAGGATCGGACAGGTCTTGAATCTGTAGCGGTGTCAGCGCCTTGTCAAAGACGGCCACTTCGTCAATGCGTCCGTCAAATCGCCCATATCCATCGGCGTTGGCTCCGATCGACACTGCCCTGGTCGATGTGGCAACCGCGCCACCGACAGAGTGGGTTGCCGATCCGACGAGTAGACCATTCAAGTAGATCTTCATCTCGCCGGTTGCCGCGTCGTAGGTCGCCGCCGCATGGTGCCAGGAACCCGTGGTCAATTCCCCAGAACTAGCTATCAATGTGTCGGTGGTTCCACCTGCGTTCACACGCAATCGCAAACGTTCTTCACCGGCGACATTGACCGCCGCCAGCATCCAATCGTGATCGGCTTCCGCATTGGTGATCGATTTGGAGAGAATTCGAGCATCGGTGGTATCGAAATCATCAGCGTTGAACCACGCGGACATCGTGAGCCCCGTGCCGGACACATTGAAATCCCCCAGATTGACTTGACTGCTTGTTCCGTTGAATTCGGCTGCGGTATCGTTGTCATCAACAACACCGGTCGCTCCCAGCGTCGTATTGACATAGGTGCCATCATTAGCCCCCGTTTCGTCCGTCGCGGTCGTGCCCGTCGACTCGCCCAATCGCCAATATCCAATCGGAGAGAGACCGAGCGTGTTACTGGCGTATTGACTTGGGTCGTTCACCGCAATGGGCGCACTGTTGACGCCAAAGATTGTGATGGTCCCTACCGCCGTATCGATCTCTCCGTTGCCGTCATCCACCGTATAGGTGAAAGTCTCCGTTGCGGATTGTCCGACAACAAGGTGGTCGAAGGCCCCGTTGGGATCGTAAACCAAGTCGCCAAGTGATCCGACAGTCAGTTTCGCGCCGGAAGCCAAGGTGAACTGGGAATCCACGTTTGCACCGCTGCCATTGACTTGGGTGACCGTTAGTGCGTTGAGGTCATTGCTGAGAATGCCGCTGGCCGCGGCAATGTTGATCTGTGTGTTGGGATCGGTGCTGAAGAGAGTCCATTGCGGTCCGGCGGTGCCTGATCCGCCGTCGACGAACGTGCCGTTGTTGGTGCCGGCGGAATCGATGGTCGTTGATCCCGATCCTTCGTTGAATTGCCAGTTGCCAAGAAGTCCGGTTTGGGGCGATAGTACCTGATTGAGGTTGGTCTGGATCTCTGTTTGGGTACGCGCGGTATCCCAAATTCGGACATCGTCAATTTGCCCGTTGAAATACTGTCCGGTCGGCGAATTTTCCCGACTGCCAATACGGAAAGTGTCTTTGTCCGCGTGCGAGTCGCCGATGTTGCCTGACCCGTTGTAAACCTCGACCACTACACCGTTGACGTAGGTAGTGATCACGCCGTTGTCGTTGGAAACGGCCAAGTGGGACCACTGATTCAGTGGGATAACGTATCCGGTGTTATGCCATGTCCAGCCTGGGTTTGTGTTGGTGATCGCCCAACGTAGCGTACCGGTGTCGCTGATCCCAATCTCATATTCGCCCTCTCGATTCAGAACAATTGAACCGGACGTTGCATTGTAAGCAGCGGGATTGACCCACGCCTCCATCGTCATCGATGTCCCAGTGATCTCCAATTGCGTTCCACTTCCAACGTCAACGTAGTCATCCACGCCGTCAAAAGTCAAACTGGCTCTATCATCGACCGCAAACAGACCAGCGACATCGTTGACCGCGATTGCCATCACTTCACTGTACGAATTGCCCGCAGCATCCGTGACTTCAATCGTGATATTGTGCGACGTATCGATCTCGAAATCCAATTGAGACCCATCGGCAACGGTCACTTCACCCGTGTTCGTATCGATTGTAAATCGACCGTTCGCATCGTTCGTGATGGTGAAAGTGAAATTGCTGAGTACTTCAGACGCATCCCATTCAATGACGACGTCCGGAGTACCGGGGATTCCATCCGTATCGCCCCAGGTTCCGTCAACATTCCATAAGAACGCGTAGTCGTGCGTTGCGATGTTGTTGGGTTCCGTGCCGGACCAGTTGGAGTAGGCGCCATTTTGAGCGTTTCCCGAAGAATCACCCAACCAGAATAGATCGCCAGCCTCAGTGCCGTCATACCAGCGGTATTCTCCCTCAACAATCGCATCGGAAGCACCCAGCCAAAGGTAGTCATTCGCGTCGGTGGCAAACTGATACACCAGCTGCTGCTCGTAATCAGAACGGATTGTCACCAACTGGCCATTGACGCCATTAAGTGAGGATCCCGTGGCAATCGTCAGCGCGGAAGTCCAATCGGTATCCGCGTCGACATAGCGATAAAACTTGCCGGTCGCTGCGTCGTAGGAGAGCGTTGCATCGTTGTTGAGAATGGTTGAGACGGCGTCGGGGATTTCAATGACCCGGATGTCGCCAACGACCGCCGCTGCATCACCTGATTCCAATGACTCGAACGCCAGCGTCGTGCTCGTGCTGTCAGCTGTGAAAATCATGCTGCGATGATTCCACAGCATGTTGGTGTACGACCAGCTTGTGTTCTTTTCAGCAACGAAGTCTTCAGATTGTCCGCCTGCCGAGACTCGATACGCCAAGGATGGATCGGAACCCCAGTCGCCCGACTCGACGAACACAACCTGATAAGACTTACCCACCTCAGTAGTCAGGTCTTGCGAGAGCAGCCCAGGAATCGTGCCCGCTAGCTCGACGGACCAACCACCCATCGGCGTGCCATCCCAATAGGTATCAACCAGAACCAGCTCGTCAGTGACATCCCAATCGCCAATCGTTTGACCATCGGTATAGAGTAGCCAGGCTGTTGGGTTGGCTGCGTTGAGGAATCGTCCATCGCTGACGATGTCGTTGTGAACATCAGGATCGGTTGGCACCACGTACCCGACGCTAGTTCCATCGGCACTGTTTTCGTTGATGTTCAAATCGCCGATGGGCGTGCTGGCAGCGAAACCGCCACCGCTCGCATGACCGATGCTCAGGTTGTTGCCGCCGACGACATCGACCACTTCGCTGGATCCGTTAAAGCCGTCCATTTGCCAGTTCGCGACCAGCCCGCTGGGCAAACTCCCAGCATCAAACTTCTGCTGATGGTTCAGTGCGATCTCGTCAGCCGATCTGACTTCGTTCCAAATGCGGACGTCGTACAGCGTTCCGGAGAACACGTCGATGGTATTGAAGCCTCCCAACACAGTGTCTTGATCTTGACCAAATACGAGTTCACCCGTTCCGGTCAGTGATTGGCCGGTTTGGTAACCTGTAAACGACTCGACCAGATCGCCATCGACATAAAAGGTGACTGTGCCGTTCGTGGCGTCCCAGCCAACGGCAACATGATGTAGCTCGCCATCAAATAGCTCTGCATAGGAACCCGTGGTGCTTTGAATGGGCGATCCGGTTGAGCTGGCTGCAAACCAGATGCGACCGTCACTTTTCAGCAGCAACGCCAACTCTTCGTCATTGCTTCCGTCGGCGTAGGACAGCAACGGCGTGAGGTCGGTGCCAGGTGTACTGACTGCGAAGGACGTTTCAATCGTCACGCTTGTCAAGCCGTCAAGGATGGCACCGCCATTATCGGCCACCAGGTACGCATCGTTGCCGCCGTCGGCGTTTAACTCGATCCCACTGGAAAGATTGGTGGGGGCGTTATCTGACTCGGCCAAATCATTCAGCGAAACCGTGAAGGCTTCTTCGTACCAGTTGCCGTCAACGTCGATCACTCGCACCATAAGGCTATGAGAGGCATTTGTTTCGTAGTCGAGCAGTGAGCCATCGGCGACTGTGATCTGACCCGTGTCGGTATCGATGGAAAACGCACCGGCCACCGTTTGCGTTTGAATCGCGTAGGTCAACGCTTGCGTCGCATCGAGCACCGCGTCGGCGTCCCACTCGATGATGTAGTTATGCGGAGATCCCGTTGTGCCGGCGTCGTACCATTGCCCGGATGTGGAATCGAGTCGGATGGCGTCCTCGGCTGCGCCGACGTCATTGGGTTGGCTACCCGAAACCCAGTTTGCGTACTCGCCGGTGCGATATCCATCGATCGCTCCATCCCAGAACTTGTCGGCTTCCGCACCGCCCTCAATCCACCGCCACTCGCCTTCGGTGGTTGCGTCGGTACCACCAAGCCAGACACTGCCGCCTCCGGTCTCCGTGTTTGCCAAATTCGTGACGAATTCGTTCTCTGCCGCAGAGCGAATTGCGGCAAGCTGGCCATTGATGCCGTTCAATCCCGTCGATTCAGCACTCGTTTTGGCCACGCTCCAATCAATGGCCCCTGCGACGACCTTGTAGAATTTGCCTGTTTCGGCGCTGTACCGCAGATCGGAGTCGGCAGCCAGCAACGCTGCGATCTGGGCTTCGCGTTCGGCATCGATTCCCAAAACGCTTCCGACGACGGTTTCTGCGATGCTGTTCTCGTCCAAAGAAAATGTCAGCGTGGCTTCGCTTGACGTGAATCCGCTGATCGCGGTGTGTTTGACCGTCAAGTTATTTCCGCTGACCGACTCGGTAATGACTCCGTCGGACGACAGATTGTCAAAGTTCCACTGGGCAAGCATCCCGGTCTCATCGTGAGGCAATGCGGACCGGTAGGACGCTTGCACTTCCGTTGCCGTTCGCACATCCGCGAAGACCCTCGCGTTATACAGGGTTCCACCAAACTCTTGAGCGGGTGAGAATCCACCTTCCACTGAATCTTGTTCCTGCCCAAACAGAAGCGCGCCACCCGAACCGAGAGTCGTTCCGGTGGCCAATCCGGTACCGCTGTCGATCAAGACGCCATCGTGAAAAATTTGCCAGTTTCCAGCGGTGTTGTCCCATGTAAACGACAGCGACTGACGCTGCCCGTCGGCTAGCGTTGAATAGTCAAAGCCGCTTGATGTCACCAATCCACCATTGAGGTAGATCTGCAGATCGGTGCCGACACCGTAGAGGAGAAAACTATTGGCGTTCCCCGATGTCGCGTAAGAGAGAATCGCCACGTTGGAAAAGTTGGTGGTCGCAAACTGGACCTCCGCCGTGAATTCTGTTCGACCACCAAGAATCGCACCGCCATCGTCGGCCAGCAGATAGATGTCGTCACCGCCGTCATCGTTGAAGGACACTCCACCAAGATCGGTCACAGTGGTCACCAGATCGCTGGGCACCGGGTCGACCGGCGCAGCGACGGCGTCGTACACGAACGTAAAGGGGCGAACCACGGTTGTTTCGCCGGTGTTGGTTGAGACTTCGTTGTCAGTACCCCAGGCGGATCCATCCCAGGCGATGTAGTGCAGGTCGCTGTCACTGTCCAACGCCGAAAACATCAGCGAGTCTGACAGAGGATCCGATGCCAACATCATGGAATTCGCATAGGCACCAATATTGGGCATGCTCAGTTCGCCCGACCAGCCGCCGCCACTGGTCCAAGTCTGGTAGCGAGGCGTGGTCGCAGCCTCGGAATAGACAGCCATCAAATCACCCGATTGGCTCTCGAATCCAACGGCGACGTCTTGCGAGTTTCCTGTCCAGGCAGCGGTGCTGGCCAGCAGTGTGTCGCCCCAGGCGTTACCATCCCACACGGCGAACGCGATTTGATTCTGTGATCCGCCCGCAACGACCCCGATGGCGATCCGATCACTTGTGGCATCCGAAGCGATCGTCGTGAAGTTGACGTCGGTTTCCGAGAAATTATTGGGCAGCGCGAGCGTTTGAGCGCCACTCCAAGTGCTACCATTCCAGATTTGAAAATTTAGGTCGTTGAAGTTGTTGGTCCCATCATAGACGACCATTGCATGGCCACTCTGGCTCTCGAAGGCAACAGCGATCTCATCCCCGTCGCCTACCGTGGCCGTATCGAGAACCACGGTGTTCCCCCAACTCGATCCGTCCCACACAGCGGCCCACTCATCGGTGGCGTCATCGCTGACGACCAATACGATTTCATTGCTCGTTGGGTTTGCCTCCAGTCGTATGTTTTGAGCGACCCCTGCGTCGGGCGCGGTAACCGTCTGCTCAGCGGACCACGATGTCCCGTCCCAGATGCGGTAGGAGACACTTGCAGTCCCACCATCGCCATTGTTCCAGACGAGCATCGCATCACCGCTCGAACTCTCGTAGACCACGTCGAAGCTTTGGTCGGTGGTACTGGCGCTAAAGTCAAGTGAGAAAGGGAGCGCGGCCCAAGTCGAACCGTCCCAAATTTCTCCCTTAATAAATCCGGATGTATCGACACCAACAACAATGATTTCGTCACGCGTTGGTGCCTCGGCTGCCTCAATCATCCTCAACTGCCCGATGTTTGCCGAGTCGCCCGCACCCAGAAAACCAGTTCCGTTCCATTCGTTGAAGTTCGGAGTTGAGTCACCCGAGTCTCTCCAGATCGCCGTGCCGGACGGCGGCGAAGTCAACTCAGCCACATCGGTTGCTGTCAGCGCACGATCATAGAAACGGACGTCATCGATCAATCCCGTGAATTCACCGCCTACGCCACCAGAATTGTAAGCACCGATCGTGATCGACGTTGCACTGCTGACGTCGTCAAAATACGCAGTGGTGTCAGTCGTACTCGAGTACGAAACCGCCCCACCGGTCAGTTCGACCCCGTCAATGTAGATGGAATTGCCCGATCCGTTGGTGGCGACTGCAACGTGGTGCCAGTTTCCATCGTTGATCGACGCGGTTGACGTTGCTCGAACGACGGACGCGTTGGCGACGTTGACGCTCCAAATTAGCTTTCCATTGTCGATCCACAAGGAAGCGAAATTCGACGCAGTTCCATCATTGATGTCCAAGATCGTATTAAAACCTGTGTCGGAAGTGTTGACCCACGCCGATATCGTTCCTTCCGTCTGGGGCGCATAACTGGCGATGGAGGTCGTTAGGTCGACGTAGTCACCCGTGCCATCGAGTGTCAGTTTTCCGTCACCGATTTGGTTGGTCCCTGACGTGGTATCGATCGATGCGTCGCCCTGGAGCGAACCGTCATTCGAATTCCCGCTACTGTCGGTCGCACCCGAACCGGAATCAAACGTATAGTGACCCTCAAGTCCTGTGGTGATATCGAGTGTCCCTCGCCACGAAGCTTGCGCTATGTAGCCGAAGGCGACATCCGTATCGACGTCGCCAACGGAATACTCCAAAATCCAGTCACCGCCGAGATCTTCATGCCCTGTCGCATCATCACTGGCGGCCACATCGGCGTTGGTGACCAGCGCAATCATGTCGATCAGGTCCTGGCCCGCCTCGGTCGACGCCAGATCACAACCGTAGATCAGAATGTCGCCGTCGGCGTCGAGTGCATGCCCCCACGAGGCGATTTCGCCGGCGTAGCCGGGGGCTTCTTCGACATCGAGCCGTGCATTGCCAAGTGTGATCCCTTCACCGTCACCGTGGCTGATAATATGAATCGCATCAATGCCGTTGAGTGATTCGAGCGCACGCGTGATCTGGTCAATTCCGTTGGAATCACCATCGAGATGAAACACAGCCCACTGCGTGTGAGCATCTGAATCCGCTCGCAGTCCGTCGAGCAGCGTGTCGGCATCGTCAACCTTTCCGTCAATGAAGACCACTTCTAACGGTTGTGCCGGATCGTGGGGCGGAGCGTCGACGAAGTCATGACTCAAACTGGCATCGGATGGGTGCGCAGCGGTAGCGTCGGGTCCAGTTTCAAAGACGTTCGTATCGAGTACTTCGCCATCCGCATCGGCGAAATCGGCCATCAGCGACGCTGCGAGATCCGCATCGATATCCGTAGAACCGTCAAGTCCGTCAAGACCCTCCCCGCTAAGCAGGATTCGGTCTTCGAGTGGGTAGAAGTCGAATTCGCGACTCATGTTTCCGTGCCTATCATCCGTGAGGCGTTCGTCTTTTCCTAATCGTTGGATCGCCCCGAGTGCGCAGAGTCCGCGCAGAACAATCCACCGCATATAGTCGCCAAGATCGACCGATGACTCAGAGCATTGACGAAAGAAGTCGGGTCACGAGGTTTGTAGGGATTGCGCTGGAGTCGTAGCCTTCAGGCGATCTGCGGTATGAGTTGGAGTCGTAGCCTTTAGGCGATCTGCGGTAGGAGTTGGAGTCGTAGCCTTTAGGCGATTGCGGTTGGAGTAGCTTGTTCGGACGGGCGGCTAAAGCCTGAACTCCAACGTGCGCTGGAGTCGTAGCCTTTAGGCGATTGCGGCTGGAGTTGGAGTCGTAGCCTTTAGGCGATTGCGGTTGGTGTAGCTTGTTCGGTCAGGCGGCTAAAGCCTGAACTCCAACGTGCGCTGGAGTGGTAGCCTTTAGGCGATCTGCGGGATGCGCTTGGGCGGCTAAAGCCTGAACTCCAACGAAGACTCACAAATCCGCTGGATCCCAATCCTTTCCGAAATCGTATATTGGATACCTATTCCAAATCTGCAATGCCTTCTCTCGTCCGATTCGCTCTAGGTATTCGGTGGCACTACAGTATGGCCAATCGGTCCATTTGTCGACGTAACCGTGATGGACAGCGTTGTGCAAAACGTAGTTCATCGAAGCGTAGTAGTGGCCTTGCGATTTCATCGCGGTCTCAGCCGCGTTACACCATACTTTGCGCCCGCGAGCACCTTCTTCTCCATTCCAGAAAAATGAATTCCGACCGTGCAATTTCCCAAGCGATTGCAGCACGTCGAGGATGCTCGGTGCATCCACCAACGCATGATAGTGATTTGGCAGCACCGTCCAGGCAAACACTTGGTGACATTCATCATCCAGCAGCTGAACGAGCTCTCTCTCAAACGCCTGGATCCTTGCCGGAGACCTTCCAATGATGTGCTTGTGTTCATAACAAGCCGCGGTGATCAGATAGTACGATGTCGAGTTGTTCTCGAAGTGCGCGAGACTGTGGACAGGAAGATCATGTGCAATTCGATCCGCGAGCACCTCCGCACGCTGGTCGGACGTCATCTGTCGCCATCGGTACATCGAACCACGATCGCGAGACATCGTGAGTCACCTTGTAGAGTGTTGCTGCCAAGTACTTTTAGGATAGCAAAGATCCAGGCTGCTTGCCCGGACGGGCGGCTAAAGCCTGAACTCCAACGCGCTGGAGTCGTAGCCTTTAGGCGATTTGCGGGATGCGTTGGAGTCGTAGCCTTTAGGCGATTTGCGATCGGGGCAGGTTGCTCGGACGGGCGGCTGAAGCCTGAACTCCAACGTGCGCTGGAGTCGTAGCCTTTAGGCGATTTGCGGGATGCGTTGGAGTCGTAGCCTTTAGGCGATTTTCGGGATGCGCTTGGGCGGCTGAAGCCTGAACTCCAACGTGCGCTCGATTCGTGACCTACACGTCACGACCGCTCACCGGATCCAACGTTGACATCAGAACACTCGTTTTCGTAGATGCTCTCATCGAGCGAGCCGTTTGATCACGAATTCACGAGAGAGCGATAAAGGATGGAGCCGCGAAAGAAGAGACAACGTGGCTGGATTCGATCGATCGCGATGATGCTTGTCGTTTGCGCCTGCGCGAAAAACTGGATCGCCACGGAACTGGCCCAGTTCGTTGCCAAAACGGTGACCGGTTGCGAAGTGAATATCGAATCCATTCAATTGGGATTCGCTAGCATTGTCGTTGATTCGATTGACGTCCGCGAACCTGCGGATACCACTCTGCGTCAAATAACGCTTAAGCGAGCCGAAATCGATCTATCGCTTTGGAACGGTTTTCGACATGGAAAATGGGCGAGCCGGGTCCTTGTTAGCGAGCCCACTCTGCATTTGCGATTTGATTGCGACGGTAAACTTGTCAGCCAATTCCCAAAATCGGAGGGTGAATCCGAAACATCCGTCTCCGTCCCCTTCCACCTGTTGATGGTCAACGACGCTCGTGTCGTCGTTCATCAAACGGATAGACGGCCATTCCACATACGGGGTCGGTTCAGTGGCGTACGCACGATGCCCGCGTTGATGTCGGCAAGTTGACGCGTCCGAGGTCAGCCGGAGCGGGTGTGATCGATGGAAGTCTGCGGCTTCACGCTCGTCGAGCCCGCTCGATCAACGACTTCGCTGGCCGTTTTGAGGCGACGCTGTCGAAGGCAAAGGCACCGCAAATCCCCGTCTTGAGCGACCTGACTCAGCTGTCGAGCGTCGCTTTCTCAGGGGCCGAGGGCGATGGCACGATTCAAGGACGAATTGGCGGGGGATTGATTCACATTGACCCGTTTTTGCTTTCGGCGTCGAACACCCAGGTGCTGGTCACGGGGACGACGACGATCGGCGGGCGATTGGATATGGAAGTTACCGCGACGACCGGGCAAGAGGGGCCGGCGGATCAGTTGCTGAGCTTAATGGATTCGCCATTGATGCTAGCCGTTCCTGCGCCCGTGGCGCTGATCGCCAAGGCAAACGACGCGTTGCGGGACCGAGTGATTCACGTTGATGTTGGTGGAACGGCATCCAGTCCCGTGATTCGGCTGAATCCGGGAAAACACTTGGACAAAAAGCGATTCAGTTTTTTCTGGAACCGACCTACCTGTCTGGTTTGAAGAAGAACACGCTCGAACTGAACAAAACCTACTAGTGGACCGTCAAGGACAAAGCTGCGAGTTGACCCGTAGTGGACTTCGCCAGAAGTCCCTGAGAACATTTGAGTTGCGGATTTCTGGCGAAATCCACTACCCTAAAATCTAATGCTGACGGTCCACGAGTACCCAAGAAACGAAGGATAGAATTGTGAGACGGATTCAACCGCAGCGGTGATCCAAGTCTCGGTGTCATTGCTGCTCGTGTGCGCGGTGTGCAGCGGATGCTCGACACTCGCCTCGCTTGGTTTGCCATTGCCCGCCGGCGGGCATCGATTGCTGTCGGATGCAACGGAGGTGCGTCAGCAAGTTGGACACCAGCATCCAGCAAATCGGATCCTCCCCTTCGGGTACATTGACCTCTTCGCACAGCACCACGTTGACGCGGACGCTCGGGGGTAGATCCTTCGAGCCAACGAACACTTTCCTTCTCGGAGATGGGGGTACTGCGTCGCTTGTCCGATTTTTGCGAAGGTGTAAGCTTGCTGAGGCTCTAACGCACATAGGTTTTTTGGCTCATCCGGCGGAAGCGTGCGCAGGAGGTTTTCGAGGCATCTCTCCGATGTCCCATCATTGCTGGCAGGAGCTATTTTCACTTGTTATCGTACAGTTGCCGGGAGAAACGGAGTCGAGCTCTGCAGAGGTGCAACTTGACAAGGGATATCCCGGTCGACGGTGCGCTAAGGGTGCTACCGTTTCCCGGCGGACGACCGACCGTCGGGGACTCTTTTCTAAGAGATCATTGGACACCGGAGCCATACCTCCAAAAAACCTTGAGTCTGGGTTCCGCGCGCTTCGGTCGGATGAGCCGGTTTTTTGACCGAGGAGTCCGAGAGCCACCGCACCCATGAACCGCACCTCCGTGCAACAGGCTTTCCCATGTTCGCAGCACCAGCGCGAACCGCAAGGCAACAATCATTCGCAGCGGTTTGTCGAAAGTCCAGAGCGAAATCTCGTCACCTACCCCGCAGATGTATTAGACACCACCCGAGATACGCGGTACAACGAGCCGCGCAGCGGGAGGAGGTGGTTGGATACCTAAACATTGATTTAGTTACAACTTAAGAACTGCACGACCTCGAAGCGGGAGAGTGAAATCCGAAAGTTCTTCTTCGAAGGTCCCTCGCGGTAAACAGAGTGCCGCTACTTATAAATTGCACGTTCCCTGCGACCGTTTGATCACTCGGTGTCCGAATGTTCCGTTTAGCGTGATCGTATGGGCAGCATCGATTAACGACTCCACTTATGGGGGAGTCCGGCGTTTTCGACGCTGTCCTTGCAACGGTTGCGGCGCCATCGGCCGATGCAATGATTAAGCGGACTTTGCGCAAGGTCCGCATTCGTTTATCGCACGCCGGCTAATCTGGGATGCGTTTGAGAAGCCCCACTCTATTGACGGCATATATGCTAGCGATCGTTGCTTTTGCAGCGACCGCTAGCATTGCGCCATCATCCAAAGGGCAAACGCCAGCGACGGCAGGGCAAGCTTCAACGCCCCAAAATGTAGCGAGCGAGGCGTACGGAGGGGGAGATTTCCAATGGTGGAACGCGTCGATTTCGGGGCCAATCATGCCCCAGCCACATTTTGTTTCCTTTGATCTCAACACGGTTTTACTCGATACCTTGGCACATAGCCCGAGGATCCAAAGCGTTTCTTATCGGACGAGCATGGCCTTAGAAAAGGTGATTCAACAAGATTCGGCGTTTGATTCCACCTTGCTATTTGAGACCCGTGGCTCGCGAACGAATGACCCGGTCGGCAATACGTTGACCACCGGTGGTCCAAGCCGCTTGATTCAAGACTCGGTTGCCGCCAGTGCCTCGGTTCAGCGGACGACCCGCGCCGGTACCGTTATGGACCTGTCACAGGAACTTGGGACGCTGGACAGCAACAGTCTGTTCTTCGATCCCACCAACCAGGGCAACTCGCGGCTAAGCATCGGCTTGTCGCGTCCGCTCTTCGCAAGTGGCGGGCAAGTTTATACCGAGCGTCTATTGACTCAGGCTCGAATCGATTCGCGAGTTTCCTGGCAAGACATGCGGAGCGAGGTTGAGAAACGCATCGCCGAGGTGATTGTTGCCTATTGGAGTTTGTATGAGCTTCGATGTCACTTTTTGCAGCAGCAACAATTGATTGAGCGCGGCCGAGAAGTGGAACGAGTGATCGAGGGACGCAGCGACTTTGATTCCAGTCGCATTGAGATGGCGAAGGTTCGCGGGCGTTTGGCTCGCCGCGAGGATCAAGTGATCTCAGCGGAAGCGATGGTTCGTCGGCAACAGGCCCGATTAGCCGCCTTGGTGGGAAGCCCCGAGTTGGTTCTCGCGGAAAGCCGGTTGGAAATGATTCCGACCGATCCTCCCCTTGCTGCTCCTTTTCCGTGGACGTTACGGGATGCGGTCCAGCGAGGTTTGGAAAGTCGGCCGGAAATACGTGCGGCGGCTCATGAGCTTGAATCGGCCGCATTGGCCTTGCAAATCAGCCGCAATCAGTTGTTGCCACAGTTGAATGCCGTTGTCGATGGTTACTTGGCGGGACTCAATGGAGACTACGACTTCTTCCAATCGTTTGGTGATCAGTTCTCGAACTTCCAACCAGGGGTCAGTGCGGGGCTCGAGTACGAATTGCCTCGTGGACGCCGATACGCACGATCGCGGTACCGAGAATCGATGTTTTGGTATCGCCAAAAAAGCGAGGAATTACGCGAAGCAATGCAGACCACACGGAGCGAAATCGAGACGGCGTTGATTCGCGTTGAAACCGCGATCCAGCGTCAACAAACGCGGCGGCAGCTGGTCGAAGCGGCCATCGAAGAAGAAACGATTCTGACGCAGCGATGGTTGATGGTGGGCGGTGATGGTTCACGTGTTGGTTTGGTGCTGGAAAATCTGCTTGACGCACAGCAGCGACGCGCGGATGCCGAGCGAGAATGGGTCTCCACACAGGTCCAGTATCTCGTTGCCTTGGTCGAGTTGCAGCAAGCCATGGGAACCTTACTGACTCACGAGGAAATCCAATTCTCGCGATGCGATCATGGCAATCAGATCAGTGCATTTCAGGTTCCCGTTTCCGAAGCATTGTCTGCATTTCCCGATCGAACCGACACCGATTCGGACCGCGGTCATTTGCTGCATCCCTCCTATCCCCATCCGTCGCGAACAGCGGAGGGGGTGGAGTTGCCGGCACCGGTTCCCGTGCCAACTCGGGCCTTGATTCTCGATGCTGGATTGATTGAACAACCAAGCGAATTGGGTGAGTCCCAACTCACGGATAACTACTTGGAAGAGGCGTATTGAGCATGAATCTATTGAATCATTGGACACCGCTAGGCTTTGCGATGCGACAAGCGTGCTGTTTTGGCATGTTGATGGTCTGTGCGGTCGGTGCCACAGAAAACACGCACGCTCAAGCGGTCAGGCGATCCGCGCAGCGGATGCTTGTCTACGATGGTTTCACCGAGCCCGATTGCGACGTCATGGTCGCGGCCGTCGATGTCGGGCTGCTTCGTGAAATGTTGGTCGAGGTTGGTGATGTTGTTGAGCAAGGCCAGTTGATTGCGAGTCTCGATGACGACCTTCAACGCAGCGCGGTCCAGATCGCACGGTTGCAAGCAGAGATGAAAGGGAACCTCGATGCGACGGCGGCAGAATTGTCGTTACAACAATCGCGTGCCGTGATCCTGCGTGAACTGCAGCAAAAAGACATGGCTCGACCGGATGAGCTTCGCCGGGCTGAGGCCGACCTTGAAATCTCGCAAGCAAGAGACTTGACGGCTCGCGAGCAAGCAGCATTACGATTGTTGGAACTGCAGCGATATGAGTTGCAACTTGAGCGACGCCAAATTCGATCTCCAAAGCGAGGCGTGATCTCGCACCTGTATCGCGAACCGGGCGAGTATGTCTCACCGAGTGATGCCGTGATCGCGAGATTGCTGGTGATCGACAAATTGATTGGTGTCTTCAACGTTCCCGCAGAGGAGATTGGGATGATTCGAGTGGGATCGCCCGGACGCGTCTACTTGCGCAGCACCGGATCAACCATCGCAACTCAGATCCAATCGATCGCGCCAGATATCGATGGTGAAAGCGGAACCGTTCAGATTCGGGTGGAACTTGACAATTCAAGTCACTCACTCCGTGCGGGTGATCGTTGCACTTTGAGTATCTCGCCGGATGCCCAACCCTCCGTTTCGCTGGTGCCAACACCCGCATGGCTTTCAAATCAGGAGACACGATCTCGGTGAGCACGTATCCGAGGACCGATTCGTTTAACACCGACTCGATGCTGCACGTCTCGCTTACCGGCAACATGGGGCCGTCGGTCGCTGCTGCGCCAAAGCCGTCGACGGCCCCTGCGCGATGCTCAACGCAACCCAGCGGGATTCCGCTCCGATCTGCGGCAACGACCGATCACCAACCACCCGAGCAATTGGCAAAACTGTTCGAGGTCATCCGCGCAGTTGCCGTGGCGGAGACTCGAACGGATGCAGTTCAAACGCTCACTCAAGAAATCTCGAGACGATTTCCCGACTCAACGGTGCGCTGTGGATTGGGAGATTCGAAGCTCCGGCGGCTCTATGATCAGCGGTTGGGGTGGCTTGCACCGGAAAGCGGACCTCGAGAGCAGGCCGCCAAGCAGTGGCCCGATTTAGCGGACCGACCGGCAGGAGTTTTTCGGAAGGATTCGGCGATCGTCCTCTGCCTTCCCCAGGGTGATTCGTCCCAGCAATGTGTGGTTTGGGTACATCCGGTGGCAGCGAAGGACGTCTTTTCCCAGTGGCTGCAAACGGTTGCTGGCACGGTCGCCATGGTTTTTTGGAGTCGTCCGAATCGAGTGGCTCCCAAGGCGATCCGGAATCTGACACGCCGCACGTTAGCGGTCGCTGGCGTGGTGGTGCTGGCCTTCAGTCTGTTGGCGTTCTGGCCGGTTCATTATCGAGTCGCTTGCCTGGCCCGAGTGCAGCCTTTGGAGCAGCGTCTCGTCGCAGCCCCCTTCGAAGCCGTTTTATTGTCGGCCGTTGTGAAGCCGGGGCAGACGGTCAGGGTGGGCGAGGTCTTAGCCAGCCTCGATGGCAGGCCATTGCGGCTTGAGCGAGAGGCGATTGAGTCGGAGATCCAGCAAGTCTGCAAGGAGCATGACACCGCACTCGCAACCGGACGGATCGCAGACGCGCAGCAAGCAAAGCTCCGTGAACGTCAATTGAGCCGTACCTTTGAGCTGATCTCGGATCGCTTGAATCGATTGGATGTGGTGAGCCCGATCGATGGAGTCGTCATCAGTGGCGAATTGAAGCAATACGTTGGTGCTCCGTTGGAACTCGGCCAGACGCTATTTGAAATATCGCCGATGCAGAAGGTTGCGATCGAAGTGGAGATACCGGCACACGAAATTGGCTATGTCAAAACGCACGCGGCCACCCGAGTTCGGTTCGCTGCAATCGGTGGCCCATCGATGCAATTGGAGCTAGACGACCTGTATCCCTCTGCGGAAATTCGCGACGATGAAAACGTCTTCATCGGTCGGATCGAAGTCGACAATGAAGACGGGAAGTTGAGACCGGGTATGCAGGGCGATGCAACGACCTTTGGTCCCGTGCGCCCCTGGATTTGGAGTTGGGTGAGAGGAAAAGTGGAAAGGGTTTTGTGGTGGATCGGGTACTAACGGAGATTCCAGTCAGAAAGGTTGAGGCATTGCTGCAGCAGAGATCATGAATCCCACTCCTTCAACAACCGTCAAACTTGATCGTGACGTCCGATTCTCAACTCGCGAGATCGGCGGACGAACCGCTTACGTTGCGCATCACCAAGCGACGGGGAAGTTCTATCAGTTTGGGCCTGAGGAATACCGGGTCGCGACATTGTTGGATGGGATCCACGGTGTCACGGACGTTCATGCCGTCGTGGTTGCGGATGGAATCGATTGGTCGGCCGAAGATGTTGCGCGGTTCATTGCTCAACTGATGCGCTGCAACCTTGCTGTGGTTGCGAGCGAACCGGTCACGGCGACCCAAAGGGCATCGACGGCGGAATCCGGTGCAATCGATAGGCCTGCGTCGTTGGCCCCCTGTCAAACCGACGAAACTCAAACGGATCGTTCCAAGGAATGCCCCTCGGCGACTTGCTTCACCGCACGCGACGAGCGGCCGACCGCTTCGATTCCTCCAACTCCCGGGCCGGTGGAGCCGTCTCCTCCTCCGGCGCCAGCGGCGGCTGTGAGCGGATTGCAGAGAACACTAGGCTATTTGCCGTTGCTGATCAGCCAACGGATCCCGCTGTTTTATGGCGACTGGCTTGCGACCAAATTGGAGCGACGATTGGGTCGGTTGTTCTCACCCCTCGGCGCTGCGATTTGGGGGGGATGCGTCGCGAGTGGGTTGATGGTTGTTTATGGACACTGGCACTCGTTTGCAGCCGAAATGCGGCATTTGTTTGATCCGCATCTATGGCCAATCATGATCTTGATTTGGTGCTTCGCGAAGATGGTCCACGAAGCAGGGCATGCGATCTGTGCCAAGCATCATGGTGTCTACGTGGGTCGTGTGGGGATCATGTTCTTTTTTCTTGCCCCTTTGGCATACGTCGATGTGACCGATGCATGGCGTTTAAAGAGCCGATTTCAACGAGTGCAGATAGCACTCGGAGGCGTCTATTTGGAATTGGCAATGGCTTCGGTTGCCGCGTGGACATGGTGGATGATGCCAGAGGGCTATCTGAAACATCTGGCTGCACAGTTCTTTTTGATTTCTGGTCCTGCAACGTTGCTTGTCAATGCCAACCCTCTCCTGCGACTTGACGGATACTATGTCGTGTCCGATCTAACGGAGATCCCCAACCTGCGAATGCATGGCCGTCGTGATCTCACCGGCTTTTTGCAGTGGATGCTTTTGGGGATACCTCAAAGTCGATCGCTGATGGTTGGATGGCGGCGGAGCTTTGCATCGGCACATGCTGCGTGCAGCGTTTTGTTTCAGATCGTATGGATGAGCGGACTGATCTTAGGCGTGGCGATGTGGGCCAAAGGATTGGGGATCTTGTTGGCGGTTGCTGCACTCTTGATGTGGTTTGTTCTACCGGCAATGCAATGGATCTACAAGGTTTGGCGGTTGGCGCCTGCCGAGCGTTTTGGGCTGAATCGTTATCGAAGTCGGTTGTTGTTCTACGCAACGTTAATCGTCAGCGTCCTTCCAAACTTAAGTACCAGTAACTCACCGCTGGACCGCAGAGTTCCGGTGGTTGTCCGGTTTCAAGACGAGCAAGTCGCGCGGTCCCCGAGCGATGCGTTTGTCGAGAGCGTCTACATCCACCGTGGTCAGCATGTCGAGAAAGGGACGGTGCTGGTTCAGCTCACGGATCCCGATTTGGTGATTCGTCGCGACAAAATAGCAGATGAAGCGGAGCTAGCAGAAATGCAAGCGGTACAATTTCGTCGCCAAGGGCAATTGTCCAAAGCGGCAGCCTTTACGGAAAACGCTGATTCGTTGTCTCGCCAGCTGCAGGAACTTGACGACCAAGTCGCGCAGTTGACGGTGATCGCGGCTCGCGACGGCTATGTCGTTGGCAAGCAGATCGATACGCTGCCGGGACGCTTTGTTTCGCAAGGCTTCGAGTTGCTTCGTGTCTCGGACCCCAACGAAAAGGAGCTCTTGGCAGCCATTCCCGAAGACGACCTTGACGCGTATCAGCACGCCGCCGCGAAGGGTTTGGCGACAACGGTTCGGTTGCGGGGAGGTCAGTCGATCAAGGCGACCCCAGCGTCGCTGCGTCCGCGTGCGTTTCGCAGCCTGATTCATCCCGCCTTTGCCGCGACCTCGGGTGGCCCCTTGGCGGTTGAGCCAGCACCGAATGAGACAAACCAAGTTCGACTCGTCCAACCCCATCTGGAAAGCATCACCCAACTCGACCCCATCACAAGTGGGGAAGTCCGCGCCGGCCAGATCGGTACTCTGACTATTCCCGACACTCGGCCGCTGTTGTCGCGGTTTTATGATGCCATGAACCAACGACCATGACCCCTGTAACCCCTTGTATGCAATCAGCTTACACCGATTGACTAAAAAACAGACTGCGCAGGTTGGAGTCGTAGGCTTAAGCCGATTCAGCAAGGATCCAGCACGCAATCGGCTAAAGCCTACCACTCCAACGAATCATCCGGGCTAGCCTTCCTAGGGATGTGATGGCAATCGCGATCCGTCGAATGCGTCGGGCAACAATTGGGCAAGACGCAGCACGCGGTGAGTACCATCGATGACGTCGGTGACAATCACAGGCAAGTCGCTGCTGAATTCCATCAAGAATTGTCGGCAGGCACCACAGGGCGTGACACCTCCGACACTGGCGACTGCGATCGCACGCCAGTTTCGATATCCCGCCGCGATCGCCGAGGCCACCGCGACCCGCTCGGCACACAAACACATCGAATAGCTGGCGTTCTCAACATTGCAGCCCACGATGATGACATCGTCATCCATCAGCAGCGCCGCACCGACGTAGAAATGGCTGTGAGGCGCGTACGCTTGGTCGCGCACCATGGTTGCGGCATGAGTCAGTCGTTCAATGTCTCTTGGCTTCAGTAACTCTGCCATCGCGATTGCTCAATTCATTAGACGAGTGGACCGTCAAGGTAAAAACTGCGAGTTGGGACGTAGTGGACTTCGCCAGAAGTCCTTTCGAACATTTGAGTTACGGATTTCTGGCGAAATCCACTACCCTAAATTTTAATGATGACGGTCCACTCGTGTGTTCGTTGACCGCCAAATTTGGATAAACCACTTTGGTTAGAAAGGGTGCCAGGACCCCAAAATACGCCCCCCCTTTCCGAGGACAAGCTAAGACGGGACCTGAACAAAGCACTCGTGCAAAAGGGACAGGGGGAAAAGCCATTCCGCAGCATCCAGCCGCCGCCCTCATTGTATCAAATCGACTTGCCGGTGTGAGTGTTGAGCCTTTCTAAAATGAGGGGATTCGCATGGATCTCATTGGGCCCCACATGGATCGCCTGGCGCAACGCTTCCACGTGATCTGAGCGAGTGGCGTGGGGGGCATAAACGCTCAAAAGGGGTTGGGAACGCTCGGTTCTGTCACCAATTCTGGCGTGGATTCGCACGCCCACGTCGGCGCGAATCTTGTCATCGGCTCGCTTCCTCCCTGCTCCCATTTCAACCAAGATCTGTCCGATCTTCTCGCAGTCGATCTTCTCGACCCATCCATTCGCCTCCGCCTCGATCGTTTCGTGCGGCGCCAGCGGAAGCGGAAAGCGATCGATTCCTCCTTGTGCCCGGACTATCTGCTCGAATCGTTCTCTCGCACTTCCCGAATCCAGGTGTTGGTTGAGACGCTCAATGGCTTTGTCTCGTTGCGGAAGGACTTGCGCTGCGATCAGTACGTTGGCGCAAAGTTCAATCGTCAACTCGCGAACCTCGCTGGGGCCCTTCCCCTCGAGCACCGCGACCGCTTCATTCACTTCGATCGCATTGCCGACCGCTTCGCCGAGAGGTTGGTCCATGTCGGAGACAATGGCGGTAGTTGGCATGTTCGATTCGCAACCGACTTGGATGATCGTGTTGGCCAGTTCCTTAGCCTGGCTTGCGGTCTTCATAAAGGCAGCCGATCCCACTTTGACATCCATCACCAAGGCATCGAGCCGCGCGGCAATTTTCTTGCTAAGAATACTGGCGGTGATCAGCGGAATGGACTCGACGGTGCCGGTGACATCGCGAATGGCATACAAGCGTCGATCCGCCGGAGCAATCTCGTCGCTGGCACCACAGATGAATGCGCCGACCCGGCGAAGGATTTTATTGGATTGTTCGGTCGAGAGTTGAGTCTGGAATCCCTCGATCGCTTCAAGCTTATCAAGCGTGCCTCCGGTCAATCCAAGGCCTCGGCCGCTGATCATGGGCACATCCACGTCGAAGGTCGCCAGCAGCGGCGCCAGGACCAGTGAAATTTTGTCGCCGAGCCCGCCTGTGCTGTGTTTGTCGATTCGCGGGCGGTCGCTTGTTCGGGGCAAACGGTTGCCGGATTCCACCATGGCGGCGGTCAGATAACGAGTCTCCGCAGCATCCATCCCTTGAATACAAATTGCCATCGCAAGAGCGGACATTTGATAGTCGGCGACCGAGCCCGAGCAAAATCCATCGATCAGAAAGTAGATTTCTTGTTCGTTGAGAACTTGACCCTCTCGTTTTTTTGCCAATAGTGATGCAGGAATCATCGCGAACCGATCCTTGAGAAAACGGGTTGCCATGGACTGAACATACCATCGCTTCACTCGTTATATTGGATTTTGCTTGACAGGGCATCCGCAATCCGATGGCGACACCGATCGCTTTCTTCTACTGAAAAGAACTGATATGAACCGAAGTCTTCCTTGCTTTCCTCCGACCGCGCTGTTGCTCTGTCTGTTACCTCTGCTTTTCGTCTCCACCGTGGCTCGGGCAGACGAACTCGGCGCGGAGGGTTTGGATCAGGAAAGCGCCCAAGATATCCAGGCTGGACCCCGTGCGCTGTCCCGAGCGTTTCGGTTGGCTGCACGGCAAGCCACCCCGTCGGTCGTGACGGTTTACTCCTACGGCCAAAATGTCGAATCCGATGGCCAGCAAGAGGCAGCGGATGCCGACACCGATCAACCAGGACCGACGCCACCGCCTCGGGAAAACGTCGATGGCGACTCGTTGCAATTGACGGGACTTGGCTCGGGGGTGATTGTCGACCCCAGTGGTTTGATCATCACCAATAACCATGTGATTACCGGGGCGAAGAAGGTCGTGGTTCAATTGGCGGACGAAACCGAGATTGAAGCGAGCGAAGTGCACGGCGACCCGGATAGCGACATCGCCATCGTTCGCATTGAACGGGAGCAACCATTTCAAGCAGCCGGGCTCGCGGACAGCGACAGGGTGGAAATTGGAGATTGGGTCCTGGCGATCGGCAGTCCCTTTCGACTCGAGGCGACCGTCAGTGCAGGGATCATCAGTGCCAAGAATCGAACGCTGGTGCGAATTCGTCGAGGACGGTTGTTGCAAACCGATGCCGCAATCAATCCGGGGAATTCAGGGGGCCCGCTTGTGGACTTGGATGGCAAAGCCATTGCGATCAGTACGGCAATCGCGACCCGAAGCGGTGGCTATCAAGGCATCGGATTTGCCATTCCGATCAACCAAGCCAAGTGGATTGCGGATGAATTGGACCACCATGGAAGGGTTCGCCGCGCAGCGATCGGGATCGTGCTTGCGGAACTGAATCCAAAGAATGCAAAGATCTTCAAACTTCCCGTTGGTTTAGGGGTCGTTGCCTACCAGGTGATCGAAGGATCGGCAGCCGATCGCGCCGGACTAAAACCGCTCGATGTGATTTTGGAGTTCGCCGGTGAGCGAGTTCGCAAGCCAAGCACGTTGCAAGAAGTCGTCGAGCGGAAACCGGTCGGTTCAACTCAAGAGGTGAAGATCTATCGCAGGGGCGAAGAGATCGTGTTGACGGTGGAACTTGCGACGCTTGAGGACCCAACGCTGGGGGGCGAGAAGGAAGCTGAGGGTGAGGAAGAGAAAGCTAGCGAAGAGGCTGGCACTGACGAAGACGAGGATGCCGCTGCTTTGGAGGAATGAAGTGCTGTTGGAGTTCACGCTTCAGCATGCGACCGAGCAAGCCCCCAACCGAAGTCGCTTAAAGGCTACGACTCCAGCGCGTTGGAGTTCAGGCTTTAGCCGCCCGAGTGAGCAAGCATCCCCAACCGCAGTCGCCTAAAGGCTACGACTCCAGCGCGTCGGAGTTCAGGCTCTAGCCGCCGGATCGAGCATGGGTTAGAGAAGTTGCCGTCGTGTCGCTTCACGCTGCGATCCATGAAGACGACTTGATCCGAGAGCATCGAGTCGATTCTATGGCGACGTTTTCAGGGCCAATTCCAGCGCGGTGACGGTTTCAGGCGATGGTTTAAACGAGCCAGGCCGATGGCCTTGGGCGATCATCACCGGCGTCCAGCCCGATTGGTTCTTGTGATTCCAAGTGTCCGGATCGGCGCCGTGGGCAGCCAAGTAGGTCACGACGGCGGGGAAGTTGCGATAGGCGGCTCCATGCATGGCCGTCTCTTGGTTGGCATCGACGGTGTTCACGTCCGCCCCGCAAGAAATCAAGAACTCCAATGCCTGAAGCACCTCTCTCTCCGTGCCCGCTTCCTCGCCGACCGCCCGTACGCCAACGCCTGCTGCGGCCATCAGCGGAGTGCAGCCCTCGACATTGCCAAGGATCGGGTCGGCACCGAGCTCGAACAGCACGTGCATCAGCGGCAGATCGGCGGTTTTGGCGGCCCACAACATCGGTGTGGCTCCGCGAGGGTTCAGCACCGCCCGTCCACCTTTGCCGGATTCGAGTTTCCGGTTGACGTCCGCACCGGCATCGACCAATGCCCGCACAAACTGCAAATCGGTGATGTTTCCTGAGCCTCTTGGAGGCGGGTCACCATCGGGGTTGTCGCCGCGGTTCGGCTTGCGAACCCAAGTGAGGACATGCAGCGGTGTGAACCCGCTACGTTGGTCGTTCGGATCGGCCCCGTAGCCGATCAGCTGCATGGCCAATTCAAAATGGCCGCTCTCGACTGCCAGAATCAAAGCGGAGGTTCCCGCTCGCGGTGCACGCTCACCAGACTTTGTGGCGGGTAGGGCTGCATTGACGTCGACTCCTGCTTCGATGAGACGATCGACAATTTTCGGGTGGCCATCGCGAGCGGCAAACATCAAGGCAGTGAAGCCACCTTTGCTGGTTGCCGCTGGATCCGCACCTTCGGTCAACAGTGCATCGACGGCAGCAAAGTTGCCGTGCGCGGCTGCCCACATGATCGCCGTTTGCCCGCGTCGTTCGGTCGCCTCCAGTTCCGCTCCGTGTGAGCGTAACAACTTGATCGATACAGGATTGTCACATTTTGACGCAAGCATCAGCGGTGTCACGCCACCGGTTTGAGTCGCGTTCGCATCAGCGGACGCTTCCAGTAATGTGCCGACGAGTTTGGCATTGCCGGCCGAACAAGCAATCGATAACGGAGTGATGTCGTATCGAGTGGTTGCATTGACATTCGCACCCGCTTCGATCAACTGTCGGGTTGTGGTGACGTTTTGGTGAAAGACGGACCAATGGATCGCGGTCATCCCATCGGGTTGCGGATCGCTGGGGGAATGGCCTTGGGAGATCAGGTCCGAGACACGTTGCCACTGCTGCGATTGTGCTGCATCGGCGATCGGCGATGAATCCTCCGCGCGAACGACCGAAACGCAGATCGCGAAGGTTGTGGCGAGGAGGCGAAGGTGAATGGCGAGATTCATAGGGCGGTTGTCGAGACGTCTTCGAAAAGAGCAAAGGTCGGGTGGATGGAATCGCAGCGCCGCGTGGCCTAGACCGACAAGGGTTCGAACAACTCGGATGCCGTTCCATCGCTGTCCGCGAACGAATCCATTTCAACCCCGACTTTGTTCAGCAGGGTTAAGTGAAGATTCGCCAACGGTGTGGGGGATGGATAACGAATGTGGCGGCCTCCTTGCATGTTGCCTGCGGCTCCGCCAGCAACCAAAATCGGAAGATCGGTATGATCGTGGGCATCGGAATCGCCCATCCCGCTGCCATACAGGTACAGCGAATGGTCCAACAAGGATCCGTTCCCTTCGGGCGTCGCCGCCATCTTCTCCAAAAACTCTGCAAACAGCGACACATGGAATTGGTTGATCTTGGCAATCTTTTCGAGCTTCTCGGGATTCTTGCCATGGTGCGACACGGGATGATGCGGCTCAGGGACCCCGATTTCCGGATACGACCGAGTGCTGGCTTCGCGAGCCAATTGGAAGGACACGATTCGCGTGATGTCGCCTTGGAATGCCAATAGCTGTAAATCAAACATCAATCGTGCATGGTCGGCATAGGCGGCGGGGACACCCACCGGTCGATCCAAGTCGGGCAGCGGATTGTCAGCAACGTTTGCCTCGGCTTGTTGAATCCGTTGCTCGACTTGGCGAACGCTGTCAAAGTAATCATCGACCTTGTTGCGATCTTTTGCACCGAGTTGCTTCTTGAACCGTTGCATCTCTTCGGCGACGGCATCAAGCAGACTGGATCGTCGCCGCAGTGCCGCACGACGCTGCATGGGCGAGCCCCCTTCGCCGAAAAGACTCTCAAACACGATTCGCGGGTGAGCTTCCGACGGCAACGGTGTCGTCGGTGAGGACCAGGAGAGGTTGTTTTGATAGGCACATGCGTATCCATTGTCACATTGACCCACGTTATTCAGCAGGTCCATGGCCAATTCCAACGAAGCCAATTGAGTTTGGCTCCCGAAGTGTTTGGCGGCGATCTGGTCAACGGTCACGCCAAGCTCGTAGTCGGAGCTCTCGGTACGTTTCGCTCGTGCTGCACTCAAGAACGCGGCGTTGGACGTCGCGTGAGATCCGGGATAGGCGTTGCGCAGCTCCATCCCGGTCACGACCGTCACTTGATCTTTGACATTTTCCAGCGGCTGCAATGTGAACGGCAGAGAACCAAGGGAGTCGTTGCTGGGCGGGTCCGACGAATCATGCTCCGGTGTCCACTGACGTGGATTGAATCCCATCGGAATGTAGACATACCCTAGTCGGCGCAACTTCGAAGCGTCCGCGGCCGTTTCGGCCAATGCGGTGTTTGCGGGAATCATCGCATCGAGTAAAGGCAACGAAAACGCGACGCCAGCGCCTCGCAAAAGCGTTCGCCGCGAGAGGGCGTTTTGGTTGAACGTCATTCGGAAATCCTCAATTGAAAAGGGGGACTCAATACGATGCCGGTGAGAAGTGATGAGAAACGGTATTCGTCCTCGGCTGCACGTCGAACGATTTGACGCACAGCGGGCCCGTCCGAGGATTCGACGCCGCGGCCGAGCGCGAAGGTGAGCAGTTTTTCGGTCAGTGCGCTAATGAAAACGTCGGGGCGCGAGAGGATGCCCGCTTCTAATTCGGAAACGTCTGCCACGCTGGTTCCGTCCGGCATGGCACCCGACGCGTCAACGCCTTGGCCGTCTTCGAAGATCCGCCAACGACCGACCGCATCATAGTTCTCCAGTGCAAAACCGACCGGGTCCATCAAGTTGTGGCAGGCGGCGCAGGCTGGGTTTTCTCGATGTAACGTCAGCCGCTCACGGACGGTCAAACGTTCTGCCGCAGCCTTGTCTTGCAAACTGGGCACGTTCGGTGGTGGTGGCGGCGGCGGTGTGCCGAGGATGTTCTTCAGGATCCAATTGCCGCGAAGGGTCGGTGAGGTTCGGGTCGCGTAGGATGTCACCGCCAAAATACTGGCGTGTCGCAAAATACCGCCACGGTGCTGTGCGTCCGTGACCGTGACGGGCCGAAAATGGCTGCCGATGACTCCGGGGATTCCATAATGCCTCGCTAACCGCTCATTCAAAAAGGTCGTGTCGGTGCGAATCAACTCCAACACGCTGCGGTCGTCTCGGATCAACGATTCAAACAGCAACTCGGTTTCACGACGCATCGCAGTGCGAAGATTGTCATCGAAGTCAGGAAACTTTCGCATGTCCGGTCGCACGGAATCCAAGTTTCGCAGATACAACCACTGAGCCGCAAAATTTTCGACCAAGGACTGTGACCGCTCATCCTTCAACATTCGTTGAACCTGCGACACCAGCACTTCATCCTGATGAAGCGTGCCAGCTTCTGCCAAATCCAAGAGAGCCTGATCCGGAAGGCTGCTCCACAGAAAAAAAGAGAGTCGAGACGCCAACGTCAGGTCCGAGATGCGATAGACCTCGCCCGCTTCAATTCCGCTCGGATCGGATTCCGCACGCAATAAGAAATGTGGGTTCACCAAGATGGCCGTCAGCGCCGCTTCGATGCCGGCCTCGAAACCATCGGTATCGTTGCGTTGTCGAAAGAATCGCATCGGCACGAGCATGTCGTCTTCGGTGACGGGGCGTCGATACGCTAAGCGAATCAAGGGAGCCAAGATCTTTCTTGCACAAGCATCGGGTTCGGCGTCCGTTTGGGGGCGGCAAGAAAACAGACGCTGTCGACTGGGGGTCTCGCCTCGGCCTTCCGATTCAAAGGGTCCGACAATCGACACTTCGAACAATGCCGGGGTCTGGCGAGGATGACGATGGCGATTGAAGCTGGCATCGAAAGGTTGTCGCTTGATTTCGGAAAGCGAAGCAAACTTCTGGGGAAAGGTGACGCCGATTTGGTGCGGACCCGCCGTGACACGGAAGCGTTTCTTTAGGTGGGCCTCCACCAGCGTATCGTCTTTGCCGTATCCCTTGCCTTCAGGTGGCTTGACGGTGAATCGATGCTGCAAATCGCGATCAATCAGAAAATCAATGTCGTGAGGTTCACGCAATCCTTCGACGTTTTCATCGCGATCACGCGTCAAGCGTAGTTGAATTTCATACTCGCCCGTGACGGGGAAGTGGTGCTGGATCAGCGTGCCACCGCGTGTTCCAAGCGGTAGACCGTCGACGTGCGATTCTTGTGACCGATCCGCAGGCAGGCGGATCGTGGTTCCACCGGGGCTGAGGCCGGTGCCACCGACGGCCAATCGGCTGATCTTCTCTGCTGCCGACAAATAGCGATTGAGCAAAACGGGTGGCAGGTCGCCTACGGTGACGTTATCAAAACCATGTCCCGACTGATCGGGTGGCAGCAACGATTCGACATCGACGTCGAGCGCCAGCAAATCTCGGATCGCAGCTCGATACTCGGCTCGATTGAGTCGCCGGATCGAATCGGTCCGGCCCGGGGTAGGATGACGGGCGACCGCATCGTCGAGTACCGACTCGATGGTCGAAAGAACCTTGTCGTAGTCCGCTTCGTCTGGCTTCGAGTAGTCCGCAGGCGGCATCTGGCGAGCACGGAGCCGCTTGACGACCTTGTCCCAGACGTCGGAATCGGCACGACTCGATGGCAGCGATGCGGCAACCGCTGCGACGTCCAGACCTTCGAGTACCAAGCCCGATTCCGGATCGTCGGTGCTGTGACAATCAATGCAGTACGATTCAACAAACGTGCTGACGGCACGATGCCGGCCCGCCGACGTAGCGAGATCGTCTGCGTAACCTGGCAACGAAAGGGTCGGAATCGCGGCGACGATCAGGATCGAGGTGAGATGTTTCATGCCCCCCATTGTAATGGCAAATGCACGATGCTGCACGCAACAGCGTGAAGCTGCCAGCAACCCAATTGTTGGCATGCATGCATCTGCCTGCCTCGAAACCACCCTGTGATCCGCCGACCCCATCCTGTTCTGCTGAAAAAAGGAACGCGTCAGCTTCCTGCACGATTGCGGATCATTCGAATTCGATCACGTTCAAGTCGGCTCGTTTTTCGGCCAACTCGTCGATCACATCGAACCCGATGGACGTGTTTGCGACGTTGAGGTATTTCAGCTTGGGCAGCTCTGCGAGTTTGCGGAAACTATCGTCGCTCAATTGAGTTCCAGCGACGTTGAGGTTTTCGAGGTTCTCAAGCTTCATCAAGGCGTCGATCGATTCGTCACTGATATCCGTACTCTTCAAATTCAATTCAGTCAGCTGTTTCAGATTGCCGAATTCCTTGACAACTTCGTCATCGGTCTTGGTTTCCCACAAACCAACGTAGGTCAAGTCCTTTAATCCACCGATCAGTTTCAATCCATCGGTACTCAGTAATCGGCATTCGGCCAAGTCTAAGAAGGCGACGCCTGGCCACGACGCGATGACCTTCATCCCGTCATCATCGATCGAAGAGTCACGCAGTTCCAGGCGATTTAGGTTTTTGAGATTTGCGATCGCCTTGAATCCTACGCCGGTGACATCGGTGCCGCGAATGCGGAGGCGAGTCAGCTTCGACAGCCCTGCCAACTCTTTCATCCCATCGTCATTGATTTTTGTATAGTCCAATTGAATCGACTGCAACGTCGGCATCCCGCCAAGAACGATCAACGATTCGTTGCTGATCGAGGTGCAGTAGTTGGCATTAAACGATTTCAACGGCAAACCGGCCAACTTGGCGACACCGTCGTCGGTGACCTTGGATTTTTCAACCTGAATATCGGCAAGCGTTTTGATCTTGGAAAGCTCATCGAGTGCTTCATCCTGCACGTTGGTGTTGCGCAAATCGATCGCTCGCAATTTGCCAAGCGATGACAACTTGGCAAGGCCGTCTTTTGACACACTCGTACGACGTAGGAATAACGCTTCGAGGCTTCCGAGTTTTCCTGCTGAATCGAGTGATTTGTCGGTGATGGCTGAATCGGTAAGGTCAAGTCGTTTGAGTTTCGACCATCCTTCGATGACCGACAGCCCTTCGTCCGTAACACCGGGGCCGGTGAACCTCGCAATTTCGACATTGGGCAAGCCTGCAAGGTGCGGCAACGTGTCGGCCATGCTGGTGCCATCGGCAAGCCCTTCGCTCGCAACGGCCAATTCGACCACATTGCCTGCGACATTCTTCTTCAACAAGTACCCCGCCTCGGTCAAGGCGGCGACGTCCTCGGGTGAATCGGGCGTAACGGCTGGCTGGGCGGGTACGGTTTCCACGCTCGATTCAGGGATCGGCACAACGCAAGTGGAGTCTTCTCGGGCGCATCCGATCCAAGACAATGTGGAAAGCCAAAGGGTGACCGCAAGCGTTCGGGTGCAATGGCGGCGATCGATCGCGAACGTGGTAACAATAGAGGCCATGGTGGGTCGATACTCCAAAGAGTCGGTGGGATAGCGAAATCGGAACCGAAAGGTTAAGCCCTTGCTCAAATTCTGGCAAGAAACCACTTCCGTCATTCATCCCAAACCGCATCAGAATGAAGAAGGCAGGATTGTTGTCCCTCGACCGCCCCCTTGGTATCCTGGAAGGGCGGTTTTGCGAACCTTTTCAAAATCCCACCTCCGTTTTTCCTACCTAAACCTTTCGAAGGACATTTGATGAGCAGAAAAAGTACACGGCGAACCTTCCTTGGCCAAACCACAGCGATCGGCGCTGGTGTTGGTTTCTGGTCCGGGACCTCCATGATCAGCCGCGGTGAAGATTCGGCGCTGCAAGGTTTGTCCGCAGCATGCATTGGCGTCGGCGGCAAAGGCGGTAGCGATACCAGCCACATCGGCGATCAAGGCGTTGCGATTGTCGGTTTGTGTGACGTCGATGGCGGAACCTTGACCAAGAAGGGACGCGAGTATCCCGACGCGAAGCAGTTTAACGACTTCCGCGAAATGCTCGACCAACTGGGTGACAAGGTTGATATCGTTACCGTCAGCACCCCCGATCACACGCATACCGCTGCTGCGATTCGTGCGATGCGTATGAAAAAGCATATCTATTGCCAAAAGCCCATGACTTGGTCCATTCGCGAAGCGCGGATGATGCGAGAAACGGCTGCCGAAATGGGTGTGATCACTCAGATGGGTAACCAAGGAACGGCCGAAGACGGTTTGCGTGAGTCGGTTGAGATCATTCAAAGTGGTGGCATCGGCGATGTGGCCGAAGTCCACATTTGGTCCAACCGACCGATCTGGCCGCAAGGCAAGGGGCGCCCAGACGGTGAAGATCCCATTCCCGAGGACTTGAACTGGGATGCCTGGATCGGCCCAGCTCCGATGCGTCCGTTCAAGAAAGGCGAATACCATTCGTTCAATTGGCGTGGTTGGTGTGACTTTGGCACCGGTGCCCTCGGCGATATGGCGTGCCATACGACGAACATGCCTGTCATGGCATTGAAGTTGTGGGACCCGATCGCAGTCACCGCGGTAAGGAATCCTGGGATTGTGGAAGGCGAAACCTATCCCGCAAGTTCGGCTTTGATGTTCGAATTCCCTGAGCGAGAAGGATTGCCCGCCTGTAAGTTCTACTGGTACGACGGTGGCGAGCTTCCACCGGATGAAATCATCAGCCAACTTCCCGCGTCCTTCCAAAAACGCATGGCGGATCAGAAAGAAGGTGGTCGCAAAACCAGTGGTGCAGTGGTCGTTGGTAGCAAAGGTTTGTTGTTCTCACCTGATGATTACGGCGCGAAGCATTACTTGTTGCCCGAAGATGACTTCGCCGACTACAAGATGCCTGCGCAAACGTTGCCGCGGATTCCATTCAAAGCGGGTGGTGACGAGCGACACAAATGGGAATTCGTCAGCACGGTCAAGGGCGAGTACGAACCTGGCACGTTGTCCAACTTCGGTTACGCTGGCCGTTTGACCGAAACGATTCTCGTCGGGAACCTGGCATTGCGTGCCGGCGAAGGCAAGCGAATCGAATGGAACGCGAAGGAGCTGATGAGTCCGAACGTTCCGGAAATCAACCAGTTCGTACAACGCGAATATCGTGAAGGCTGGGAAGTCTAGTCCCGCGGATTTCTCTGCCGAATCACCGTCAAGCGATAAGCCGAGTCTCTTTCACCAAGAGGCTCGGCTTTTTTTGTTTGGCCAACCGCTGGCCGTCACGTGAAATCGCGACCCCTTGATAGTGGTTGTCGGGAATAGCTTAGGATAGGGGTGGCTCGATTTCCAGAAGGCGTTCTGAGATGATTCAATGATAGAGGCTGGTCATTGGTGTACAATTAATGGTAGTTCCTATAAAAAGCTGTGTTCGTTGTTGCGGACGGTCCTCCCTTGCGGACGAGTGTTCTGGGAGTGGTTCGGGGCGGTTGTTCTCTCGCCGTTGCTTCCAAACCTGGAAGCGGCGCAAAATCTTCATTTGGTTCTGACCACGACACGCTTTGTTGTTTTTCATAATCTTAATTTCTTTTGGAGTCTTCAAAATGCCCAAATCGATTCGTTCTGCAGCCAGTCTTTTCTGTCTTTTTCTCGCTGTGGGTTTGGTAGTGGGTTGTGGTAGCGACGATGCAGGACCGCATTCGACTACCAACGAAATTCAGTCCTACCTGGAAGAGAATCCTGATGTCGTCATGACTGCTGACGACGAGCCACCGAGCGAAGAAGAGCAGTACCGGATGAGTGATGCGATGGAGTGAACGTTCGCATCCTGAACGGATTGATCAAGTTCCATGGAATGATGTGTTTCTTGAAGCATCATTTGAGGGTGGTTCTGTTTTTGTTTTTTTTTGATTTTAGTGAGAGGTTTTCGAAATGAGTCTTAGAAAAGAACGCAGCGCATTTACGCTCGTTGAGTTGTTGGTGGTGATCGCCATCATCGGCGTGCTGGTCGGGCTGTTGCTTCCCGCGGTGCAGGCAGCGAGAGAGGCTGCACGTCGGATGAGTTGCAGTAACAACGTCAAACAGATCGGATTGGGATTTCACAACTATCACTCCGCATTCCGCCAGCTGCCGGTTCATCGAGGTGGAACCTCTTTGGTATTTGGGAACAATGATCCGCAGTCGCGTGTTCCGACCACCATGGGCGGGCAATATGGTGGCAACAACATTAACAACTTGAGCACCTTGGTGCCGCTGACGCCGTTCATCGAGCAACAAGCCATTTGGGAACAAATTAGTAACCGTTTTGCGGTAACGGACCCTGTGGCGGCAGCAGGAACTTATTTTTTCAGTCCTATGGGGCCCAACCCGGACATCAATCTGACGCAGCAAGGAACGTATCGATACGATCCTTGGATGACCGATATCGCGACTTACCGATGCCCGAGCGATCCGGGAAGCGGTTTGCCTGGCCAGGGGCGTACCAATTACGGCGTGTGCGTTGGCGATGCGTTGGGACTGCAGAATGACGGGGGGATCAATCAGAATGGAACGGTCAACGCGACGCGCTTGCCTCGTGCCAAAACCAGTTGCCGTGGGATGTTCTTTTCACGAAATGTGATGCGATTCCGAGACGTGATCGACGGGCTTTCCAATACGATCATGGGCGGCGAATTCAATACGGATCTCGGGGATTCCGATGTAACAACCCGGGCGGTCAATGGAAGTAGCGGCGGGAGTATCATTAACGATCCGTCCCGATGCGAGAACTTTGTTGATCCGACACGCCCTCAAAATTGGGATCCAACCGCCCCGTTTAGCGGAAGTGATCAAGTGCAACGAGGTCTGAAGTGGGCGAGTGGCTACACCATCCATAGTGGAATCACCACGATTCTTCCACCGAATTCGCCTATCTGTACCCACGGTGCTGGGACTTGGCGAGAGACGGGTGCCGCGCCGAGTAGTCGACACCAGGGCGGTGCTCACATTTTGATGGGCGATGGCGCCGTAAAGTTCATTACGGACTCGATCGAAGCTGGCAACAAGAACGCTGGCAACATCTGGTGGGGAGCAACTGGCGCTCGTGCACCCGGGAGACCCAGTCCCTATGGTTTATGGGGAGCATTGGGAACGCGTGCCCTTCGTGAAACCATTGAGGGTGATTTCTAAGAGTATCCACTCCGTCTGTTAGGCGTTGACTTGGCGACAACGCCGGCTGATCGAACCGTTTGTCTTATCAAACGTGTTCGCTGGGCCGAGCGTGATGGGGAATGGCGATATCGCGTGTCTTGCGTTGACTTTCAGCCGACGAGAAAAGCAAAACACCAACGGTGACCAACAGCGATGCCGCAATGGCAGCGGCAGAAAGACAAACCAGCCGATTGCGTTGATAGGTCTTCAGCAGTTTTTAACCAAACGAGGGTGGTCTGGCTTCGACCGTTTCATTGTTCAGATGACGCTCGACGTCGTCAGCAAGACCGCTGGCCGAATCGTATCGGCGTCCGCGGTCCTTTTCCAGCGTTTTCATCACGATCCAGTCGAGTTCTCCCCGAAACAGTTTGGTCAGCGAATCGGGTTTCGTGCAACGATGATTGGCGACGCAGGTAGCTGTGTCCGCATCCAAAATCTGGATCGCATTGGAGGGGCGCATCGGTTCGAGTTCAAGGATAATCCGCCGCATCTCATCGAGTCCCGCTTTGCGAATTTGCTCCAAAGTGAACGGCGTACGACCCGTCAGCAGTTCGTACAAGAGCACGCCGAGTGAATAGATATCGCTGCGCGTGTCGACATCCAAGCCGCTCGCCTCAGCTAGTTCAGGGCTCATGTATTGAGGTGTACCGATGACTTGTCCATACCCGGTGAACATGGTGCGTTCTGTCAACGGCTGGTTGATCGCATTGGCGACACCGAAATCAATTACCTTGGGGACCGGTTTTCCATCATGCAGCGTCACCAGCACATTGCTGGGCTTGATGTCGCGGTGAATCACGCCTTTTTGATGAGCGTGATGAATGGCGCGGCAGACGGACGCAAACAGCTCTAGCCGTTCGTCGGTCGACAGATTGTTGGTGTCCGCATACTTCGTAATCGTCACGCCCCTAACCAATTCCATGACGAAATAGGGTCGCCCTGTCACGGTTTGTCCTGCATCGAGAACCTTAGCGATGTTCGGGTGATCCATGATCGCGAGAGCCTGACGCTCCGCCTGGAACCGCGAAACCACTTCCTTGGTATCCATCCCTGGCTTGATGACCTTCAATGCCACCTTTCGCCGTACCGGACTGGTCTGCTGGGCCATGAAAACCTCACCGAAGCCGCCCTCGCCGATCCGTTGCAACAGTTCGTAGGGTCCAATCTTGTCGCCGGCAGCTTCGCTCAGCAGCGTCGCAGACGTTCCCTCTAATCCCGGTGGTGAGCCGACAGGAAAGCTTTCGTGCTCTTCGTCCGATTCCAGCTTCGCAACCAATCGTTCATAAAGCGGATGGTCATTGCCACTCACTCGCTTTAGGTAGGCTTCCCGAGCACAAGGGTCAGCCACGGCGCGGGCAATAAGAAACAGGTCATCTTCGCTGGGCATTGGATGATTCATCGCGGATATTCCCTTGGGCTCCTGTTTAGACTTCCAAGGGTCAATGCGTTAAAACGGCGAAAACGACCCGGAAAAATACTGCAATCTATCGATCTTTTTTTCTTTTCGAGATTCAGCCAGCCGCGAGTGAAGGCCTTGTTGGCATCGGCGGTGGACCATGTTCTGGTGAAGGTGGCTACCCGCTTCGGATCTCTCAGGGTTATTCATTGAGGGAAGAGTACAACGAGAAATGGAATAATCCGAAGATTGATCAGGCTATTTCAGGCGGTTTGTCGCATTGAACGATGGACGCGTTCGATCTCCCCTCTCAAAAAGAAAATGGAACCAAGATCATGAGAAATCGCATTATTGTAACCTTGGCATTCACTGCCCTCGCGGTCGGATTCACTTCACCGGCTCAGGCTGATCAGCCGAAAATCGGAACCTACCTTGTTGGTGATTGGTCGATGGCTGGTCAGATCGACGGCGAGAAGTTTACCGGCAAAATGGCCGTCGGCCGTTTGGCCGATGGCCAAAGTCTTCTCTATGAGTGGTCGGGCAAAGTAAATGGGATCGTCACACAGGGCACCCTGCTCGGAGGCATCGATCCCGGATCAGGAAAGGTGGTCGAGCACGCCTTCGCCGAGTCGAATCATTTCACCAACACCTACGACAAGGTTCTCGAGGACGAGTTGGGCAAAGCGACCGGCAAGCGCGTCGGTACGGTCAACGGCAAACCCTTTGCTGGGGACATCGTCGTGGATCGAACCTCTCACGATCGCTTTACCTATACGGTCAGCTCAAACGGCAACGTCACGGTTCATTTCGTGTTTGAACGCATCGGTAAGGTTGGCCCGGATTATGAAACGCTGAAAGCGATGGAGTTCTTTATTGGTGACTGGGAAGCGACCACCACCGTCCAAGAGGACGGGCTCGACCTTGGTGACTTGTATCAGCCTGGCGCAACCGAGAATCGGTATGAAACTTGGTACTGGATAGAAGACAAGAATTATATCGGAGTTAAGTTTGGTGGAGAAATTGATGGCAAGGAAGCGCACACTGGGTTTGAGATGGTCGGTGTGGATCCAAAGTCAGGAAAAGTCGTTCATTGGCTGTTTAGCAAGCTGGGTGGATCAGGTACGGGGACCTGGAAGATTGGGCCGAAGGAACTTCGGTTGAATTGGAACTACCGAACTGCAGCTGGGAACTTCCTCAAGGGAGTCGCTTACCACAAGGTCGTTGATGAGGACACCTACACATGGCAGATTCGGGACATGACCGAGGATGGTAAAAAGCTCGCAGACACCCCTGTCGTTACCCTTCATCGGGTCAAGAAATAGCGTTGCGATTTGGAGGTCGTGATGTGGAATGGGTGATGTTTGCAGCCCATGCCTCCTCCGGCATGGGCCGTCGCCTCCACGGACGTGCACTCTCAATAGCGGAGATTTTTGGGTTCGGGGTGGCAAAACCACACGATTATCGGTCTACTGCTGCCTTCTCCTGACTCTGGACTCCACTGCTACACGGCAACAATGCTTTCCGATCTCTGGCCCATTATCGCGAGCGTCTTGGGCGTCTTTTTGGTCATAGGGGTTGGAGCGTTCTGCCGCCAAATGGGTTGGCTGACGCGCGAATCCGATTCCTCGCTCGCGAATTTGACCGCAAAAGTCTTGCTACCCTCACTGTTTGCGGACCGGATTCTCAACAGTGAGCAATTGCATCAATTTTCGTCCGCGTGGTTCCCTCCCGTTTTTGGGTTTTGTTTTACCACGCTTGGATTCTTGATCAGTCTGTTGATCGCGAAGCGGTTTGGGCATTGGATTGGGCTCGATACGGATGCCAAGCAGCGCACGTTTGCCCTTTGTGTTGGCATCTGCAACTACGGATACATCCCGTTGCCGTTGGCGTTTCGTTTCTATCCCGACGCCGTGGTTGAATTGATCTTACATAACGTCGGAGTCGACATGGCGCTGTGGAGTGTCGGGATCGCCGTGATTGGCGGCGCGACGACGTGGCGGCGCGCTGTTTTGACGGCTCCGATGATCGCAGTCGTAACGACGTCGGTCATCCGATACCTCGGCATCGATCAAATGATCCCCAGTTCTTTTCTGGGGGCGGTGAGTATGTTGGGCAGTTGTTCGATTCCAATGGGCTTGATGTTGAGTGGCGCAATCATCGTTGATAATCTGCAAAAAATCGAGTGGGCCGATTCGATGCGAGTGGTTTGCTGTGCGATCGGGATTCGTCAATTGCTGCTACCGCTCTTGATGTTGGCCATCCTTACGGTGCTGACCCTGTTCACTCCGCTGGTCAGCCACGACATGAAGTTGGTCGTGATGCTAGAGGCGGCCATGCCGGCCGCCGTCTTCCCCATTGTGCTGGTTCGGTTGTACCACCGCGACACGTCGACGGCGCTGCGAGTCGTCTTGCCCACCTCGTTGGCTGGATTGGTGCTTGTTCCGCTCTGGCTGGGGATCAGCAAATGGTGGTTGGGCGTTTAGTGCTGGATAGCGTTCAAAGCGACGCTTCTCGATACCGAGGAAGCACGGTTTCCTGAAAACCCGCCGGCACGAAAGTCGCTGCACTCCGCTGCAATGCAAAGCGGGGCACGGCTTGCATTGTATGCAAAGTGCAGCGACTTCAGTCCCGCAATGGGGTTCCTGCGTTTGATACGGCACGCACGATTGAATCTGCGAGGTGGACCTGCCAAGAGCCCGCGAGAAACAACACTGAGAAACAAAGGACCAAATGGAACACATGTTCCAAGGTCATCGGTGTACATCTAAGTCAATTTGATACCGTTTGTCTACCCATATTTCCCAGTAAATTCAAAGAGGGTGCTTTGCGTGGGAGGCGTAGCTCACGAGGATTGGGTGCAATTGGTCGGCTATGCGTCTATTCACCTGTTCATTGATCCTATGTGTGAGGGGGGGCCGAATTAGCTTGAATGGTCGCAAGCGTTTGCGATTGAGACAGCTGCGGAGGGGGCCGATCAATTCGGTGCCATCTCCGAGTCGTCATGAAGGCAATTTGGGTCACTTATCTGATAGGGTTCTTTTCGATGGTATCAAAACACAAACGAGGCGGGCATCGGCAATGGTTGGTGATGGTTGTTGTGGGGAGTGCGTCGATTCTTAGCAGTGGTTGCGCGACGACGACGACGTCGAACACCTCGCGAACCGGGACGGAGCAATTATTGATCTCCGCGGCGATTGACCGCGCATTTTCGAACGTCCATTTCACCGACCTAGCCGGGTACCGGGTGTTTATCGACCAGCAATACCTCGACTCGGTCGATAAGGGCTACTTGGTCGGGACGCTGCGGCACAAGGTGCTCGAATCGGGTGGCCAGATTGTTGCGGCGATCGACAAGGCCGATGTGGTGCTCGAACCTCGCAGTGGTGGCATTGGCACCGACTCTCAGGAGAGTTTTGTAGGGATCCCCTCACTGGGAGTGCCTGGGTTGCCGATCGAGATACCCGAGATCAAGATCGCTTCGCGAGCGACTCAGATGGGAACCGCCAAGATTGGTCTGCTTTGTTACGACGCAAAGACCGGGATGACGCTTGGCGGCGGTGGCGATGCGACAGCACTGACACACAACAACGACACTTATGTCCTCGGTGTTGGGCCGTTCCGAAGCGGTTCCGTTTTAGATCAGCGGGAAACGGCGGTTGGCTACAATGGCGTTGGCGGCAGTTTTCTATCGATGGGCAAAAGCGTTGCCACGGCGAGGCCGATTAAGATGATCGATCGAAAAATCCCCGAAGCACCGTTCACCCCTGCAACTCAAATCGCTGAACTGCCATCACTCGAATCGAGCACCCGGTAGACGCCGTTGGGCTATCGAGATGATTTCTCTCTTCTGCACCAGGGGACGTCAGCGGCACGTAGGACAATCGCCAATCATTTGTTACGATTCTTGGGCGGCAACGCCGTAATTTGCGAGCCGCCGTTCGGCGGCAAATGGTCGCATCTCTACAAGAATTCGGACGATAACGGGTGTCGTTTGTCTCCGACGGAGACGATCATCCGAAACAGCCGATTCACAACAAATGGTAGGCGTATCCAGTGACAAGTTTAGCGGGGAAAGTGGTTGCGATCACGGGCGGCGGAACGGGAATCGGTGCCGGGATCGCCTCGGGACTCGCACGTGCCGGTTGTCGCGTGACGGTGGGGGGACGTCGCATCGAACCGCTTCAGCGATTGGCGGAATCGATTGCTGGTGATCCCCCGATTCGCACGTGTGTGCTTGATGTCGCGGATGCCGACAGCGTCGATCGTTTTTTTGCTTCGATTGAGCAGCGCGATGGCGACGTTGATATCCTCGTCAACAGTGCTGGTATCAATATCCTGAATCGGACCATGGCGGAAATGGAGCCTTCGGATTGGGAACGTGTCTTGCAAATCAACGCAACCGGAGCCTACCGGTGTATGCATGCGGTGCTGCCGTCGATGCGTCGCCGGCAAGATGGCATGATCGTCAATATCTCATCGGTTGCAGGCAAGCGAGCGATCGCACTTGGGGGAGTCGTTTATTGCGCCAGCAAGTTTGCAATGACGGCGCTCGGAACGGCCGTCTCGAACGAAGTGCGCAACGAAGGGGTGCGGGTCACGAACGTCTACCCGGGGGAAGTGAACACACCGATCTTGGACAACCGGCCGGTGAAAGTGACGGCCGAGCACAAGGCTTCGATTTTGCAGCCCGAGGATATTGCTGCGATGGTCGTGGCGATTTGCTCGCTTCCGCCCCGAGCTCATGTGCCTGAAATCGTGATCAAACCGACCACGCAAGAATGGGTGTGAGCGAATGAGTGACGAAGCGAACGAAGACGAGCGGGAATCCGAGGAAGAGCTTTCGCTCGATGACCTTGGAGCCGCTTACGCCCGCGCAGCCGCGAAGCACGACCCCGAGGCGTTTCGAGCGAGCGAGACCGATGGCGAAGCGGACGATGGCGACGCGTCTTCGGTCGAACAAGATGACGATGAGCTGATCGATCCGATTGCGGAAGACGAGTTGGTGACTCCGGAAGCCATTATTGAAGGAGCACTTTTTGTTGGCCATCCCGAAAACAGGTTATTTACTGCCGAACGATTGGCTTCGTTGATGCGAGAGGTTTCTGCTCAAGAAGTGGTCGAATTGATTGAGAGGTTGAACGAATCGTACCGGGACGCTGGGCAATCGTTGCGAATTGTGCAACATGACGGCGGCTATCGGATGACGATTTCGCCTGACGTCGAGGATGTCCGACGCTCCTTTGTTGGCAAGGTTCGAGAAGCACGGTTGTCACAGGGAGCGATCGAGGCGTTGGCCTTGGTCGCCTACCAGCCGGGAATCACGGCCCAAAAGGTTCAAGATCAACGCGGTCGGGATTGTGGTCCGCTCTTGAATCAACTGGTTCGTCGGCAGCTGCTGCATCTCGTGCGAAAGCCGCCTGAAACGGGTGGTAAGCCGGTTCCCCATTACTACCCCACCGAACGGTTCTTGACCCTGTTCGAACTCGAATCGTTGGGAGATTTGCCGCAAGTCGAAGAAGGGCTTCGCGGTGTGACCTAGGCAAAAACGAAACATGAACGCTTCAAGATTAAACTCCGCCAATCCGGTTCTCGGCATCGCATTGGACATGGACGGATTGCTATTTGATACCGAGCGGTTGTATTGGCAAGTCGGCGACGAACTGCTGAAACGCCGCGGGTATCGCTTTAGCCAAGAGCTGCAAACGCGGATGATGGGACGAGTGGGCGTTGCCGCGATGCAGCAGATGATCGAGATGCATCAATTGCCGATCGCTGCGGATCGTCTGCTTTGCGAATCCGACGAAATCTACAGTGGGTTGATCGCCGATGGCGTACCGCCGATGCCAGGATTGAACCGGTGGATCGATCGGTTGATCGCGTCGGGATTGCCATTTGGGTTGGCCACCAGCAGCAGTCAGAAACATGTCGATGTGATTTTGGGTACGGTTGCATGGAGCGATGCGTTGGCATTCGTTCTGAGCGGCGACGATGTGACCCATGGCAAGCCGCATCCCGAAATGTACTTGGCAGCGGCTCAGCGCATGCAGATTGTTCCGCAGCAGATGCTCGTGCTCGAAGACAGCGGCAACGGTTGTGCCGCGGCCGTCGCGGCGGGAGCACAAACGGTGGCGATTCCGAACGAAAATACTCGTGAGCAAACGTTTGATGGAGCAGTCCTGATCGCCGATTCACTCAACGATCCGAGGCTGTGGGATCTGCTTCCTGGGTAGTCAGTTCCTGCTTTGGCATTTGGCCTTTGAACTCGATGGGTTCCTGTGAATCGGCTTGGATGACAATTCACTCTCAGCCGTCATCGGTATAAAACGGTCCATGAAGCGGCCACCCGACACCAAATCGTTCCAGGCTTCGGGGCGGGGTGTCGTTGTTTTGTGCTGCCGCAGGTATTGTTGTAGGTTCTTGCTATTGAACACAATTGCGATTCAAACGAATCGCCAATCGGCAAGCTAGTGGACCGTCAAGGTTAAAACTGCGAGTTGGGACGTAGTGGACTTCGCCAGAAGTCCCTAAGAACATTTGAGTTACGGATTTCTGGCGAAATCCACTACGCTGAAAATTGAGTTGCCGCAGACCACTAGTGACATTCTTCCTTACACGGAGTTCCAATATGAACCAAGCCGTCGTGGATCCTGAGCAGTTGAGACAATTTGCAGCATCGCTGCACCGGTTTTCGGAAGAAATGAAACAGAGTACGACGGCGCTGGGATCACAAATGAACCAACTGGAACAGACTTGGCGTGATGAGCAGCAGCGCAAGTTTGCCGAAGAGTTCACCATGCAGATGAGGCAATTGTCACGCTTGATCCAAGCAACGGAACAGCATGTGCCCTATCTGATGCGAAAAGCCGAGCAAATCGATGCCTATTTGGGACGCTGATTCCCGCGGTTGAACCGCCAAAACCCCCAATCGCGTCGGTCCGAGGCTACGATCGTTTCTTGCCCCCGTCGGGACGGCGGCGTTTGTTGGGCCGTTCCGCTTTCGGTTCCGGTTTGTTCACAGAGTCGCGAATGCGATCGGCCAGCGTCGGCTTCTTTTTCTGGGTGGGTACGGCAACGCCGTCAACGGTGTTATCCAGATTGAAGTGTTTGCCCTTGGGAAGTGTCTTTTTCACGAGCACGCGCTCACAGATTCCCCACAGACTGCTGGTGATAAAATACAAACACAAGCCGGCTGGCACCCGGAAGAAGAAAAGCCCCATCATCAAGGTCATGATGTTCATCATCTTCTGCGTCATGGCCGTCTGTTCGTCCGTCGCTGGAGGCATGAACAGTTTTTGCTGCAGCAAAAACAAGCCGACGACGATCACGGGCAAAATATTGAAGTAGGGACCCAACCAGCCCGTTCCTCGACCTGAAAGGTATTCCCAAAGCCAATCGCCCCAGTAGGTCAGCATGTCGGGGCCAGCGAGGTTGGACGCCCACTCGGTCATCGACGAAAGGGTCTTTTGGCGAAGTTCGATATCGACCGACAAGGCTCGGTAAAGTCCGATGAAAATCGGCAACTGCATGAACATCGGCAAGCAACCGGCCATCGGGTTGAATCCAACTCGATGCTGAAGCTCTCGCTGAGCCTTCAGCCGGCCTTCCATGTCGTCCTTGTACTGCTCGGAAATCTTCTTTAGCTCGGGTGCAAGTTCTTGCATCCGCTGCGCATTCACGGCCGCTTTACGGCTGAGGGGGAACATCAGACCACGAACCAGCACCGTCAACAGGATGATGGCGATCGCGTAGTTGCCGATCACGCCTCCGATGAAATGCAGCAGCCCTGACAAGAACTTTGCAAACAGTGCGAACCAACCATAATAGATGACGTCCCCGAGACCGTAGGGTTCGACGATGTCGGCGTCCTTGGGGCCGGCGTACATTCGCAGTTCCTGGCGAATCGCTGCTCCTGGAGCCACGGTTGCCACGTTGCTGGTGAGATAAAACGAGGTGTTGACGGCGCGTTCTTTGTGCCGCTCGATTTTGTCAGCGTCCGCGACAATCTCGGCCGTGGCGCGGCGAAAATCACTAAATACTTCCTCACCCGATGGTGGTAGGTAGGCTGCGACAAAGTACTGAGCATCGACACCGATGTACTTCAACGCTTGTGAGGCTTCACCGGTATCGGGTGCGAAAATCGTTTGGTCTGCGTCCTCGGGTGTCTTTTTCGCTCGCTTCAATAGGTTGTAACCGCTGATCAACTCATGACCATCGGCAACGTTCTTGTAGACAATGTCGCGAGCTGCGGCACCGCTGAAGTTGGGGCTGATCTTGTTGCTGTACCACCACCCTTCGAGCGTCAATCCGTTTGGGCCAGACAATCGATAAGCCAAATCATGGGGCTCGGTGCCTTTGTTACGAACCTCAAGCGCCATGTCGATGACATAGCTCGATTCGGGCAAACGGTACGAGCGGACCAGTTCCACCGCTTCGCCGTTTGCTTTTGCCAGTTCATCGGCTGTCAACGTCAGCGAGAACGTCAATTCATCCGTGCCAGGCACTGCGTCTGTGGGGCCAGGCTTTTCCTCGATCGACCACACCATCTGTGCCGGATCGGCTACGCCTGTGATCGATCGTTTGCCAACGTCGATTTTCTTTTTGTTGATTTGCGCCAGCGTCATCAAGCAGGACAGCCGCGTCAGATTGCCCTTGATTTGATCCGCGCCGCCATCGCGAGCAAGCCGGATCAGATCGAGCGGGTGCTGGCTGAGCTTTGCGGACAAGACGAGCTCGGCGGGCTGTGATTCGGAATCGGATTTCCGCAGAACGGTGATGTCGACCGTGTCACCGGGCTCGGTCTTGATTAGTGCAGCGTCGATTTGTTCCCGAAAAGCGATTGGCTTGCCGTTGACCGTGGTGATCACGTCACCGACTTGGATACCCGCGGTCGCACCGGGAGTTCCCGGCCCAACGACATTGACGGTCACACCGTCTACGACGGCAGCAGACGTACCAGCGAAATATCCCAAATAACCGTGGCGAACATCCACTCGGCGATACTTCAACTGGTTCGATTTGGCTTCTCGCTCGGTCAGCTCAATCCGCTCGACGGCTCCACCGCGGCTGTTAAGCGTCATCAACATAAAGTGCCCGCTGGCGGGATCCATCGATCCCAGCGTTGCCCATCGAGGTGTTTCGGTCCGCTCCGTGCCGCCCGGTAGAGCCTCTTGCACCGCAGATTCGTCCTCAGAATTCGCGATCTCTTCCTCATTTTCCTCGGTTTTGTCTTGCTCGACCGCAGCATCTTCTACCTCGGCAACCTCCGCAGCGGCGTTCGGTTGCACCGCTGGCGGAGGTGGCAATAGAAGCGATCGCAGCGTGAAGTAGACGAAAAAGAACGCCGTCGAAGTGATGATGAAGGTGAGTAGACGCCGTTCCACAGTGATTCCAAGAGAGTGAGGGCAGATGCAGTTCTAGAGGGGGGATTCTGACAGCGGATGGAAATCTTGGGAAAATGTCCCTGAAAACCAGCTTTTGGGCCACAACACCCGGTACTAGAAATGGCTTAGATTCGATTCTAACAAACCGTGCAAACCGTGCAATCTGTGGCGGAAAATAACAAGTTATGTCAGTACTTGGGCCGTTTCAGGTACTACCCAAAACTACACCTTCGCAATACCCCAAGACTCGCCCGAACACAGAGTCTTACCCCTGAGCTAGGATAGGTCGACGATCGCGGAACAACCGCCGGGATCAGTCGTGTGAAGTCGGGAGGGTTGTCGTCTTCAAAGGGATATGCACATTGAACGCATGCTCTCTGTCCTTGTCCGCCGCACAAAACAGAACATGGGGCTCGCCATTTCTCAGCCAGAGCTGAGGCCGTTCCAGATGGGCGACCCTCTCGGTCTCTCCGCCCTCCCAGTGGATCTCCAGCTTTGAGACCAGCGGATGCTTGGCTGGCGACCAGTCGATGCCGTCCTCTGAACGAAACAGTGCGAGCGACTGCCCCGCCCCAGTGAACGCCCCCTTCATGTCTTTGACAATCGCCCACACGAAGCCGTCTTCCACCCAGATGAATGGATCTTCGGCGGGGAATGCGTCTCCCTCGGCCGTGAAGATCGGATCCGGATGCTTGGAGAATGGGCCCGTCGGCGAATCCGAAGTGGCTGCCAGATGGACCACCGGTCCGCCCCAGGGGAGTTCGCGTTTCCTACCTACCGCCTTGTAAACCATCAGGTACTTTCCATCCGGTCTCCGGCAGATGGATGGGTTGCTTGTCAGGAGCGCATCGTGCGATTCTGTGTCGGGGCCGACGTCGATCAAGGGCGCATCGCACCGTCTCCATGGCCCGTTTGGATGATCGGCCACGGCGACGCCGATCCGCTGATTGTTCCTGTGCGTCCAGTTCAGCCCCGTCATCGTCTGCCCGTCGCCCGTGTTGCCCATGTAATAGAGGTAGTATTTCCCCTCAAATGCATGCACGGTCGGATTGTGCGTGCACAACCCGTCCCAGAAGGACTTCCCACGAGTGGGAAACGCCACATCAACGTGCGTGTACGGCCCCAGAGGATCGATCGAAGTAGCGTGCGCAATTTCCGAGTGCGTTACCCACGCGTTGTGCCCCAACTCTTTTGCCCAGCGACTATAGAAGAGGTGGCATACGCCAGCTTCGTCCTGAACCATACTGGCGCCCCAGATGAAGAAGTCCGGATCCCTGAACCTCGCCGTTTCCGGAACAGGCGTCATTCTCTCATGGAAGGGGGCCTCGGCGAGGCACGCTCCGGTCGAAGCCAAGATGGCCCCGAGCATACAGGTCGCTAGCATTACAAAGTGTGTTCTGTGCATGAGATGATTCCTGTTGCGCGTTTCGTGGCTACCTGCTAGTGTTTTGTCAATCTTTAATTTGGCTCATCCGACGGAAGCGCGCGGACCCCAGACTCAAGGTTTTTCGGAGGTATGGCTCCGGTGTCCAATGATCTCTTAGAAAAGAGTCCCCGACGGTCGGTCGACCGCCGGGAACCGATAGCACCCTTGGCGCACCGTCGACCGGGATATCCCTTGTCAAGTTGCACCTCTGCAGAGCTCGACTCCGTTTCTCCCGGCAACTGCACGATAACAAGTGAAAATAGCTCCTGCCAGCGATGATTGGACACCGGAGAGCTGCCTCGAAAACCTCCCGCGCACGCTTCCGCCGGATGAGCCTTTCATTTTAGGGTTCGAGGGACCGGAGGGCTCGCGCCCAATACCGCTAAAACTTGTAGCGGAACGGCGCGAGCGGGCCGGTCTCACCCTAATTTTTAATCTGGACCACGCACTAGGCCTCAATCGCCTCTTCACCCTCCGAGGAGGTCGTGCAGTTTTTAAGTTGTTGATTGAAAAAGACTTACAAGATTTACCTCTCCCTCTGGGAGAGGTCGAGCCTAAGCGAGGGAGAGGGAAAACGGGCTGCGATGACAACATGAAATTCCAGCACTGTTTCTATACCGGCCCTCCCCCTCGCTGCGCTCGACCCCTCCCGCTGCGCGGGCAGGGGTGGTTGGATACCTAAACACTTCAGCAGTCACAACTTAAAAACTGCACGACCTCCGAGGAGAGAGTGTTGCTGTAGAGGTTCTTTCGAAATAAGGATCTCCGTAAAGTGGGACTCTACTTTGTGCGGACACCCTCCCCAATGGTAGTTTCCGAAGGTCGGCAACACTCGTGATTTGGGCCTGTCCTGATAGAACGTCGCGCCTTTCAGCTCGAGCATCGTCGTCATATCTTCCGTTGCGAGGTCTTCACGATGCCGGGCCATCTTCGCGAGTATTTTTCCGTCGCGCACATCGGGATTGTACTGGAAGTACATCCGGTACCACTGGCCCCGCTCGACTTCAAATCGATCCGAAAGAACGAACTTGTTTTCCCCGTAATCCGCGGTGAGCACGGTGACGTATCCAAACTTGCCATCTTTGGCTTCAGGCGTGTCGTGTGCGTAGCTGTAAAGGTGTGTGGCGACTCCTCCCTGCCAGAATTGGAAGAACAGAGTGCGCCAGTACCTCGCATCTTCCTTATCGAACTCGGAGCCCGGCTCCGGCGTCGGGGCAGGCGTCGCGAACTTCACAAGGAAGGTCACGTAGATAGTGTCTCCGACTCGGATCAGTTCGGCGTCCTTCTTGCCGTTGAGGTTGCCGTAGTCGTAGATGTCGAAGTGCAGCTTCTTGCTGTAAGCGCCGTTGTCGAGATCCTCTCGTGTCGGAAGCGACTTGAAGATGAAACTGCCAACGTTGATGCCAGAGATCTTCGTCTCCTTCGAAATGCTAAACCGATTGTATTCATCGTGGCCCTTTTGAGAGACCTTGAACTTCGTATCGCCGGACTCGACGAGGTTGATCGCTCCCACGCGGCCTTTGTAATTGCAGTTCAACGGGCTGATGTAGCGAGCCGGCGCGGTCGTTTGAGCGACAGCATGTGTTGTCAAGGTTAGTGTAAGTACGAGGGAAAGCAATACGACCCTCAATGGACTGTCCTTTCGGTTTGAGCATTGTTCGAGACGTGGAAAACGTCCGGAATCACGCATTGTCTGGATTCGGGGCCTTGTTTGCATAGCCCAGTTGTCCTACTCTCGATCGAGCACGTCGTAACGCGAGGCGTTCGCACTTGGTTTCCAGCCCGACATCTCCTGACGATAATCCGGTACGGTCGCGCGGAAGTCGTTGGTGTGAAGGCCGATCCGTTCGACGGGAATCGGCTCGAAATCCTCGACGTCCGAGTAGACGATCGCATCCAACTGCAAGGCGAAGTTCATTCTCGCCTGATCGACGAAGCCCGGATCCTTTTCATAGGTCTTCAGATCCGGGACGCCGTGGCTATCGCCGCATGCGACCGCGATATTCCCCCGCAGAATGGAGCCCTCCCCGGCGGTGACCGTGTAGCCCGTCTTGCAGTCGACCGCGATGTTGCTCGAAACATCGACACGGTTCTTCGTGAAATTCTTGATCAGGAATCCGCACCCCCGTTTAGCCTCTTTTGCGGGATCGGAAGGCCCAAGTCGATAGGCGATATTTCCGTAGACATGGGCGTGATCGGCCACGTTGTCATAATAGATGCCGTCGCCTTCTGGAGAGCTGTGCATGAAGTTGAAGCGGAACGTGTTGTTCCCGATGCCGTTGGGCTTGGAATAGCTGTAGAACGCGCCCATGTCGTTCGAGACGAGCGCGAACTGGAAGACCTCGTTGTACTCAAATACGTTGTCAAAACTGTTGAACAGTACTCCGGCGTGTGGGCAATGGTGAATGGCGTTGTTGCGCACGACCATGCCTACCGCGTCCATGACCCGGCTTCCTCCGCCTCCCCCACGGAAGCCGACGTTGACGCCGGGTGCGTAGACACGCTCAATTTCGCCAAAGTGGTGGATGTCACAGTTCTCGACAAGATGTCCCGCCGGCACGCGCGGCGTGGCCTTGGTGTCTCCGCCGGACAGCCAGACTCCGCCGGCACCTATGGCGTAGAGGTCGCAACTCTCGACGACGTGGTTTGAACCACCCTGAACGACGATTCCGTACTTGGCCACGTTTCGGACAGTGCAGCCGCGAACAGCGTTTGAGGCCCCATCGACAATGCGAACGCCATCTCCAAGCGTGCCCTCGACGATCAGGCCTCTCAGTTCGATATCGTGAGTTCCCCGGAGTTCGATAATCGGCGCATCGGCGTCCGAGATCAAAATGTCGGCGCCCGCGAGCGATTCGGGGGGATAGAAGAAGAGCTTCTGCTCCTGGAAATCGATCGCCCACTCGCCCGGTTGGTCGACTGCTTCGACCAGGTTCATGACCCAGTAGATCTCGGCGCCCGATCCATTGGGACGATGGTACTTGCTGCCGATTCCATTTGATACGGGAACCGCTAGCGTAACCGTCTGAGATTCCGTGTCGATCGCGGCGACCCTTACGGTTTCGTTTTGCCACACGACGCGCCAATACCCTTTGATCCACACGCCCCGGTCGAGGACCTTGGCCCACATCGCATGGGCATCCGCGTGTTCCGCTCGGTGCTCGAAGACGCCGGCGCGGGGGCCTTTTTCGCTCTCCAGGGCGAGTCTTTGCTCCGGCGATCCGCCATAGTAATTTCTCCAACTGCCGGACTTCTCTTGCCCTCCGCCATTGATGACAACGCGTTTCACCGTCATAGCGCCGTGCTCGTTCGGGTATCGCGAAATCGGCATGCGTCTGCTATCGAGGAAGAGTTCGAAGATGCCGCCATTGTCCGTGAACTTGTCCGGATAGCGCGCCGTGTGCTTAATTCCTAAGGCCTTGAGATCGAGCATGTAAACCTTGCCCCGCGCCGGCTCGGGAATTCGCGCCAGCAAATCGGGATCATCGACAAGCGTGAACGCCTCGGTATTCACCACGGTCCCGCCGATCAGCCTCGCGGCGTTCCCTTTTGCACGGTAGATCACGGGGTGCTCAGGCACGCCGGAATCCCGCTCTTCAAGCGTGAATGCGTCATCCCTTCGATATACGCCGTCATGAAGCCAGACTGTGCATCTGGCCTTGCCCGCGAGGCCGGAGTTCCGAATGCCGTCGCGTGCGCGTTCAAGGGTGGCGAAAGGCTTAGCCTCCGTGCCCGGATTCTTGTCGTCGCCGTTCGTGGCCACGTGGAAGTCTATCGGCCCCGCGGCCTCCAGGAGCGGCGCTGCGCCAAGAAGAAGCAGTCCTACTGCGACCGCAACGAATAGGTGCTGTTGGTTTCTCACGTGTGATCCTGCTTGATTCAAGATTCATTTGATGGGCGCTTATTCCAATGTCCTTCTCACGTTCTCCCCACGCAAGGTCACCTTGGGATGTTTGACTACGGCGCGAACGGAATAGGAACCGGCTTCCGGCGTGGGCATGGTAACGTCGAAGTCAGCTTGGGAAGACAGGAGTAGAGAGAGGCCTCGCTTGTCCCTCGCTCGGTGCATGAAGGATTCGTCTGGGAATCGAATCCCGGGTGGATCGTAGCCGGAATCGAAAGACTTCGGTTCTTTAATTCTGTCACAACGCTTGCCAGTCCAGCAACGGAAGTGATCCCGTGCCTGTTCCTGAATGGACAACGCCGCTGAGTCCGAGAATGCTCGGAAAATGACTGGAAAATGACTGAATGTCGCCCACAAGGTGCCGCTGTCCAGCTAACGCATCTTCAACTTGAGTGTTGTCGTATGGGGGCCAGCCTGTGTCACGTCCATTCGGAGTCGAGCCCGAAAGCGTTGACTCCAACCTTCCGGGTTCCCGCTTTCACCGTTACCCTACCGTTCTAAAAAACAGGCCCATTTTCTCGGTTCCTTCTACGGTCATTTTGTCATGCGCCGAATCGGCACTCTCTCTAACGAAGCTTTGGCACAGCGTTTTTGCGATTTTTTGGTGACGCTTGCGATTGATGCGGCGACCGATTCGAGTAGCGCTGAGGACGGGGCGCCGTGGGATATCTGGATTCGCGACGAAAAGGACGTGGAGCAAGCACGCGAGGAACTTGTTTCATTTGAGGCGTCCCCAGATGCGGAACGCTACAACGTGAAAATGCAAGCGGCGACGCTGCGGAACAAGCAAGTCGAAGAGCAGCAGCGGCGAATTGCCGAGCAGCGAAAACTGCATCGAAAAATGCCCGCGACCACGGGAGCGAGTGGAATGGCAGCCAATTTCCCAGGACGCCAGCAAAAGATCCCCGTTACGATTGCGGTCATCGCAATCTCCGTCGTCGCGGGCTACCTGTCCTATTTCGGGCGTCCCCGAGTGTCGCAGGACCCAACGAAACTAACCACCGGCGAGAACGTCTATTACACGCTTTCGTTTGTGGATGATCGTGAGTACGCCGAAACGGGCGATCCGTTTGCGTCGATCCGAAAGGGGCAACTTTGGCGATTGGTCACCCCGATGTTCTTGCATGGCAGCACGATGCATTTGGCGTTCAATATGATCATGCTGTTCATGCTCGGATCTGCAATTGAACGATTGCAGGGCAGCGTGTTCTTTGGGGTCTTGTTGATTGCGACTCAGATTGCAGGGATGATGTTGCAAGTGATGTTACCTGGAGCTGAATCGTTGCCCGAATTCTTGCATGCGATGGCCGGGACGCCGCGCGCGATCGGGGCGTCGGGGGCGGTGTTTGGCTTGTTCGGCTACCTTTGGATTCGGCCGACACTCGATCCGTCGTATCCGATCCACATGCCACCATCGAATGTTATGCTGATGCTCGGTTGGTTGGTCTTGTGCATGACCGGAATGGTCGGCAATATCGCCAATGGAGCCCACTTGGGTGGTTTGTTAGCAGGGATGGCAGCAGCCTACTTTGTCGCACCTCGAGATCGTGTATAACGAGATCGTGTAGAACGAGATCGTGTAGAACCTTCGTTTGTCTTGATTAGCCGTCAATTTCCTCTTGAAATGATTTGCTTGCCGTGACTGAGTCCATGATTCGACCGTTTTGTAACGTCGATTTGCCACGGCTGGTCGATGTTTGGATCCAGCATTGGTCTTGTATCGGGATCTCGCCTCCGGTTTCGATGGCGACCATTGAGCAGGCCATTTTGGCAAGAACCTTCTTCGATCCCAACAATTTGATCGTTGCCGAATCCGAGGGCGAAGTCCGCGCCTGGTGTCATTTCGCGGTGGATGGCACCGGATCCGAGAAGGCGGGATCCGAGAAGGCGGGGCGAATTCGATCCATTTGTTTTTCACCCGATGGTGGTTTGGACGTTTGCGATTCGCTGCTGACCGCCGTCGAACGGGCCATCGGCTCCCTTGGGGCGGAAATCGTCACCGTGGGGTTGGTTCGGGATGGTCACGACGGCTACGCCGGCTTGCCCCCGATCGGCCATGGCATTGGAATCCCTGCAGCCGATTCGCGAACGTCGTCGTTGTTGTCACGTCGATCCTATAATCGTGACCATTCGATTTCGCGAATGGTTGTCAACACAAGCCCCTACCGTCCACCGGTCAGCAGAGACGCGCTGCAACTTCGGCGAACGACGCGTATCGAGAGCCATCGACGAATTCCAACCGAACCTCGTTTGGCCTCGGCGATGTCTCATTTTGATATCGAACGGCACCAAACGATCGACCATCGGACCGATGAGATTCTGTCGATGATCGAGTTTTGGTCGAGTGATGTTGAGGCCCAGGTGATGAATTGTGACAACGCGATTCTCGATCTTTCACTGCTGAAGCAGCCAGATCAATTGAGCATCGCGGAAAGCTATCTGATTGGAAGCGTGATTCAGAGGATGGCGGATCGAAGGGTTTATACGGTTGAAACGGCAGTCGACAGTAGCCAGCAGACGTTGATCCGCCAGCTCGAAGCACTGCAATTCCGGAATTTTGAGCAAGGATACCAGTGGACCAAAAAGGTGCCTCTTGACGAAAAACCGTAGGATCGCATATTTTCTTAGGGCGCGTTCTTATTCGGAACGGATTTTGCCGGCGTAGCTTCAATTGGCAGAGCATCGCATTCGTAATGCGAGGGTTGTGGGTTCAAATCCCACCGCTGGCTTTCGGGGAGGACCCCCCGCTAGAGAAAACAACCGTTTTCTCCAGCCCTTGAACTTTCTTTGCAGCGGTGCTGACGGTTTCGAGCACCCGTTTGTGTCCAGGAGACAACTCTCGATGAATGAAATCGAACTCGATATGGTCGATTTAAAAGAGATGGTGTTGGCGAACAACTCGTTTGGGCCATCCGATGTCGCGTCCATTCGAGCGGCGATTACCGAGAATTACGGTCATTTCGGCGAACTTCGTGATGCCGTTAACGAAATGGAAGAACAGGAAGCACGCAGTCCTGCGGCGCAGACCAAATTGGGTGTCTGCCTGTTCCTGCTGGGCAAGTTCCGCAATTCGCTCAACACGCTGCAAAAGGCAGACGGCAGCGCAATGGCACTGTTCTACACCGGCCGGGCCCATTTTGAACTCGGCCATTTCGAAGAAGCGATCGAAGCGTACGAGCAATCGCAGAAATCCGGTTACAACGATGATGATTGCAAGATCCGGATCGCCGAATCGCATCGTTACGCTGGACGAACCGATAAAGCGCTCGAAATTCTGGATAATATTTTCGGACCTTCCGAGCAAACATCCGAGTACATGTACCAACGTGCAGCTACCGTTGCCTTGGTCGGAGGTCGGCTGGAGGAAGCGCTGGCGTTGTACCAACGAGCGGTCAACACGGACGAAAACCACGCCGGGGCCTTATTCGGTTTGGCGCTCGAAAACGAGCGTCTCGGCAATGACGAAGAGGCCTTGAGGCTCTACGAGCGTGCCGTGAAAGCCTTCCCGACTGGCATTGGGGCTTTGATCAACCTGGGTTTGATCTACGAAGACAATAACCAATTTGATAAGGCTCAAGCGTGCTATCGGAGGATTCTGGAATCATACCCCGATCACCCGCAAACGAACCTTTACCTGAAAGATGCGGCGGCAACCGGCAACTTGTTGTACGACGAGGAGGCCCAGCGACGAAATGACCGCTTGGCTCAAACGTTGAACATGCCCGTCGCTAACTTCGAATTGAGTGTTCGAAGTCGCAATTGCCTTCAAAAAATGGGCATCGACACGATTGGCGATTTGACGCGAACCAGCGAAGCGGAATTGCTGAGCAGCAAGAATTTTGGCGAAACGAGTCTCTACGAGATTCGCGAAATGTTAACCAGCAAAGGGTTGTCGCTCGGTCAATTCGCGCACGAAAAGAAGAGCAGCGATCCACCAATCGACACCAGCCACATGTCGGCCGACGAGCAAGCGTTCTTAGAGCGTCCTATTTCGGATCTGAATCTCTCGGTGCGAGCCAGGAAGTGTATGGCACGTTTGCAGCTCAACACGATCGGTGAGCTGTTGAGAAAGACGGGTGACGAGATGCTTGAGTGCAAGAACTTTGGCGTCACGAGCCTGAACGAAGTCCGTGAAAAGCTGACCGATCTTGGCCTCAAGCTTCGTGGTGACTGAGCCAGCCGATTTGGGCAGGGTGGACGTTGCGGGAATCCCGAATTTGCACAAATCCCTGGGTTTCGATTGGCTCTCGTTCGGATGGCTCTAAGCTGCTCGAAAATGGGTATCGTCGCTTTGCAGCGTCGCTTCGATTGAGGCGAGCGTCCGCTCTTTCGCCCCTTGGTGCTGGCCGATGACACGTCGTGCGTTCCGGCCGAGGCAATCTGCTGCGGGGATGTCGTCTAAGCAGCGAGTGACGAATTGTCGCAATTCCGATTCGTCTGCGACGCGGGCTGCGCCACCTTCGGCCACCAATTGATTGGCGATTTCTTTAAAATTTCGTGTGTCTGGCCCAAACGAAACCGCGCTGCCGTAACCGGCTGGTTCCAGCATGTTTTGACCGCCTCGGTCCCCAAAGCTGCCGCCAACGGTCGCAATCTGGCTCACGCCCCACCAGTGTCGAAGCTCGCCGATGGTATCAACCAACACGACGGTGTCCGATTCCCAGCTGCTTTGGTTCCGTGATTTTCCGGTCGAGCGGCGATGGACCTTCAGTCCCGATTGCTCGACTAACTTAGCGACCGCATCGAATCGTTCCACGTGTCTGGGTACCAACACCAAACGCAATTGGTGATGGGATGACCGCAGCGATTGGTAAACGCGAATCACCATGGCTTCTTCGCCTGGGCCGGTGCTGCCACCGACCCAAACCCGGTTCCAGGGGTCAACGCCAGCCCATTGTTGTCGCGATTGCACCTCGACCGTATCGCGGCTCGTAGGTGCATCATCAAACTTGATCGATCCGGTCACCTCAAGGCGATCTGGGTTGGAGCCGCATTTCAGGAAACGGGATGCTGTCGCTTCGTTTTGACAGCCGACCCAGGACAAGCGGGCGAACGTTCGTCGTGTGAACGCGCCGAAGCGTTGGTATCGGTTTGCACTCGATTCACTCAGCCGTGCGTTGATGACCATCACAGGGCATCCGTGATCACGAGTCATGCGAATCAGATTGGGCCAAAGCTCGAGCTCCGCCAACAGCAGCAACTGCGGATTGAGATTTCGAATCGCCCTTGCCACTGCCCAGGAGAAATCGAGAGGGCAGAAGAAGACTCGCTGGGCGCCAAACAGCCGAATAGCCAGGTCGTAGCCGGTATCGGTCGATGTGCTGATCAGGACAGGTGTATCAGGGTGTTGTTGTTGCAGTCGCATTGCGACGCCACGAACCAGATTGACTTCGCCGACACTGACGGCATGGATCCAAATGCAACGTTTGCCAGCGGAGAGGTTTCGCGCATGAGATGCCGACAAGCCAAGGACCTTCTCACGGACGCCACGCCGGTAGCGACCATGCCTGACCATGCGGTACAGGACCACTGGCGAAACCAGAAGCAGGGCAGCAAAGTAGATCAAATTTGCGAACATCGGAATCCTTTCCTAGCCAATCCTTCAGCTATCAGCCCGAAGCGAAACGCTGAGGGTTGGCAACTGAGCTAAACCACACGTCCACGTTTTCTCATGCAGCATGATTTGTACTTTTTTCCGCTGCCGCAGGGACAGGGATCATTTCGGCCGATTCGCGGGGCATCATGGCGTATCGGGTCCGGCTTTGCATCTTCACCGCGATTGCTTTGCTGCGCCGCCTGCTGAGCGGGCGTGTTGGATTCATTCGCCGTCGCCGCCCCCGACGCATGAGGATCATCGTGCCGCGTTGCGGCGTCCACCCATGTGCTTCGGATAAAGGCGTCGTTGAAGGATTCCATCCGGAAAATCAAATCGGTCACCCGTTCGCCAATCGACTCCCACATGGAATCGAATAATCGCATGCCTTCGCGTTTGTATTCGACTTTGGGGTCCAATTGAGCGTAGCCCTTCAATCCGACGCTGCTGCGCAAATGGTCCATGGTCAACAGGTGGTTCTTCCAGGCTTCATCAACAATGCTGAGCAAGATCTGGCGTTCCATACGCCGCATCTCGGGATAGAACCGATCGTCGACAGCACCGTCAACGGCTAGCTTCAACTCGCTACGATTCATTCGCGACAAGTCCGATTTGTCCGCTCGATGACTCAATTCGGCTTGCAGCCACTCGATCAAGGCATCCAAACTGCCATTCTTTCCACTTGCCAAAATCGCTGTCGTCTCTGGGTCCGCTTTACCAAACAGCTCGTCCACCTTGGTTTCGGCAACGCTGTATTTTTGTTCGGCTGCATCACCCGTTTTGCGACTAAACTCGACCAACTGAGCCTTCAAGTCATCTCGGTTGAGTCGAACATCATCGGGATTCAGTTCAGCGCCGAACCGATGGTTGACCCAATCGACTAAACCTTCGCGGTCGAGCGATACCTGTGCTCCCTGCTTCTCGGTGAACCGAGAGATGCCGGTCAAAACGGGATATTCGGCTTCTTTTCGTGTGTAAGCCTGCTCGGCTCGTTGCATCAGTGCGTCGGCGACAACACGATAATCGTCGACGTCACGAAACTCGTCTGGCGTGGTTTCGATACCAAACTTATGTCGCATCCATGCACAAAGCGTGCGTAGGCCATAGTCGGTGTCGAGCAGGGGTTCGCCGTCACTCAAATCAACCTTGTTGATCTTTTCATGTGACTTCTTGATGAGTTCCTCTACCAATTCATCGCGATTCATCGATTTCAATTGGTGTTCTTGATAATTGGTCGCCAATCGAGTGTTGGACCAATTGGTCATGGCTTTCCAGTTCCATTCTTCTTCCATCCCCGCCGGCAAATTCTCTTCGACGATTTCTTCAACCGTCACCTCTGCCGCTCGTTCTGCCTGGTCGATCGAATAGGACTTGGCCATGTCGAAGTCCATATTCAAGAAGTCACGAGCTTCCAATTGGCAATCGAGTTGGCCTCCTGCGAATGCCGCAAACGAATCGACTCCGTAATTGGGTTCCATGAACGTTTCGACGTACTTGTCGATTTGAGCCCGAATCAAGTCGAGGATCATGTTGCGTGAACTGTGACCATCGAGCAGGTTTTGACGATAGCGGTAAACGCGTTTTCGCTGCTCGTCCATCACCTCGTCGTAGTCGAGTAGGCTTTTGCGTATTTCGTAATTGCGTTCTTCGACCTTCTTTTGAGCCGCGGCGATTCGCCGAGTGACCAGCGAGGATTCGATGGCTTCGCCCTCTTGCATGCCAAGTCTTTCCATCATGCTCTTGACGAAATCACCTGCGAAAATCCGCATCAAGTCGTCCTCCAGCGATAGGAAGAACCGGCTCGAGCCTGGATCGCCTTGTCGACCACAACGACCTCGAAGCTGTAGGTCGATGCGTCTCGATTCGTGTCGTTCGGTGCCAATCACATACAACCCGGCAAGGTCGCGAACGACATCCCCTTCGGCACTCATCTTTTCCTGTTCGTCGATCTCTTTGACCAATGCGTTCCACTCGTCATCCGGCACTTCCAGCCGCGTCGGGTACTTGTGTTGCAGTTGAGCCCACGCCATCGTTTCGGGATTCCCGCCCAGCACGATGTCGGTACCGCGGCCTGCCATGTTGGTTGCAATCGTCACGGCGTTAACACGACCGGCTTGAGAAACAATGTCCGCTTCACGGCCGTGATTTTTCGCGTTCAGGACGTCATGTTTGATTCCACGCCGTTCAAGCAGCGCTGACAATCGTTCACTCTTTTCGATGCTGACCGTTCCAATCAATACCGGGCGTCCCGCGTGTTCGACCTTGGTGATCTTGCTGGTTGGAACTTTTTCGGCGTGTTTCTCACCCTTCTGAAGGATGCTCACTTCGGTTTCATCTTCGCTTTGGATTTTCCCCCAAATCTCACTGCCGTCCTTTAGCGTCAGCACATCCCATTTGTTCGTCCGCTCGACCTCGTCGGCCAGTGCCTTGTACTTGTCCTTTTCGGTCAAGTAGATCAAATCAGGGTGCTCGATCCGTTTCATTTCCCGGTTGGTAGGGATCGCGACCACATCCAACCCGTAGATCTTCATGAACTCGGTCGATTCGGTCATGGCAGTCCCCGTCATCCCCGCCAACTTCTTGTACATCTTGAAGATGTTCTGCAGCGACGCGGTTGCAAACGTTTGCGTTTCCTGTTTGATCGGGACGCCTTCCTTCGCTTCGACCGCTTGGTGCAACCCGTCACTCCATTGGCGGCCTTCCATCAACCGTCCCGTGAACTCGTCGACAATGATGATTTGGCGATCTTTGATGACGTAGTTGACGTCCAGTTTGTAGAGGAAATGAGCTTTGAGCGCGTTGTCGATCAAGTGAGGCCATTCCATGTTGCCTGCGGTATAGAAGCTTTCCACGCCTGCTAGTTTCTCGGCTTCACGCACCCCTTCGTCACTGAGCGTGACGTTGTGTTGTTTTTCGTCGACCTTAAAGTGTTCTTCCTTGCGCAATTGACGAGCCACGCGATCGGCTTCGGCATATCGCCCCAGGTCCAAGTCGGCGGGGCCGCTGATGATCAACGGCGTTCTCGCTTCATCAATCAGGATATTGTCGACTTCGTCGATGATCGCAAAGTTCAGTGGCCCTTGGCACTGTTGCGCCTCACTGGGATAACGATTGTCGCCCTTTGCCGCCGGTCGCATGTTGTCACGGAGGTAGTCGAATCCGAATTCGTTGTTGGTGCCGTAGGTGATATCGCATGCGTAGGCGGCCTGCTTTTCTCCGGTCGACATCCCTGATTGGATCGCATTAACGGTCAGCCCCAAGTTCATGTAGAGCGGCGCCATCCATTCCATGTCACGGCGAGCCAAGTAATCATTTACCGTGACGACATGGACCCCTTTGCCTTCGAGCGCGTTCAAGTAGGCTGGCAATGTCGCGACGAGTGTCTTCCCTTCCCCGGTGACCATTTCAGCGATTCCTCCGCTGTGAAGCACCATGCCACCGACGAATTGAACGTCGTAATGACGCATCCCAAGGTACCGTTTGCCACCTTCGCGGCAAACGGCGAACGCTTCATCGAGGATGTTATCGAGCGTCTCACCGTCACGAAGTCGTTGGCGGAAAATCTCCGTCTGCTCCCGCAACTGCTCGTCCGTCATCGCCTCGTATTTCGGCTCTAACTCACCGATCTTCTCCGCACGCTGCTGCAATTTGGATACTTGGCGAGCGTTCGCAGACCCGAAGATCGAAGTGATCCCACGTTCGACCGCTCCGAAAAAGCCGCCAAAAATGACACCGAGAATATCAAAAAGTCGTTCAAAGAATGACATGGTTTCAGTCGTTGAAAATACGTATGCGGGCAGACGCATCGATTGCGTCAAAATGGCACGTTGGCAGGGTTTCGCAACCGATACGGCAAATTGAGGGCCGTGGTGGGTGGACCACAGCCGAATCGCGACCGCTTGCGACGGTTTTCCACCACAAAATCGCCTCTTGCATCGTCCAGGCCAAGACTTGGGGGGTTAGCTGTAGTGGATCTGGTGAGAGAACCCTAAAGGAAAAGAATCCCCTAACAAGATCCACCACAGCATAACGAAGGGTTGATGATGTGCTACCTAAATGCTTTTAAGACGGCAAGTTACGGGTTTGGCGAAGATGGGTCAACTGTGATTGTCTTTTTGGCTAAACAAGTTGGGGTAGCGAAGCGGTGGGACGGCACCGCAAAGCAAGGAACATCGCATCTCCCCCCCCTAAAAAAACGATCCAGGGATCCACAATCTTGTTAGCGCCCTTCTAGCATCCTTGCTCGGCCCATCGCGTCTTCGGCCGCTGTGATGTATTGCTGGTCTTGCGTCCCGGCCCACGCGCGTTGGTACGTCACACTTAAGGCGGTGAAGTTGAACGCATCTTCGGGCTCAAGTTCGCAGGCCTTCTCACCATGTTTGATTGCCAGGTCGTGTTGCCCGGTTTTGGTGTAGACGCGGGCGAGCGCCAAGTGGCCGAGCACGAACGTTTCGTCCTCACCAACGATTTCGTTCAATCCCGCAATGGCCTCCTCGAATTTTTCGCCATCGATTAGCTTTTCGACTTCGTTGTATTGGGTGTAGATGTCAGACACAGATTGTTTCTCCATCGCAAAGGGAGCGAAAGTTGGTTTCGGTTTGTCGATTGAGTCGTTTCAGAACGAGCGGAATGTTTCGGTCTGCTTTCATTCCGTGAAACAACGCAAAAAACGCTATTTTTGCGGAACGAAGGGTGACACTTGTTTCCCGCTTGGTCCCCTAGCGATTGGCTGAGGGCGTACTTCCTACCCAAGGCGGGCGCATGCGGCAAAGGGTGAAACGAATGCGTGATCCGATTGATCCCAATCGGCAAGCCCGATAGGGAAGCGGGACGACTCGTGAATCCCGATGGTTGTAGCATTTCCACCTAGCTTGCGCCAGTCCCGGTGCTTGGTGCGCAAATCGCGTGTCCTTCAATGCCGCTGGTGGACCGTCAAGTTTAAAACTGCGAGTGGAGACGCAGTGGACTTCGCCAGAAGTCGCTCAGAATACCTGAGCTACGGATTTCTGGCGAAATCCACTACCCTAATATTTGATGCTGACAGTCCACTAACTCTGTTCCGGCGAGAAATCGTTGGTTTGTCGTTTCTCGCTTTCAAGCGTCGAGGGCTCTTCCGCGTGCGTCGGCCTGTTAAGCCACCTCCGCACGATGCGAGTGGCGGCGGCACAGCGATCCATCAGGATTTTGGCAGGGGTCCGCCGAACATGCCCATGCCGATCGACTTGGATCATGTCGCTCGAATCCGTCTGTAAGGCCGTCAAGTACCCGCCACCGAAACAATAGGTGTCGATACAAACCAGGTATCCCAAGTCAAGGATTTCACCGCCCGCTTGTGGCGTGTGGCCGACGAACACGCGTTTGCCACTTTGGTGAGGTGGCGGGTAGGGGAAATCAAGATGTGCCCAGTACCGGGCTGCGTCCTCTTGCCGAGCCATCGGGCAATCTGCAACGTAGTTGGCGTGGACGAAAATGAACTGATCGGTTTCGTAATGAGGCCGCAGTGACCGGAAAAAACGCAGGTGCGATTCGGGGATCTTTTCCAGCGAACCACCATAGCTGGCAATCGTGGCTTGACCACCGCTTTGTTGCCAAATCGATTGGTCCAATCCCGCCGAGACGACACCCATCAGCATCAGTTCGTGGTTTCCACGCAGCGCGACGACCCGGCATCGTTGCTGCAGTTCGATAATCTGTTCAACGACATCCTTTGTGTCGGGGCCCCGATCGATGTAGTCTCCAAGAAAGATGAGTTCATCATCGGGGCACGGCTCGATGGCTTCGATCAGCGACCGAATCGCTTTGCCACATCCATGAATGTCACCGATCACGTACTGCCGCATGAACTTCCTTTCCTCTCGAGTACCCTTGCTAAGACTCGTTTAGTTTAAGTTGGGGTCACCGAAGCGGACGCCGGGAGCCATCGAGTTGAGGATGTCGTGTCCACAGCGTTTGACGGCGATTTCCCAAACATTATCGGCATCTCCAAACAGAATGTCGGGATCGACTTGTCCAATCAGCCAGCCCCCCACTCGCAATTCTTCGTCCAATTGTCCTGGCCCCCAGCCGCTGTAGTTTGCCACGAAGCGAACTTTTGCATCACGACGATGCAACAGGATTCTCAGATGGTCGTCGTCGCCCGTGATCCATGCTGGGGGGGTCCCCAAGTCGATCGACATGCTACCGAACGGATCGGCAGGATGATTCTGGATCGTAAACTTGGCTCCCGCCGTCGTCGATTCATTAGGCCCCAATTCATCGTCCGGATCAAAGCCGACCGGGCCACAGGGTTCGCCAACGCCCGCCAGATCGTGCAGTGCCAACAATGGCCCTTCGACTGGGCCGCCGCGATAAATGAAATCGTCGTCACGCGGCTGTCCACCTTTGGTGGTGCTCATTTCAACCAAATCGCGAAACCGGCGCTGTGTCGGCCGGTTGATTGCCAATCCAAACGCTCCCTCGACGTCGTGGCGAATAACAAAAATCACCGATCGCATGAAATTACCATCACTCAAATAGGGTGATGCGATCAGCAAACGGCCGGATGCGTTTTCGGACATGACTCTATGTTCCCCCTGGTCGTGCGTCACGTTTCAGCTGTGCGACGATCGTGAATCTCAGCGAGTGGCTGCTGTCACGGTCTCGGCTGAGGCATCGCGCCATAGGCAACCCGCCCATGACAATCCTACGCCGAAGCCGATCAACATGTTAGTCGACTCGGCTCGAAGATCACCACGACGGCGGAGCCGATCGATCAAAATCGGCAGGGTACACGAAACCGTATTGCCAACATCCGCCAATTCAATTGGGATCCGTTCGGGGGCGACACCCATGCGGTTGCCCAGCTGATCCAGCATCTTCCAGGTCGCTTGGTGCATCAGGTAGCGGTCGATATCGGAATCGTGAAGTCCGTTGGCTTCGAGGATCTCGTTAATCAATCGCGGTACCGCTTCGACGGTGAAATTGATCAGGCTTGGCCCATCCATGTACAGTCGGCTTTTCCAGCGTTTGCGGTGTCGCGGCTTGATTGCATGCTCAGCGGGACGGCTGCCGCCATCGCTGACCAGTAGCATGTCGCCGCCGCTGCCATCGCTGCCGAATTGGAATCCCCACAAACTGGGGTTTTCACCCGCAGTCAACAAGGTCGCTGCCGCGGCATCCCCAAAGATGGTTCGCAAGCTGCGGTCATCAGGGTCGATGTATTTGCTGTACGTTTCCGCCGTCAACAACAGGATGTTCTTGGCCACGCCGCTTTGGATCAGACCATCCGCGACCGCAGATCCATAAACGAAGCCGCTGCAGCCGAGGTTGAAATCAAGGGCGCCGCAACGCGTTGGCAAGCCGAGGCGGTCTTGGATCAAGCAGCTCGTCGTCGGCAAGGGGTAATCGGGGGTCTGGGTGCAGAACAGCAAAAAGTCAATTTTACTGCGGTCAATTTTGTGTTCGCTGATCAGCTTCTCCGCTGCGGCGACCGCCAAATCGCTTGCCGTCTCGTCGGGTTCGGCAATGTGACGCTGGCGAATTCCCGTCTTTTCCTCGATAAGCTTGAGGTCCCAATTTGGAAAATTCGCTTGCAAGGCTTCGTTGGTTTCCACTCTCGAAGGCAAGTGGATAGCGATGGGGCCAATTTGAGCGTGCGGCACGGGAAAGATCCATTCATGGCCGGAGAGAATATTTGGTCTGTTTTCAGCGAGAGACAGAATACAGCTGAGAGCCTGAGGGCGGAAGTGAGGAAAGTGAGGAAGGGTTTGGCTCGTGATCTGGGTCGACTCTCTTGAAATGCTTCCTGTTTCGCTTGCCGAACGGGGCGCCCGGCAAGCCGCCCGGCTTCACGCGACAAAGCACGAGCTCGCACCGTTGCACTGCTCGAAAAATTTCCTCAGGTAGACCTTGCAAACTTTTTCGGCACTCGATAATCTCTCGCGTATTGAGAGTTTTGCGGCTGTAGCTCAGTTGGCAGAGCACAACGTTGCCAACGTTGTTGTCGTGGGTTCGAATCCCATCAGCCGCTCTTTTTCTTTCATCTCTCTGTTCTCGCTCGTCACGCTGACGACTTGCTGTCCCGGTCGCTTGCTGCGTTTCCTCGCGTCGCTCGGGTCTCGTTCGGCTGTCCCACGCCATGGGTGAACGGTTCGACATGAAGTCCCGCACTCGCGTCGCTGCCCGCTTCCCAACCCGGCGGGGGTGACGTTAAACTATCGGACTTGCACCCAACACGTTCGGGGCAAAATGTTCGGGGATGGTGAAATCGCTTGTCGATTTGTTTACCGATCCCCGGTTCCCTGCTCCCATGATCAAGCTGAAAGACGAGAGGCTTTACACAGGATGTCCACCTCCACTGAGTCCGAGACAACCCAAGTCCCAGAAGAAAAGAAACCCGTTCAGCTCGAAGCGAAGGTTGAAAGCCCGAGTGCTTGCCTGCGTGAGGTGATCGTGACGATCCCGCACGCAGAAGTCGAGCGATATTTGAAAGATGCGTACGACGAGATCGTGCCCGAAGCCAGCGTTGCGGGTTTCCGTGCCGGTCGCGCACCGCGAAAGCTGGTCGAGAAGCAATTCCGCGATCGCGTTCGAGAGCAAGTCAAAGGGACGCTGTTGATGGATTCGCTGGCCCAGGTCAGCGAGAATGAGAATTTTTCGGCGATCGGCGAGCCTGATTTCGATTTTGAATCGATCGAGTTGCCCGAAGAAGGAGACTTCAAGTACCAATTCAGTATCGAGGTTCGTCCTGATTTTGAGACGCCAACCTGGAAAGGTCTCGAGCTTTCCAAGCCCGTCGAAGAAATTTCCGACGACGACGTTCAAGAGTCGCTCGAGCGAGTGTTGGGACGATACGCAACCTTGGAAGCGACGGATGAGGCGGCGGAACTCGGCGACAAGTTGGTGGTCACCATCAAGTTTTCCGATGAAGGGAAATTCTTGTCGCAGATCGAGGAAGAACGCATCACGTTCTGCAAGCGGCTCAGTTTGTCGGATGGCGTGATCGAGGATTTCGGTACGTTGATGAAGGATGTCACCGAAGGCGAAACCCGCACGGGCAAGGTCAAGGTCAGCGAAGGGGCCAGTATCGAAGCGATGCGTGGCAAAGAGATCGACGCCGAGATTACCGTGATCGAGGTGCTCAAGAGTGAATTGCCGAAGTTGACGGAATCGTTCTTGGAAGAGTTGGGTGATTTTGAATCCGAGCAGGAATTACGTGGCTTCGTTCGCGACTCGCTGACGCGACAAGCAGATTACCGAACCCAACAATCGCTGCGTGAGTCGGTGGTTGAGAAATTGGCGGGAAGCGCCGACTTCGAACTTCCTGAGTCCTTGGTGCAGCGTCAAACGCAGCGAGAATTGCAGCGGAAGGTTCTGGAGCTGCGGCGCAGCGGCTTTGACGAAGACAACATTCGTCGCTTCGTGAATGCGTCACGTCAAAATGCGAAAGCTTCAACCGAAGCAGCACTTCGCGAACACTTCATTCTCGAGAAAATTGCCGAGGAGGAGAATGTGGATGCGGAAGCTGGCGATTACGATGCGGAAATCGCGTTGATCGCTCAGCAAAGCGACATGGCAGAACGGAAGGTTCGCGCTCGACTGGAAAAGAGTGGCCAAATGGATGCGATTCGCAACCAAATCGTGGAACGAAAAGTCATTGAGATGATCGTGGAAGCGGCCAAGGTTAGCGAAGAAAAGGTTGAGAAGTCGGGCGGCGATGAAGACGACGAATTCGCCGTCTACCACAGTGTGCTGGCGACACGTGAAGAGGCTTCGATCCCCGAAGCCAAGTACGAAGACAATACGCCTAAGGCGGCGGAAAAGGAAACGGAAAAGGACTGATCCCTCGGTTCCTCGAATGCGAAGGGAAGTCATCTTTGGCTTCCCTTTTTTCGTAAAGCGGTACTGCTGCAATGGGCGAACTGCTGGGGCGGATCACGTTCGTCTGCTACCGTGGGTCCCAGGAACTGTTCCTGATCCCCCTCCCTTGCCGCGACCATTGATGTTCCTTTCCGGTAGCCCAAAGTAACCACCATGATCGATCAACTTACGAAACTTCGTATCATTCCCGTTGTCGCAATCGAATCCTCACTCGATGCAGAGCCGCTCGCCGACGCGCTCTGCGAAGGTGGGTTGCCGGTTGCTGAGATCACGCTGCGTACCGATGCAGGAATCGGCGCCATCGCAGCGCTTTCGAGACGCCAGGATTTTCTGGTCGGAGCGGGAACCGTTCACAGTGTGGAGCAAGCCAAACGGGTTGCGGATGCGGGGGCGAAGTTTATCGTTTCACCTGGCTTCAACCCCAAGACCGTCCAGTGGTGTTTGGATCATCAGATGCCAATCTTCCCAGGCACGTCGAGTCCAACCGATTTGGAGATGGCCTTGGAGTTCGGGCTGTCGGTCGTCAAGTTTTTCCCTGCCGAACAAATCGGCGGCGTCAAGATGGTCAAGGCCTTGGCGAGTCCCTACGGCGATCTTCGTTTTATCCCAACCGGCGGGATTCACGCTGGAAACTTAAGCGACTACCTCAACCTGCCCTCGGTGATTGCTTGTGGTGGCAGTTGGATGGTGAAGTCCAATTGGCTAACGGAAGGTCGTTTTGAAGAAATCAAGCGAATGACCGCCGAAGCCGTCGCGCTGTAGTCGCTTGATGGACATGCTTGAAGCAGAAAAAGAGAACGAGTGGACCGTCAAGGTTAAAACTGCGATTTGGGACGTAGTGGGCTTCGCCAGAAGTCCCTCAGGACATTTGAGTTACGGATTTCTGGCGAAATCCACTACCCTAAAATTTAATGATGACGGTCCACTAGGAACGAGGTGCTTGAAATGAGTCAACCGCTTTCGATAAAAGCTGCGGATCGTTGCCAGTTCGATCTGGTGTCGCTCGGTGAGGTGATGATCCGGCTCGATCCCGGCGAAACACGTATCCGCACGGCCCGGCAATTCCATGTTTGGGAAGGTGGCGGCGAGTACAACGTGGCCCGTGGATTGCGTCGCTGCTTTGGACTGCGAACGGGATTGGTCAGTGCTTTCGCAGACAATGAAATTGGTCGCCTTGCCGAAGATCTAATCTTGCAGGGCGGAGTCGACATGAGTTTCGTCAAATGGATGCCTTACGATGGCTTGGGACGCACCATTCGCAATGGACTGAACTTTACCGAACGAGGCTTTGGGATTCGTGGCGCCGTGGGGTGCTCGGATCGCGGTTTGACCGCCGCCAGCCAATTGAAGGCGGGCGATGTCGACTGGGAACTTCTGTTCGGGGAATTGGGGGTTCGCTGGTTTCACACCGGCGGGATCTACGCCGCATTGAGCGATTCAACTCCTGAAGTCGTGATTGAAGCGGTCCAGTGTGCAAAGAAGCATGGCACAGTCGTCAGCTACGACTTGAATTATCGGCCCTCGCTGTGGAAGGGGATTGGCGGCCATGCGAAAGCTCAGCAAGTGAACCGCGAAATTGCGAAGTGCGTCGATGTGATGATCGGCAATGAAGAGGATTTCACTGCCTGCTTGGGTTTGGACGTCGAAGGAGTCGACGAGAACATTCGCGGAATTGATGTGGGGTCGTTCAAGCGGATGATTGAAAAGGCGGTTGCCGAGTTTCCCAATTTCTTGGCAACCGGAACGACGCTACGAGAAGTCCACACGGCGACGGTCAACGATTGGAGTGCAATCGTGTGGTACGACGGCAAGTTCTATGAGTCGAACGATTATCCAAAACTGGAAATCATGGACCGGGTCGGCGGTGGCGACAGTTTCGCGAGCGGATTGATCTACGGATTTCTGAACACGGGCGATCCAGCAAAGGCCGTCAACTACGGTGCCGCCCACGGTGCGCTGGCAATGACCACGCCTGGTGACACGACCATGGTCACCGTTGAAGAAGTCGAAAAAATCATTGCGGGCGGTGGAGCGAGAGTGGTCCGCTAGCCACGTTGGAGTCGTAGGCTTTAGCCGATTCGGCAAGGATCCAGCACGCAATCGGCTAAAGCCTACCACTCCAACGAATCATCCGGGCTAGCGCCAAAGGGGCAGCGAAGGAAGCGTTGCGATTCCGGCTCCGCTGCTTGCCGGTGTTAACGGCTGGTTGTACCCACCCGAGGTTGGGGACAATTCGCTGGCGGGAAGCCCCGATTGGCTAGGGGACCGGCGGGGAGGATCGCTAGCGATTTGACCGACCGTCGACGCTGCGATGCGCGGCGGTGCAAAGGTCGGTGGGGTTTGGGCAACCGAGGTTGCCAAAGGTGCGATTGGGGTATTCGGATCGAGAGGGCGCAGCCGCGATGCGATCATCGATTGTGCATCGTCCGCAGGCGATGCCACTCGGCCGACTGCGACCAGTTCGGTCTTTTGTTCTCGTTGCCATCGTACCATTTTCCGCGGGATTTCGATCGTTCGCTTTTCCGCAACCCACTCGGTGCGGCTGTTGGTTCGCTGGATCACCTCGTTGCAGCTTTCCCAGCGAGTCCGTGGAACGTGATGGTACGCCACCGCGGGTGGTTTGAAGGGATTCCAGCGGCCTTCCATGCGCGGTTCCCAATTGTATTCGACGACAGGCCTTAGAATGGTTCGCGATTCAGGTCGTGTCTCGGTCACCGTTTGCGGCCGCAGGATCGTTTGTTCCTGTTTCTCGACTTTCGTTTCCACAATGGGTCGGTCAATCGTTTTGGTGCGTTGTTCGTATACGATTCCCGTTTCGGGATCGGTTACGTAGCCGCTTGGCGTCTGCGCCAACGCGGTGGTGCCAGAATACGCGATCGTGGAAATCGTGGCGCAAGTGGCAAGTTTGGCAAAATAGTGGAACCTTGGTTTTGCGTACCACGAGCGAACTCGAGTATCCATAGCAACCCCTCGCCGATGAGCAGAAACGCGAAAAGAATGGTAGTCTTTTGACCCAGATCAAGTGGTCGTTAATGCGATGACTCGATCAACCGAACACTATGATCTGTTTTCGGAAATTTGACCGCGCGACTATGAGCTCAATTAATGATTGACCCAACTTTACTCGCGATCTTGCGGTGTCCACTCACTGGGCAACCGCTCCATGAGGCGGAGAATTCCCTCATTAACCGCATCAATGAGGAAATCGGGAAGGGAGAAATTCGGGATGCATTGGACCAGCGAATCACCGTCCCTATCGATTCAGGGTTGCGGATCGACGGCGGCAAAACCGTCTATCCGATCCGAGCTGGCATCGTCTGCATGGTCGCTGACGAAGCGATCGTGTTGGAGTGAGGTCGCACCGTGGACGCCAGGAGGCGATTCGTGGTGCCAGCGACGGTTGAGGCATGACGAACGCGTCCTTTCCTGCATCCATTGCCAGTCACTACCAATCGCTATCCTCACCACGCTCTTCGCCACGTGGATCACTGCACCAGCGCGATAGCGATTCGACGCAAGCATCACGTTCGGTCGCATTGGTCCACAATGAGTCATCGACGTCCAACCGGACTTCGTAGTCACCTTCATGCATGCAATCGGGTTCGCCGCAAAAATGGGGCACGTCACTGATCCAAACAATTCGGTACAGCGGCACATATTTGTCGTCGATTTTGACAATCGGTGAATCCATCGGCTTGTTTCGTGGGGGGAGTGAAAGGGGCGAACGATCAACCAAGCTCGCGGCTGCGCTCGGCAGAGGCAATGACTGCATCCATCAGACCGGCGCGCAGCCTATTCTGTTCCAGGCTTCGCAAACCAGCAATGGTCGTCCCCCCCGGACTGGCCACGGCGTCTTTTAATTCGGCGGGATGCCGGCCCGTTTCGGCGATCATCTTGGCAGTCCCCAAAACCGTTTGCGTTGCGAGTTTTGTTGCCAAATCCCGGGGCAAGCCAGCAAAAACGCCTCCATCGGCCAAGCCTTCGATCATCAAGCAGACGTAGGCTGGCCCTGAACCGCTTAACCCGGTCACCGCATCCATTTGGCCTTCATCGACCTCGACCGCCATTCCGACACTGCCGAGTGCCGAATCGATCCAACTTCTATCCTCGCTGGTGACGCTTTGTCCGCAACAATACGCGGACGCGCCCTCGCCAACCAGACAGGGGGTGTTTGGCATCACTCGGATGATGCGGTTGTGGCAAATCAGGTCACATAGGGTGTTCATTCGGATTCCAGCCGCGATGGAAATGACCAATTTCCCGTCCCAGGCGTTCGGGCTTTGTTTGGCTACTTTGCTAATCATGGCCGGTTTGACAGCCAATAAAACGAGGTCAGCCGATGGGATGGCTGTCTTTAAGTCCTCTGTGACATGGACTTTAGGTCGATTCTCCTGCCACCAATTTCGGCTGGTCTTGCTCGGTTCGACGACTTGGGCTGCTGATTCGGGGATCACACCGTTGTCCAGCATGCCGCACAGCAGTGCACGCCCCATTTGTCCGCCGCCGACGACTACTAGACGCTGGTATTCCATTCGATTTCCTGAAAGATGCTTGGTTTCACACGATCTTGTCATCATCTCAATTGACCCCCTGGGGAGCCACCCTTAAATTGATCGGTTTTTCCGTTGCTGGAAAGACCACTCGTTTTTTTCCTGCCCAACGGCCCCCCCAGCCCTTGTTGCCTCGAGAAGCGGGCAAAGTTTTTTGGAGACCGAAGCGTGGAAGAAGCGATTGCCAAAGCGAATACACTCATCGAAGCGATGGGATGGATCCGCCAATTTCGCGGGACCACCACGGTGATCAAACTGGGCGGCAGCGTGCTGGAGGATGAGTTAGCACTGATGCACATTTTGTTAGATGTGATCTTTATGGAATCGGTCGGAATGCGTCCCGTTTTGGTCCATGGTGGCGGAAAGGCGATCAACCGCGCCTTGGCGGAATCGGGAATCGAGCCGAACTTCAAACGTGGCCGTCGTGTCACGGATGATGCGACGCTGAAGGTGGTTGAGAAGGTCTTAGCCGGTGACTTGAACGTTCATTTAACTCAAGAAATCGAGCGGTTCGGTGGTCGAGCGATGAACTTGTCGTTCCTCACCACCAATGTTCTGTTTGGCCAGAAATTGGAGTCGCCCGAGGACGAGGATTTGGGGTTTGTTGGTGAGGTCACACGAGTCGATCGGAATGTGATCGAAGGGTTGACGTACACGGATCAAGTCCCTGTGATGCCGTCGATGTGCGAAGGTCCGGATGGGCAACATTACAATGTCAACGCGGATACGGCGGCCATGGCGGTCGCACAGGCATTGGGGGCTGAAAAGTTGGTGTTTTTATCCGACGTGAACGGCGTTCGCCGCGACAAAGACGATCCCGACACGATCATTCACTCCCTTTCGTCTGACGAAGCAAGAGAGCTGATTCGGTCCGGTGTGATTGAATCGGGGATGATCCCGAAAGTCGAAGCCTGTTTGGAAACCCTTGGCCGCGGTGTCAAGAAGGTCCACATCATCGACGGCCGATTGCGTCATTCGTTGCTTTTAGAGATCTACACGACGAGCGGTGTCGGTACCGAGATTCACCTGTAGTGAGATCCATGGGTCGTCATAAGTCGCGTCGCCTAACTCATCGGGGCTTTGTCCCGAAAACCAATCACCATGGCAAATATGGACGATTCCGAGATTCCACTGACTGACGTCCTGATCGAGCCCTCGGGTCGCAGTGCGGTGCGCCACAGTGCGATCCGTCGCGAGGATGTCGATGGGCGAGAGATCATCGATGCGCTGGCAGGCCGCGCGAGTGTGTTGGGCTTCGCAGACCCCTATGTTGCCGAGGCGATTCGTCAGGTTGCGAACGGCTATCTCGGCGATGCGTCGGCGTTAGATTGCGACGGCCATGATCTCGCCCCCCTGGCCGAGAAGATTCGCAGCATGCTTTCCAGCGAAACCGAGGGTGTCTCTGCGATGGCCGAGTCGGTCTGGATCTATCCCTCCGCAGAGGATGCGATGGAAGCGATGATCGGCGGTTCTCGGGCACGTGGCGGCGGTGCAAGGTATCGAACGCTCTCGCTGGTTGGCAGTGATCACGGTCGCACCGCGATGTGCCGATCCGCCAGCGGGCGGCCGGAGTTGCACGCCGATTTTGGACCGATGTTGGCGGGTTTTGACCATGTTGCAGCCAACGACATCGCGTCGCTACGATCAGCGGTGGATGAATCGACGGCGGCTGTCTTGCTGTCGCCGCTTGACCTGTGTGATGCTGCTCGGCCTCGAGATCACGACTATTTAGCGGCGGTCCGCCAACTGTGTGACGAACACGATCTGCTGTTGTTGATCGACGAATCAAGACTTTGCATCGGATCCTCCGGCCGATTGTTGACGTACACCTCGATCAGCGACATTGTCGCCGATGCCGTTGTGGTTTCCGGCGGCTTGTTCGGCGGGTTGCCTGGCGGATTGCTGCTTGCGGGACCGCGATGGACGGACAGCCCCGTTGCCAACACGCGGCTCTATCCGCTTCAAACAGCGGTTGCGACCGCAACGCTCGAGCGTGTCGCCGAACTGGGGTGGTTAGAAGCCTCGGGCGAAGACACATCCGCGTTTCCGGTTGCTGTTGCCGAGACGATTGCTGGATTCGAATTCATTCGTGACCTGCATGCGACGGGAACGACGGTCGGGATCGAAACCGACTTGGCGGCGATCGATTTGGTGCAAGCTGCTGCATCAGTCGGCTTGCGAATCGAAGCGGCTGGAGAGACATCCATCAAAATGCAATTGCCGTTAGGGATGGATGCAGACGACCGTGAGGAGTTGCTAGCGCGACTGACACGGACCATGAGTGCAATGGAATTGATTACTGAAAACTAGTTAGACGCGACCAATGAGGCCGTTGCCATGCAACACCTACTGACCCTTTTTGATATCCAGCCGGATCAGCTTGAGCGGATCCTTGACACCTCGCTTTCGCTAAAGAACCGGCTTGCCGTTGGAGATCGCCCGCCAATCTTGCAACGCCAAGTGCTTGCGCTTCTGTTTCAGAAACCAAGTTTGCGGACTCGTGTCAGCTTCGAAACGGGGATGGCGCAGCTTGGGGGATCGAGTCTGTTTCTTGGTGAGGAGGTGGGTTGGGGAAAGCGTGAATCGGCATCCGATTTTACTCAAGTGCTCGGTCAATTCGTCGATGCCGTCGTTTGTCGGGCGAAGAAGCATGAACATGTTGAGTCGTTGGCAACGTACAACGCGATGCCCGTGATCAATGGGTTGACCGATTTGTGTCATCCTTGTCAGGCGATGGCGGATGTGTTGACCCTCCGCGAGTCACTGGGCGACTATCGAGGCAAGCATTTGGTGTTTGTCGGTGATGGAAACAATGTGGCCCAGTCATTAGCGTTAATCGCGGCCATGTTGGATATGCGGTTCACGTTGGCATCACCAGCAGGTTTTGAGATGGATGCCGATTGGCTCGATCGAGTCGCAAAAAAGTACCCGCAAGCCAAGATTGAGCAAGTGTCCGATCCGGACAAGGCGGTATCTAGCGCTGATGCGATCTACACGGACGTTTGGACGAGCATGGGGCAAGAAGCCGAAATGGCGATGCGCCGCGAAGTGTTTGCTCCCTACCAGGTGAACCAAGCCTTGATGGCGAAGGCACCGGCACATACTCGAGTGCTGCACTGTTTGCCAGCTGTTCGTGGCGAAGAGATTACCAACGAGGTGATCGATAGTGACCAAAGTGACATCATCATGCAGGCAGGCAATCGAATGCATGCCCAGAAGGGGCTGTTGGTGTGGCTATTGAACCGTGAATGGATTGATTTGAACGTCGGTTAGCCGATTCCCGCCAATTCACACAGGTGTGCTTGGGCGACCGGTTGTGGGCAGCTCCAGACCAAGAAGAACATGGCTTCTCGGCACCAGCGCCCAACATGATGGCCTGCGATGTACCCGGCGCCTTTGGCGGCGGTCAGAGCCGCTTGGGTGGACCCCAGCACCAATCGATTTGCCCGGCCACGGATGTCAGCCAAATCACAGTTTGCGTCACCATCGACCGCGGAAAAAAGATCGTCTTGCAATTTTAGAACCGAGGCATGGAGTTCTTCAGCGGCTGGTTTCAAATCGGGACGCTTCTCCGATTCATCGAGTAGGTATTGAATGGCCGCATGCGACAAGCCAATTGCCAGCGTTGATGTCTGAAGACCGCCGGTGCTGCCCCCTGAACCGGTTTTCATCACGTTTTCGATGGGCCCGGCGAGCAGCATGGATGAGTCGATTTGCACATCATTGAACTCGAGCCGATCGGTGCAACTGGCCGACAACGCCATCAATTCGGTTCCTGGAAACGGAGTGATGCCATCGAGCGATCGAGGGACCGCTGCCAAAATTTCGCGGCCGTCTTCCATGGCCGCACCGATGACGTAGACGTCGGCATGGGGCACGCCGGTCACCCAAGGCGACATGCCGCGAAGCACGAACCCCGAGCCGCTTTCTTTGGCCAGCAAAGCGGGGCAAGCTAAATGCCGTCGGCTGGTTGTCAAATGGCTAATTCCCACCGTCCCGAACGCGACGCCAGAAACCAGTTTCTCAAGCCATCGCGATGCAGGAGCTGGGTTCGCACTGCCAGCGATGCGACGAACCGCTCCCATCAACTGAGTCAAGATGAAGGTGGTCGTCAAATCCGCCTGAGCCAAACGGAGGTAGCCGATCGTTTGCTCTCGCTCGGTCCAGCCAAACCCGCCCGATTGCGGAGGGAGGAACCAGCGATAGACGCCCGCCTTTGCACAGCAGGCAAGTGATTCGGAGGGCCAATCGCTCACCCTTTTCCAGCGGCTGGCGGATGCCCAAAGCTGCTCGCACAGTTGGTCCATCGAACGGCTTGTTGGCGAGGTTACCTGAGGGATTGTGGACATGGGGGTTCTGGGTGCTTTGCGGGGTTGGATTTCGTTGTGCAGCAGTGCTCACGAAACTCACAAGATGCGTTATCTTGAAGGCGGAGCGATCCGGCGATGCGACCGACCGTCCTCTACTATCGCGAAACCTCGCTCGATTCGCAAACCCGGGTTCGATTTGGACACGCGAATTGCGACGTGCTGTTATTATCTTTCGTTTCGTTTTCGTCACCGACTCACGATAACCGACCCTTGCGACATGAGCCAAATCCAATCTCCAGCGACGACGAATAGCGCCACCCCCCTGCTGACTCGTGACCAGTTGGACCAACAAGGTCGCGAAACCTATCGGAAACTCTGGGAGCTTGCAAACAACTTATGGTGGAGTTGGCATCCCGAGTGTGATCAGCTTTTTCGCGATATGGACCCCATTCGGTGGCGGCAAGTCGACCACAACCCCATCGCACTGCTACGCGAAATGACTCCCGAGCATTTGGCGGCTCGAGCAACGGAGTTGGTGCTGCATAGCCGTATCAACTATGCGTACCGCCGTTTGCAGGAATACCTGCATGATTCGCAGACATGGGCATCGACCCATGCGGGCGTACTCGGTGCGAAACCGGTGGCATACTTCTCGGCGGAGTTTGGGATTCACGAATCGGTGCCGATTTACAGCGGTGGGCTTGGCGTTTTAGCGGGAGACCACATCAAGAGTGCATCAGGATTGGGCGTTCCCTTGGTCGCGATTGGGTTGTTTTACGCGCAAGGCTACTTTCGCCAATATCTCAACGACGAAGGCTACCAGGGCGAGGATTACCTCGACACAAAGATTGAGAATCTCCCCATGCAGCCCGCGCTGACGGCCGCGGGCAAACCGATAACGGTGGCCATTGAAACGCGAAAAGGCCAACTGCTGGCAAAGGTTTGGCTCATGCACGTCGGCCGCGTCCGGTTGTACTTGCTCGATTGCAATGTCGAAGGCAACAAACCCGAGGACCGTGAATTGACCAGCCGTCTGTACGGTGGCGATCAACGCACGCGAATCCGTCAGGAATTGGTGCTTGGGGTGGGCGGGGTCAAGGCGCTGCACGCGCTTGGCATCGATCCCGGCGTCTACCATCTCAACGAAGGCCATTCGGCCTTTGGTGCGCTGGAAGTGGTCAACCGTTTGATGCAAGATGACGGCATGTCCTTTTCCGACGCCGTTCGACAGACTTCGCGAATGACCTGTTTCACAACCCATACGCCCGTGCCAGCCGGACACGATCGTTTCCCGTCGGAATTGGTCGAAGAGCACCTTGGCCCGCTCCGCGACTCGCTCGGTATCAGTGAACGCGAATTGTTGGCCCTCGGTCGTGTCGATCCGGGCAACGCGGAAGAAACGTTCTGCATGACCGTGATCGGTTTCAAGATGAGCCGCTATTGCAACGCCGTCAGCAACCTGCATGGCGTCGTGTCCAGGCGGATGTGGGCACACATGTGGCCGCAACGGAATGAGGAAGAGGTGCCCATCGGGCATATCACCAACGGTGTTCATGTTCCGTCATGGTTGGCGGGGCAAATGGCCCAGTTGTACGACAAGCATTTTCCCGCCGATTGGAAGCAACGCATTCAAGAACCAAGTGTTTGGCAATCGATTCACCAGGTCGATCCTGGTGAGCTTTGGGAGACGCACAATGCGCTGAAGAATAACTTATTGACGTTCGTCCGTCGCCGAGTCAGTCGGCAATGTCGACGCCGCGGCGAATCGGACGAGTCGGTTGAGGAAGCTCGCCGCGTGCTCGACCCACAGACGTTGACGATCGGGTTTGGACGACGCTTCGCGACGTACAAGCGAGCCAACTTGTTGTTCAGCCAGATCGACCGGATTGCGGCGTTGATGAGTGATCCCGAACGACCGATTCAGCTGATTTACGCGGGCAAGGCACATCCGAAAGACGAGCCCGGCAAGCGGTTTATCCAGGAAATTGCAAACCTGCGGCATGATCCGCGTTTTAAAGGTCGCGTTGCATTCGTCGAAGATTATGACATCAACGTTTGTCGGCACCTGATTCAAGGGGTCGATGTTTGGCTCAATAATCCACGTCGGCCACTCGAAGCGAGCGGCACGAGCGGACAGAAAGTCGTGCTCAATGGTGGGTTAAACTGTAGCATCCTCGATGGATGGTGGGCCGAAGCCTATAACGGGGTCAACGGGTTTGCGATTGGACAAGGTCATCATCATGTCAACGACCAAATTACGGACGCCCGCGATGCCAAGGCCCTTTACGATACGATCGAAAACCATGTGCTCCCGATCTACTACAACCGGGATGCCGACGGGTTACCGAAACAGTGGATTCAGCGAATGATGCATAGCATCAGCACCTTGGCGTGGCGATTCAGCAGTCACCGCATGGTTGCGGATTACACCGAACGAGGCTACTTGTATGCTGCGGGTGGCGTCACGTGTGAGATGCGTTATCGTTAGTGCAACGTCACTTTTTCTTCTCCGGTTCTCTTCTCTCTTCAAAATCAAAGTCACTCGATGAGCAACGATCGCCAAGAAAACCAGGTCCACGGTCATGATGTGATGCACATGATGGTCGCGTCGGGCAAAACCTATACGAAGGAAATGCTCCGTGGTGAGATTCTCGAGCGATTTGGCGAACAAACGCGTTTCTATACCTGTTCCGCGAGCAACATGACGGCTGATGAGCTGATCCTATTCTTGGAAGGCAAAGGTAAATTTGACTCCCAAGAAGATGGCTTCACCACGTCACCATCGAGTATCTGTGACCACTAGCGCATCATCCCGTCTTGCTTTTGAGACCGTTCGAAAACAACTGGACATGTGTCCTTGTCCTGATCGCTTATGGCGGAATAGACCCAGTTGGGATGTTGAAATCATCGTGTTTTGACGCGTTTGCGCCGCGTCAATGGACGTTTGGCGTCCGATATTAACGGTGGGACGCGGTTGTAAAAAGCATTTGGGGCAAATGCTTTAACGAGTCGGGTGCCATTGGGAACAACCCCTGTGTGGCTGCTCGTTTGGGCAGGCTCGATTCACGATCAGTGGCTGTACCTTCGAAAGCCGATCCACGCTCAAACTTGATCGTGGGTCGGTTTTTTGCGTTATCGCCATCTTAGGGTGATGGTTTTAACACTGCGTGGCTTGGATCGCCTACAATGGCAGGTCAGACTCGCAAAAAATGGTGAAATCATGATGGATGAACAACGGGTTGTTTGTATTGTCGATGACGAGCCTGCGGTTCTCGATATCGTGAAACGCATGATTGAATCGGGTGGGTATCGATGTCGCTGTTTTGCATCGGCCCTCGATTTGATTGCGGTGTTAGATCCGAGCATCGATTGTGTTGTGACCGATTTAAAGATGCCTGAGATGGATGGTGCCGAGCTGCTCGAGAAACTGCGAGAGCTCGATCGGTTGTTGCCCGTCATTGTGTTGACGGGGCATGCCGATGTTTCGACTGCGGTACGTTTGATGCAGCAAGGCGCGGTGTCGCTTGTTGAAAAACCGTTTGACGCACAGCAAATGCTGGCAGCTGTGGACCAAGCGATCCACGGTAGCATCGATTTGCAGTCGCGCCGGAAGCAAGCGAACGATGCAAGGATCAGGCTGGAATCCTTGAGTGACGATGAGCGTGAAGTGCTGCGTGAAATGATCGCCGGGGTTCCCAACAAAGAGATCGTCGCGAAGTTGCAAGTGAGCTCGCGAACGCTCGATCGACGCCGTCATCATATCTTGCAAACGATGCAAACGGATTCGGTCGCGGAGTTAGCAACGGTTATTGCCCGGCACGACTTGCTCGATCAATGAGGGGCTCGCCAACGGCAGATAAACTTGCATGATGGCCCCGTCCTCGCAGGCGGTTGCGTGCGCCCGCCCGCCGTGTTGTTCGACGATGCCATGCACGACGGCCAACCCCAACCCGATCCCCTGGCCGACTTGCTTGGTCGTGTAGAAGGGTTCAAACATTTTCTCAGCGAACTCTTGCGGAAACCCGCAGCCATGATCGCGGATGGACACACACGCGTACCCCAAGCATTGAGGTTCGAGTTGCAGGCCAGGTGTTGGTTCCGCGAGCACCGTTTCCGTACGAATGCAAATCGTCCCGCCAGAGGGCATTGCATCGTTTGCATTTGCGACCAGGTTAAAGAGAATCTGTTCGAACTGAGTCGGGTCGATTCGCACCAAGATGGCAGCCGGGTGTAGCTGGACTTCTAATTTCGTTTGATCGCCTACCATTCGTTTGAGCAGATTGCGAGCATCGCGAATGCTTTGATTGAGATCAATCGTCACGGGCAACGAGCTTTCACGACGACTGAATGCCAGCAATTGCTTGGTCAGTGCCGATGCACGCTGTCCCGCATCCTGGATCGCGTGAATCGACGCCTGAGTGGGTTCGTCGAGATCGGACCGCGAGACCAATTCACCACATTCGCCGAGAATGATCATCAGCAGATTATTGAAATCGTGTGCGACCCCGCCTGCCAAACGCCCGATCGCCTCCATTTTCTGCGACTGCCAGATCCGTTCACGCTGCTCGATGAATTCGTTTTCGGCGTCTTTTAAATGCTGGATGTCGGTCGTTGTTCCGTACCAGCACTCGATTTCGCCGTTGGCGCCGCGTACCGGTACACTTCGCGTCAAGAACCATCGGTAGTCGCCCGAAACGGTTCGTATGCGATGCTCACGCTCGAACACTTCGCCGCTGACTACGCACTCGTCCCACAGCCGTTCGCTCGACCTGAGGTCATCGGGGTGGATCAGATTCTCGGGGGCGCCGATTGTCGATTCGCCAAACAGCTCCGCACCGTTCTTGTTGCGATAGCGAATGACGCCCGCGTGGTCCGCGATCCACACGACTTGTGGCATCGAATCGGCCAGGTGCTGAAGTCGCGATGCGTTCGAGTGCAGCATCGAATAGAACGGTGTTTGCTTGTCGGTTTCGTTCATAGCATCCCAACGAGGGTCAAAGGGCCATTGCCATTTTTTTTCTATTTCGTCTCAAGCTGTGTTTGTGCTAGGAGTGGGTTATCGGGATCGCACCGATCGTGAGGAAGTCATCTTTTTCGCGATACGAGCGATCCCACGGTTTCGGATCTCAGTTTGTTCCTCGACGGGAAAAAGGCAAAATGCTTTCTCTTTCGCGTTTTTCATTTGTGCTCTGCGTCAGTTTGTGTGCCGCTCCTTTCGCAACGATTCAGGCTGGGCCACCGAGTTTTCTCCGCATGTTCCGTTCCTCGTCAGATGTCGAGGCGGACGCATCGGCCGATTATGGGCTATCCGAAGAGGACGGACCATGGATGATTTTGGCGTCCACCTGCGTGGGCGAAGGATCGAAAGCAAGGGCCGAGCGATTGGCGTTGGAAATTCGCCGGGAACTCGGATTGCCGGCCTACATTTATCGCGAACGATTTGATTTTACGGGGCGAGTCAACAAGCCCAACCTAACAGAACGATATCTTCGACACGCGAATTCTTACCAATATGAAGCCTATGCGGTATTGGTGGGAGAATACGATCGGGTCGAGAACGAGAACATTGAACGTGATTTGCATACCTTGAAAACGGCTCGTTTGCCGGTTTTTGAGGATAAAGAGGAAGTGGAGAAAGAGACCAGCGGTACGAACCCCGTGACTGCGGTGCAGGCGATGAGCCAAAAGCTGTTGGCATTTCGAAAAGACAAAACCCTCGGAGCGATGGCGGGCGCGTTTGTCACACGCAACCCGCTGTTGCCAGCGGAGTATTTTGATGCTCCGACGGTCGATTCGTTTGTCAGCCAGTTGAACGAGGACAAGGAGTACAGCTTGTTGTCCTGCAAGGGAAAATACACCGTTGTGGTTGCCACCTTCGCCGGGCTGGGAACGATCGTCGATGGCAAGAAGGAAAAGGACTTCGTGCCAAGCATGAAGCGGATGGATCGCTATGCCGCAGACGCGGACAAAATGGTCAAGAAACTTCGGGCGGATGGTGTAGAAGCGTACCAGTACCACGACCGGACCCGGTCGCTCGTCACCGTGGGCAGTTTTGAAACGCTCGGTCGCGAATTGCCCGATCGCCGCTTCGAATACACTCCGGAAATCCGTCAAACCGTGGAAAAATACCGTGCGTTCAATCCGCGAGTTGCCCGTCAGGTGCCAGGCAAAACAGGAATTGCCGTCAATCATGCCGCCTTGATTCCGTTCGATATCAACCCCGCGCCGATTGCAGTTCCGCGAGTGTCCAAACGCAGCCTCTACAACGGCGTGTTGGGGATGCGTTAGGCCCTCACATACGGCAAAACTGGCATATTCGCCTTCGTGTCGCGGAAAAAATTCGACGCCCGTCGGTCCGGATCCTACGATAGAGGAAAACTCACCTGCCTGAGTGTTACGGGCGGTGTACTCTGTGGCAATCGTACGATGGGCAGCCTCCCTTGGTCGACCTGAATCCCCTTTTCGGAAGAACGCTGCGAAACTTGGTGTTTCGTAACGTCGAATGTCTTGCTTCTCTGCTCAGCCTTCATCCTGCGGTTTTCCGACTCGTTGTGCTGGTGACCCTGTTGTTGGGCGGAAGGTTGGCCACGCTGCCGCCCCTCTCTGCGCAAAGTGGTTTTGGCAGCTTCGGCACGCTTGGTGGTGTTGAACCGGTCCGGCAGTATCCTTCGCAGGCCTACATCTACGCGCTCGATATCTACCGTTCGGGCGATTTGGAAGACGCGGCGAAAGGATTTGAGGCGGCGCTCAATCAGACTCGCGTGGATATTAATGGTCACTGGATCGACGCCATTCCCGTCTATGCCATGCTCGGAGAGTGTTACTGGCAACTCGGCAACATCCCTCGCTGTCGTGAATATACTGATCTGGCAATGCAGCTTGCGATCAGGCATCGCGGCTGGCTGAAACGTGTGGATTGGGAATCGACGGTTCGCCAGGGAGTTCGCACGTCGCCACCTCAATGGCTGTGGCCCGAAGCAGCCGCGATCAAGCGAATCCCCGTTTCCGACAAAATTCAAATGGCTTCGGGCCAGCAACTCACCGAGCAATCGCTGCGGCAAGGTGGCGTGATCGAGGAATTGAACATTCGTTCGATGGATGTGGTTGAGATCATGCGAGGGATGGCAATTGCATCCTATCGCAAACGGATCCTGATGGGCCCGCTCTCTTCGCAGGATCCGTTGGCAGCTGAGGCAGCGGACACGGTCAATCTCGGTGGGATTCGCCAGCCGGTGGGTCAGGCAATCATGGACTGCACGTTGGCTTCCGCTCGTTTTGCGACCTTCGACGACAAGCGAGCGCTTCAGGAGGCTTTGAGGTCGACGACGTATGGGGGTGGCGTTCACCCTTTGTCGGCCATTTCGTTACTGGTGCAAGCGTCGGCGCTAGCAGAGTCAGAGAACGCCGCAGGATCCTTGGCCGCCTCGTTGGCGTGTGTCCACGCGGCTGCAGCGCTGGAACAACCCGAATGGATTGGTGAAGCATTGCAGTTGGCTGCGGGGGTTGCGAATCCGAGCGAAGCGGCAGCGGTGCGAATGCTGGCCGAGCGAGTGGCGAGTGCACTGGTGCGCAGGTCGCGGCTTGCGGCATTGCACGGTTTTGTCGCCGCAGCCGATGCCGCAGTGACCGCTGGCGACCTGGATTCCGCGACCTTGCTGATCGGACACGCCAAAACGTTAGCGGATCGCCGCGATGTGTTGCAGCCGCGACTGCGAGCTTACGGAAGTTACGTCGCAGCACGGTTGGCGGCCGCTCGAGGCGATGCATTCGGTTTTGGACAAACCACCGCCGTGGATCAATCGTTCGACCAAATGCGAACCTTTGCGTTTGGTAACAAAATCGGCAACCAACTTATGGTTTCGATGCCGAGTGTTTACCAGGTGAACTTGATCAGCCAAGCGGTTGGCACGCGGATTGGCGACGCCACGAGTGATGATCTGTTGCAGCAATATAGCGGCGACCCGTCGATGGCACGATGGCGAAGAGACCCGGTCGATGCGTTAGCCTTCTTGATGATTGATCGGTCGGCGGCTCGCAACGCCCGATTGGCGATGGCGACAACCACGACGGATGGTGCAAAGGTGCTGGCACGTATCGACGATGTGTTGGCGGGGCGATTCGCCGGTTCGCTACCGATCAATGGTCGGATCGCCGACATTCGGGCATTGGTCCGAACGGAGGACGAGTTTCTGAAAGATGCGGTCCGTCAATTTCGGGACAACGCCTTCGCTCCGATCGCCAGACTTCGCCAACAGGTTTTGGCGGCCCGGATTCCAGCCGGTGGCAACGTGGACGCCGGATCATTGTCGGTCGCCGGTTTACAGCAAGAATCATTGGCCAGCTATATCGCGTTGAGCCGTTTGTCGATTCCACGTTTGGTACCACCGCGTTTGGATGAATCCTCGCCGGTCGGAGATTTGCCGGCGCGGACTGCGATGGTGACATTCCTTGTCTCCAACAATCAGATCCAGACGACCTTTACCGTCGGCGGGCAAACCGAAACATGGACGTCGAATGTCGCTGCCCGAATGCCTGCCTCGATCGCAACCGTGCTGCGAGCCATCGGTGTCGGCAGGTCTCGCGGTTCGAGGTTGCAGGAGGATTCGCAATGGAAAGCGGAGGCAGCCAAGCTGGCCCAACAATTGTTCCCGGACCCGGCGTTGTTGACGGACGAACGATTCGATCACTTGATTGTCGTCCCCGATGGACCGCTTTGGTATTTGCCGTTTGAGTTGTTGCCGATCGAGGGTGAGGCATCGTCGCTGCTGGGTGACCGCGTGACCGTTCGTTATGCTGCAACGCCTGGGTTGGCAATCCGTCCCACGTCAAAACCCTCGGAGAATCAAAACATCGGTTTGTTCGCAAGTCGGTTTTTTGCGCCACGGGAAACGGAGATCAACGATTCAATCGCTCAATCGATTGTAGATGCGTCCGAGGGCTCGATCCGTTTACCGTCCGCCGCCGCCGCACCGTCGATGGTGATGGGGGTAACCGTTGGCAACTTGATTGTCGCATCGCCTGCCGTGATGGATCTGACGAAACCGCTGGCCCTGTCGTTGTTGCCCTACGATCCCTCGGTCGCTGCGACGCTCGGTGGATGGATGCGGTTCCCCTCGACCGTCCCGACTGCGGTCGCATTGCCGGGTTTTCGATCTCAAGCTGAAGCTGCGAAACTTGGTGATGGACGGGAGCTCTTCCTTACGCTTTGTTCGTTGCAAACCGCGGGTGTGCGCGACATTCTGCTGAGCCGTTGGGCGGTGGGCGGCGAATCGACGGCGATCGCGCTTCGTGAGTTCACCCAGGAACTGCCTTTTTCTGGGATGGCCTCCGCATGGAATCGGGCGAAAATGGTACTCCGTCGTAGCGATTTGGAGCCAGCGGCGGAACCGCTGTTGCTTAGCGGTGACCAAAAACGCGAGAGCTTGACGGGCGATGAGCCGCTGTTCTGGGCTGGCTACCTGCTCGCCTCACCCATCAATCCTAACGAAACGCTGAGGGCCAATCCGCCCGTCCCGCTGGAGGAGCCCGCTGAAGATGCAATGCCCGCTGAAGATGCAATGCCCGCTGAAGATGCCGCTCCGTTGAATGCGGAGCAAGCCGAATCGTCATGATCGAGAAGCGAGTGGACCGTCAAGGTTAATACTGCGAGTTGGCACGTAGTGGACTTCGCCAGAAGTCCCTAAGAAAATTTGAGTTACGGATTTCTGGCGAAATCCACTACCCTAAAATTTCATGCTGACGGTCCACCCGTGCGGATTTCAATGCAGTGAGGTTCTAGACTGCGGTGGCAAGAACGATTTCACTCGGAAAACGGCGAGAGGGGGAATACTGGCGAGTGAAGAGCGTTGGTGAGCCTACGAGTCGGCCAGTTCGGGGAAGACCGCTTGGTCGAGGTTCATTCGACCGATGATCGCACGCAACCGAATTTGAAAATCGCTTTTGTAGTTGGCGACTTGTTGTTCACTCAACCCGGTTTTTTCGGCCACCAGCTTGTTGCTCATGCCGACGACGTAAAGCAACTCGATTGCTCGCAGTTTGCTCCAACTGTCGGTTTCTTTCCAACGTTGAATCTGTTCGGTGATGGCATCTCGGATTGCATCGTGCTCGAGCTGCTTGCGTTCCACACTTCGTGCAATTGAACTGGCCATGCGGTCGCCACCCACGAAACTCTGCTCGCCCGGATGGCTGCTTCGTCGCGAGTGCATTTGAAGCGTCGGGCGGCGGCCTTCACGGCGGAGATGGTCGGTCAATTTGTAGGCACAGATCGAAAACAGGTAGCTTTCCAGTCGTTTCGAGCCATCGTAATTCGGCAAACTGATCAAAAAGCCAACGAATGCATCTTGGACAATGTCCTCGCTTGCCGCTCGATCGCGGATCCGGCTGTTGGTAAACGCCAACAATCGACCTTCGTATCGGTCGATCAACGAACGCCACGCATCGTCGTCTCCGCTACGAATTCGATCCACCAATTGGGCGTCCGCTTCGTGGGAATCACTCATTGGATGTCCATGCATCCTCGGTTACGAACATTCGGGTCGTCTCGATCATTTGCGACGGGTGGTGCGAAGGTGACCGCTCGCCCCTCAAGACGCTTGCAATCGCTTGCTTTTTGTTTTTTCCGGCAACAAGGAACCATCGTTCTTTGGCCGAATTGATGGCCGGGGCGGTTAGCGTGTAACGGAAGCAGGCGAGTTTTTCGACCCAATTTGCGACGAACCAGCGTTCGGTTTCGTCAAGGGCCGCGGTTCCGGGAAACAGCGAGGCGGTGTGCGAATCGTCGCCCATGCCCAACAGCACCAAGTCCCAAGCTGGCATCGTCTGATCGGGAAAGTGTGTGCGAAGCGTCTTCTCATACGTTTCGGCGGCGGCAGCCGGATTTTGCAGATCGACAAAGACTGGATGAATGTTCTCGTCGGGTGCCCGAGCCGGCTCGAGAAGCGTCTCGCAGATCATTCGATAATTGCTATCCAACGAATCAAGCGGCACGTTCCGTTCGTCTCCCAAAAACCAATGAATGCGTTCCCAATTCAGCGATCGCTCGGCGAGCATTTCATAGAGTCGCTTTGGCGTGGATCCGCCCGACAATGCAACTCGAAAAACACCTCGTGACGCAAGGCTTTGTTCGGCGCACTCGCAAAACGCATCGGCGGCAGCTTGATGAAGTTCGGCTAGCGAACGATACGGTTGAATGGTTTCATCGGACATCAAAGGACTCCTTTTCACCAGGGAAGGTCTTGTCCGCAATCGCTTGGCGATATTGTACCGCAGTGTCGTGGATAATGGACGAGACATCCGCCATTTGGCGAACAAACTTCGGTGAATAGCCACGCGTCAATCCGAGCAAGTCGTTGGTAACCAAAACCTGCCCCGTCGTCGAGTTCCCGGCGCCGATTCCGATGGTCGGCAGTTTGACCGCATCGGTGATCGCTTGCCCGACTTCCACCGAAACGCACTCGACCAGCACCGCGAAGGCTCCGGCCCGTTCGGCGGCGACCGCATCGGCGACCAAGGTCTTCCGATCGCGTTTGACGCGGTATCCCCCTTCGACATGGACATTTTGTGGTCTTAGCCCGACATGTGCCATCACGGGGATTCCGGCCGTGACCATTGCTTCGATGCGATCCGCTTGTTCGGCGCCTCCTTCAAGCTTCACGGCGTGGCATTGAGTTTCCTTTAGCACCCGAGCGCCACACATCACACTGCGGCGGATTCCCAATTGGCCTTCGGGGAAAGGTAAGTCGACGACGACCATGGCCCGCTTGGCTGCTCGACCGACCATTTCCGCATGATAGATCATTTGGTCCATCGTGACGGGCAAAGTCGTTTCATGGCCTTGCACGACCATGGCCAAAGAGTCGCCGACCAACAAAAGATCGATACCGGCTTCGTCCAGAATCGCAGCGGTTGGAAAGTCGTAGGCGGTCAGCATCGAGATGCTTTTTCCATCATCTCGCATTCGCTGCAGACTTCTCGTAGTCACTCGTGGTACGGGGTTCGACATGAAATCAATGCGGGGGGTCAGCGTTAGTGGGGTCTCACAATGGTTCAAGCTAACGGTACAATCTGGTTTTGAGAATCCTAGTGCTGTCCCTTTTTGTGGGTAGGATGAATTGAAATCGACGTCTCCGGCCTCCGGCTCTCCGTTGCGAAGGGATCGATGCTAACCCGAATCACTGGTGGCCATTTGATCGACCCCGCGTCGTCGGTCGATTCGATCCAAGATTTATGGATTCGGGACGGCGTCATGGTTGCCGAGGACCCATCGTCGTTGGCGGATCGAACGATCGATGCATCCGATTGCTTGGTGATGGCGGGCGGAATCGATCTGCACACGCACATCGGTGGGGGAAAGCTGACGCTCGCCCGATTGCTGCTCCAAGACCAACTCTCGGCCCCCTTCGGCGGCAACCGTGAATCGGAAAATCGTTTCCTTCCCGCCGCGGGCGTCGTGGGTCAGCGCTACCTCGACATGGGCTACACGACTTGTTTTGAACCGGCTGTCATCCCCTGCAATGCGCGAGCGGCCCATGCCGAAATGGCCGACATTCCGGGGATCGATACGGGAGGCTATTGCCTGCTTGGTAACGACGATTTGTTGCTGCAGTTGCTGGCCGAAAAGGCGCCGCAAGCGCTGATCAACGATTACGTGGCTTGGATGGTCCAAGCAACGCAGTGCATCGCTGTGAAAGTGGTCAATCCGGGTGGCATCAATGCGTTCAAGTTCAATCAGCGGTCCTTTGACGTGGACACGCCCCACCCGAATTATGGGGTTACACCTGCAACCATCATCCGGCGGCTGTGCCGTGCGGTTCGCGAGATTGGATTGGTCCACCCGCTGCATGTACACTGCAGCAATTTGGGGGTTCCCGGTAATATCGCTTCGACACGAAAAACGATTGAGGCCGCAGACGGGCTACCCATTCATTTAACGCATGTCCAATTCCACTGCTACGGCAGCGAGGGTCCGTACAAGATGTCCTCGGCGGCTGCCGAGCTTGCGGAGCTGCTGCGGTCGCATCCCCAGGTCACGGTCGATGTCGGGCAAGTCATGTTCGGGCAAACCGTCACGATCAGCGCGGACTCGATGCACCAGTTCGACAACACGCGTTTCGCCAAGCCTCGCAAATCCGCATTGGTGGATGTGGAATGCGAAGCGGGCTGCGGTGTGGTGCCCTTTCGGTATCGGCGCCGACAATTTGTCCACAGTTTGCAGTGGGCCATCGGATTGGAGTTGTTCTTAATGATTGAAGATCCGTCGCGAGTTTTCTTGACGACGGACCATCCCAATGGCGGTCCCTTCACGACCTATCCCCATTTGATTCGGTTATTGTCAGACCGCGCCTTTCGCGAGACGGCGCTTGCCGAAATCGATCCCGAGGCTGCTGCAGCGAGCCAGCTCGGGGGGATCAGCCGTGAGTACACGATGAAAGAGATTGCCACAATGACTCGTTCGGCTCCAGCGAAGATTCTGGGGCTGCGCGATGTTGGCCGCTTATCCGAGGGCGCGAATGCCGATGTCGTCATTTACAAGAACCACTCGAACATCGAGAAAATGTTTGCCGAACCGGCTGCGGTGCTGAAGCGAGGCCAGTTGGTTCGTGGCGTCGGTGGCGATTCGTCCCACTTGCCACCTTCATTCACCTACACCGCTGACGTTGAATTTGATCGTGATTCGATTGGGATGTTGGCGAAGCGTTATGCGAAAAACGGGACTTTTTCGCTGCATCGATTGGCGATCAGCGATGATGAACTCGAAGCGACGCTCGGTTCCACTGCTCGCAAATGCCAGACTCGTCGGGGAGGATCGGCATGACCGAGCCGCTTCAGATCAACGGCGTTGAAATTGACGCGACGTTTGCCGAGGCGTTTGACATGAAGGCGACTCGGATGATCCTGACTGCGGCGGATCGTCAATGGATCGACGCTGCAGCCAACGAAATGACTGGTTTTGGGACGAGCGTGATCGCTTGTGGCATCGAGATCGCGGTCGAACAAACGCTTGCGGCCGATCAAACCCCGGATGGCCGTGAGGGAGTTTCGATTTTGGCGTTCGCTGTTTCGTCGAAGGAAATGGAAAAGCAGCTCGTTCGGCGCGCGGGACAATGCGTCTTGACCTGTCCGACAACGGCTCTTTATGCCGGAATCGCAGAAACCGATCCGAAGTCGGACAAGCGAATTCCGATTGGCAAGGCACTACGATATTTTGGGGACGGCCATCAAATCAGTAAGCAGATCGATGGGCGTCGCTTCTGGCGAATTCCCGTGATGGATGGGGAGTTTGTTTGCGACCATGACGTCGCACGCGTGGATGGGATCGGTGGCGGTAACCTGATTCTGTTCGCCGATTCGCTCGAGGCGGCCACGCTCGCTAGCCGAGCGGCGGTTGATGCGATGCGACCGATCCCGGGGATGATCACTCCATTCCCGGGAGGCATCACTCGCAGCGGGTCCAAGGTGGGATCAAAGTACCCGGCGTTATTCGCGTCAACGAACCATCGGTTTTGTCCGAGTTTGCGTGCCATGAATCGGGAATCCATGCTGCGAGAAAACGAGTCCGTTGGGATGGAAATTGTGATCGATGGTTTGACCGAGGCCGATATCGCGGCGGCGATGCGAGCAGGGATCTTGGCGGCATGTGAGGCGAAAACCAGGGGATGTTTGCTGCGGGTGACCGCCGGAAATTACGGTGGGAAACTCGGCCGCCATCATTTCCATTTGGCGGAGGTGGTGCGGTGAGCGGATGGACCTTAGAGCTGCGATGCGACATCCATTCCTTTGTCGATGCCAGCCCGATTCGCTTGAGTTCGTTTGCGAACATGAGCATTCATCAAGTGAACAAGCTGCCGTTGTCGGCGGCGGATGGAACCTACCCGGTTGGTGAGCTCTTCAAAGTTTCCAAAACATCCCATCATGAGACATTGCGGATGTTCGGTGACCTCCGAAGCTTTCGTGGCATCGCGTCCGAGCATTCCCGAGGGACCTTCTTCGTCGACGGAAACGTGGGTGACTATGCCGGATCGCGATTTTGCGCCGGAGATGTCTGGATTTCAGGATCTGCTGGTGATTATTTGGCCGCTCCACTCGGGGCAGATCGAAGCGGGATGTCGGGGGGCCGATTGGTGGTGGGCGGGTCGGTCGGTCATCACGCTGGTCGCAGGATGCGGCGAGGCGAGATCGTGATCGAAGGTTCCGCGGGTGATTTTCTCGGTGCACACCTTGTTGCTGGCACCATCGTCGTCGGTGGACAGGTAGGGGGGCAGCTTGGTTACGCGATGCGGCGTGGCACGCTGATCGTGCCGGTCCTACCAACGGTAGAGAAGCAGCGTTTTAGTGCTGCAATCGAGTACGAGTCGGCTTTCTTTTCGCTACTGTATCAACAGCGGAGACTCCATCCCGGGGGGGGACATGGGCCGAGCGAAGGGTTTGTGGCTTGCACGAGGACGCGTGAGTTGCTGAGGCGAATTGCGGTGGATGGTTTTCAGTCGGTTCGCGGTGATTTTTCGGTCGGCGGCCAAGGTGAGCTGATCGTGCCCATCGATCGTTCGCAGCAAGCCAACGACTGAATGCCGAAATCACGGCGGGAATCACAGGGTCATGGTCATTTCCTTGTCATTGGAGTGGTTTGCCATTACCCTTTCACCATTCTGCACGGCGACGTACGACCAGTGCGGTTCTTTGCTACTTGAAAACACAGACTTTAACATGAAACCATTGTTTTTTCGTTCGCTTTTTCTCATCACGGCCACGTCCTTGGTCGCCATTCTGTCGATGGGTCCCGCCTCTGCGGAGGCGAAGTTGGGGGTTGGTTCGAAGGCTCCTGAGCTGAAAGTCGAGCACTGGCTGCAAGATGGAAAGGGTTTCTTCAAACCGGTGACGGCATTCGAAAAAGATAAGGTCTACGTGGTCGAGTTTTGGGCCACCTGGTGCGGTCCCTGTGTGATGAGCATGCCACACTTGGCGGAGCTTCAAAACCAATATCGTGGCGAAAAGGTCCAAATCGTCAGCATTTCGGACGAGGATCCTGAGGAAATCAAAGAGTTCTTGAAGGGTGAAAATCCTGATTTGGAAAAGACATTCGATGAGATTACGTCTGCGTATTCGCTGACCACCGACCCAGATCGTTCGTCCCATACCGACTACATGGAAGCGGCCAACCAGAACGGCATTCCCACCTCCTTCGTCGTTGGGAAGACGGGACAGATTGAATGGATTGGTCACCCGATGGATTTGGAAGAACCTCTCGAAGCGGTCGTCAAAGGAACGTGGGATCGAGATGCATTCAAAGCCCAATACGAGGCCGAGCATCGCTTGGAAGAGACGTTACAAGAGATCTCGATGTTGGCGGGGTCCGGAAAATTTGACGAGGCAATCAAGTTGATCGAAACCGAAATGGCCAATACCGACAGCGAAGCGTTGAAAGCGAACTTGAAGGATTTTCGCTACAGCTTGCTGTTGTCGTCCGGTAAGGTTGGCGATGACGTCATCGCCTATTACCGCGAACAGATCGGCAACATGCAAGGTGATCCGATGCAGCTTGGTCAGTTTGCGTATTCGTTGATCGGTGTGGTTCAACAAGGCGGCAAAGCAGGCCCGTTGGTAGGCGAGGCGGTTGCGGCGCTTGCGCCCACGGTCGAGAAAGCCGACGCAGAGACCCAGCCCCTGCTCTACAACATCTTGGCACAGTTGGCTCAGATCGACAAAAAGTTGGACCAAGCGATTGAGTTCCAAACGAAAGCGGTCGAGGTAAGCGAAGAGCGTCAAAAGAAACGCATGCAACTGTACTTGGATGAGCTGCAAAGCGAAAAAGAAGCCAAGTAGTCATTGCGAGTTGACCCATTCACCCGAGATTCTTGCTCCCTTCTCCCCCGATTTTTCGGGGGGGAGAAGGGCTGGGGATGAGGGGGTGTGCGCTGGAGTTCAGCCTTCAGGCGACTGCGGCTTGCGCTCGTGCGGCTAAAGCCTGAACTCCAACCCCTCGCCCCGCGAGCGAGCGGGGAGCCAGAGTTCACGAGCGTGACTTGTCTCCATACCAATGCCCTTTGGCTGAATGACGCTGAACGGCATGGTCTGCAATGGAGGGCAACGGTAGACGCTGTGGAGGATGCGAGTGGCAGACCGAGCGGATACAATAAGTTCGACCTATCAACCGTTGTCCGACAACGTTTTGTTTTGATGCAATGATTCGCGAATAGGCTGCGGCTCGCTATTCGCGGCCACACCTTTCAACTTTCTTTCCCCGAGAGATCCCCCCCCGAGAGATTTTCCGATGCGCAACCGAGTTTTTCGTTCCCGATGTTTCCTTCCCCAGGCCTGTTTCCTCGCAGTTGCTGTCGTCGCAACGACAGCCGCACCGTCGGCGTTGGCCGAACCCTCTACCGATGCAAAGCCGATGTCGAATCAAGTGGTTCTCGGTGAAGGTGATCTGCTGACGGGGATTCCCGGCGACGGACCCTTGACGGTTGACCAGATCAAGGCCTGGGTGACGAACCCCGAAGTCCACAAGGAATTGGAAGTTACCTTACCGGTTGGCCTCGATGTGGCGAGGGCGAACCTCTCGATCCCCGAAGACAACCCGATGACGCGAGCTAAGATCGAGTTAGGTCGACAACTGTACTTTGATCCTCGCTTGTCTTCGGACGGAACGATTTCGTGTGCATCCTGTCATGATCCCGATCAAGGCTACGGAGCCAACACGCAGTTTGGCGTGGGTGTGCGTGACCAAGAAGGCAACCGGAACTCGCCTGTCGCGTACAACCGAATCGTCAGCACCGCTCAGTTTCATGATGGTCGGGCTGCGTCGCTTGAAGAGCAGGCGGTAGGGCCGATTGAAAACCCAATTGAAATGGGGAACAACCATTCGACTTGCGTGGAATGCCTGGCAGCGATTCCCGGCTACAAGGTTCAATTCGATGCGATTTTTTCCGATGGGGTGACGATCGAGAACGTCGGCAAAGCGTTGGCGACGTTTGAGCGTGGGATCGTCACAGGTCCGGCTCCCTATGACTTTTACTCGCCGCTGAAGAAGTTTGAAGAGACCTTCGCAGATGACTTGGAATACTTGGACGAAGAACCCGAACTGAAAGAACAATACGATGCGTTGAAGGCTGCCTACGCGAAACACCCCATGAGCAAGTCGGCAGAGCGTGGCATGGAGTTGACGTTCGGCAAAGCCAACTGCACCGCCTGCCATGCAGGGGGGAACTTTAGCGATGAACAATACCATAACCTTGGGGTGGGAATGGACGCCGAGAAACCGGACCTCGGTCGCTATGAAGTCACCAAGCAAGACAAGGATCGTGGCGCGTTCAAGACGCCAACGATGCGAAACGTGGCCAGCTCGCCACCCTACATGCATGACGGTAGCCAAGCGACGCTCGAAGAAGTGATCGAGTGGTACGATCGTGGCGGGCACCCCAATCCGTGGCTCAGCGACAAAATGAAAAAGCTGGACCTCAGCGAACAGGAAAAGGCTGATTTGGTTGCATTTATGGTCGAAGGGTTGACGGGCGATTTCCCGATGGTCGAGCAAGGACGCTTGCCAGAATAGTGCCGTCACAATCCGAATAACCGGCAAAGCTTCCCAAATTTGCTCAACCGGTACGACCGGAATGGTCGAAAGACGATTCAGAGGGGATGTTTGCGTCCCCATGAATTGTCTTCGAGACTCGCTCGCCATTCCGGAAGCCTACGCGATGAAATTGCCACGCGTCCATTCGATTTCTGTTTCGGAAATCATCACTTCATTTTTCGTTGTTGCTAGCATCGCCGCGGCGGTTTCGCCAGCATCGGGCCAAGTGCGAACAAAGAAGCCGGATCGTGGCGTCTACCGTCCACCAACTCTTTTGTCTCCCGCTGACGCCTCGGCGGATTTGTTGGTCGAGGTGCCTTTGGAGGACGCAAGTAAGTTCTTTGCGACCGAAGAGGAAATGGCGACTCGCGGTAGCGACCAGACTGTCTTGCGGGCACAGCCGCGACTAAAGCAGGTGGCTCATAGCGATGTGATCTTGATGAGCCCTCAATCAACCGAAGTTCTTAGCAGTCCGACGATTGTCGATAGTGGGACTTGGCCGACGCCGATGGCTGAAAGCGCATCGGGTGGCGGCATCATCTACGAAGATGCGTATGCCGGCAATGGCGAGATCTACTATGACGATTCGTCGATGGGTTGTGGCGGATGCGGATCGCAAGCATGTGATGGATTTGGATGCGATTCCTATGGATGCGATGGTTATGGGCAATGCGGAACATTGTGTTGGCCATGGGCCAATTCGAACATCGCTTTCACACCCGATCGATGGTTCGGTTCGATTGAGCTGTTGTTGATGTTTCGCAGCGGCGACTACTTGCCGCCGCTGTTGACGACCGGTCCAGCGACGGCGAACAACCCGGGTCAGATCGGCAGTCCTGGAACCCAAATCTTGGTTGGCAATGCGGAATACCTAGCCGACATGACCGCCGGCGGTCGTTTGACGGTCGGGACTTGGTTGGACGATTGTCGATCTCGAAGTTTGGTGTTTCGCGGCTGGTTCGCTGGCGATGAAACATTCGATTTCAGTGCCGACCAAAACACCCTCCCCGTGATCACGCGGCCCTTTCTCAACGTCACAACCGGGCAGGCGGCGGCGCAGGACACACAAGTGATCGCGACACCGGGATTGACCACGTTGGGGGTTGCGAATGTGAACCTCTCGAGCGAAGTCGCGGGGGCAGACATCTCGGTTCGCCAGCATGCGTATTCTCGATTTGGCGGAACCGTGGATGTGTTGTACGGCTATCAGTACATGCGGATGGCTGAAAACCTGACGACCTTTAGCACTTCGACTGCGGATGCGGACAATGCAGCACCGCTCGGTTCGATCATCTCGATTACCGATTCGTTCGAAGCGGAAAACGAATTTCACGGCGGCCAGCTTGGGATGGCGACCCGATATCGTGAAGGATGTTGGTCGTTCCACAGCTTGTTGAAGTTCGCATTCGGCCAGTTGACTCGCCGCTCGACTTTGGCAGGCAGCACGGCGACGAGCAACGGGCCCACCGTCGTCGACCCGAATGGGTTGCTGGTTCGCAGCACCAATGACGGCACGGTCACCGACCATACCTTTGGATGGGTGCCCGAATTGGACTTGTCACTGGGGTGGCACCAATTTCCACGCTTTGACGTGACGGTCGGCTACCACATTGTTGCGATGACCGATGCGATCCAAACCTCGGGATTGATTGATCCTCAGCTTGCGTCGAACTTGGCGGAGCCGATCGCCGATCCGCTCCGTCCATCGCCCCGAATGAACGACAAAACCTTCTACGTTCACGGCATCCATTTCGGGCTACAGTACGTGTATTAAAGCTCACAGCTTGCAGGCGAATCTCACTCGTAGTCCCACTTCATGATCCACGGGTCGTCGAGTTCTTTTTGCATCTGCTTGAGCTTCGCTTTGTAGCGATCCAAGATGTCTTGGTGGCCGCTGCTTTCTGCTAGGTTCGTGGTTTCGTCGGGGTCGGCCGCGATATCGTAGAGCTCAAATGCGGGTCGGTGGATGTAGGTCGCGACCGTTTTGTTGCCATAAGGTGCATCGAGTCCTTTTTGGAATTGCGCTTGCCAACTGCTGGCGGCCCACAAATCGGATGCGAACGGATAGGGAAGCGGATGAGCAATGTTCCAGATCAATTTGTACTTGGAATCACGTACGACTCGCATGGGGTAGTACATCTGGATTTCGTGAAACGTATGTGAGGCAAAAATCGTCTCGTGATGGGCAGCCGAAGGGTTGGCCAGACAGGGTAGCCATGATTTTCCTTGATAGGCATCGAACTTCTCGCCACCGTCACGATTCTCGCCCACAAGCGTGCTGGCTTCCTTCGTCCAGAAAGCCTTGGGGTCGATTGGGTCTTTGGGGCCGTTGGTCTTCGGATCCAAGCCACCCGCGTAATCGAGCAAGGACGGAGTGATGTCGACATGGCTAATCAAAGCACTTGACTCAACACCGCGGTTCGGTTGGTACGGATCGCGAACCACAAAGGGGACACGCAGGCCACCTTCGTAGACCGTCGTCTTGCCCCCCGAAAAAGCCATGCCATGATCGCTCGTAAAAACGATCAAGGTTTTGTCGTAGAGGTTTGCTTCCTTCAAGATCTTAACCAGCCGGCCGACACCTTGATCGATGCGCGCACACGACTGGTAGTACTGAGCCAATTCCTCTCTTGTTTCAGCGGTATCAGGCAAGAAGGCGGGGATCGGCACGTCTTTGGGATCGAAGAAGACTTCGTCGACACCGGGATGGGCACCATCATTCGGTTTGTTGCCAAACAGGTCCGGCTTCAGTGCAAGTGATGATTGCTTATCGGTACCGCCGCCGCGATGAGGATCCGCGGTACCAAAGTACAGAAAGAACGGGCGGTCATCGTCGCGGTTGATGATGAATTCGCGACATTGATCGGCCATCGCGACAGCATTGCGACCGTCTCCTCGGAGGTAGGTTTCGAAGTGATAAACGGTTTCGGGTGCAACGTGGTACTTTCCGATCTGCGCTGTGCGGTATCCTGCTCGGCTCATCACGCGCGGCAGCGACAGTCCAACGACGTCATAAAACGACGCGAATTTATGGTAGTGATGTTGGTGGCCATACTGTCCGTTGCGATGGTTATGAATGCCGCTCATCACCACACTGCGGCTAGCACTGCATGAGGCGGTCGTCGCGAATGCGTTGCGAAAGACCATTCCATCGGCTGCGATCGCATCGATTGAGGGGGTGACAGCGACGGGATCTCCGTAGCAACCCAACGTTGGGCTTTCATCATCTGTGATAAAGAAGATGACGTTCTTTTCGGCTGCCGGCGCGGCGGTCGCGGCAAGCGTAAACAGGAAACAGAAAATGGTTGTTAACAGACGCATGGTTTTGGGGTAGGTTTGAAGGGTGGTGGGCTATAATGAGCGTTCATCCGAGATTTCGAATCCCTAGTCTAATGGATTTTTCATCGCATGGCACATTCCGCGTACCGAATTGTGGTGGTATTGCACGCGATTGCCCTGGTGGTGGGGACGGGGACAACCGACGGAGCCGACCGCTCGACGTTTGCGGTTTCCATGCCTGCCGACGCCAGCGGCCATGTGATTGCGGGAGACGTTCTTTTTGCCGACGCAAAGACGAGCGATCCGTCGTGGCACGCGTACGTTGAGCTTTGGAGGGCTCACGCCGAAGACCCTTCCGCCCCATCGATTCGGCGTTTTCTTGGTTTGCCGCTGTCGGGGAAAGTCGAGGGCAAGATCTCGCCCGGTCGATCGGCTCCCGCCTTTCTTCGCTTTGCTCGCGGTAGTTACCAGCAGATGGAAACGCCCCATTTTCAGATCATGACCCGTGCGTCTCCGCAGCAAACAGGTCGCGTCGCCGAAGATTTGGAACAGTGCTATTGGGTCTGGACACAGATGTTTTTTCCGCTTTGGGAAGACAGCGTCCAGGTGGCGTCGGCGTTTTCGCAGTGGTCCCCTGACGAGGACGTGGCCGAGTTCTTGGCCGCGCGGACCAACCGGCTCAGGCCCCGTCGGAAGATGCGAGTGGTCTTACTTCGCGATGCCAACGAGTACGTACGCGCGCTGGCCGACCGGTTCCCAGGGATTCAGCGGTCAACCGGCTTCTACGATGACGCGAACCGCACGATGTTCCTTTATGCTGGTGCCGAGAACCCCCTCGGCCAGCGCAGCATTGCTGACACGGCTGCAATCCGAGACGCCGAGGCAACGCGCCGGCATGAATTGACGCACCAATTGTTTCGCGAAGCCACCCCTCAACCTCGCCGACGTTCGTTCACTGCCGCCGCAGACCGTTTTCCGGGTGAAGAATCTGGTTTTTGGCTGATTGAAGGGATCGCTGGATACTTCGAGTCGATGGTGTTGACCGATCGTGTTGCAACGCTGGGGGGGTGGGACGCCTCTCGGTTGCAGTATTCACGCTTTCGAACGCTCGTTGGCGGTGATTTCATGCCGCTATCCGAACTGAGGCCCGAGGGGCGCGTTGCCGCTCAGCAGCGCGCAGATCTTGCTCGTTGGTACGCCCACGCGATCGCACTGACTCATTTGCTTGTCGACGGGGATCGTGATCCTGGGGATCGTCGATGGGTGTTCAACCAGTTGGCCCGTTTGTACGCAATCGATTTGCCCTTCGCCGATTCTCCGGCTCCTGAGCCTACCGCGGCGGAAATGCGTGCGTTCTTGTCGGTGTCCGACGTTGATCTGTTGGAGAACCCAGCCATCCAACCGCTGGCACGACTCTGTCTGGCGGGGTGTGAGGTGACTGAGGAAGGCCTGCGCAGCATCCCACCGCAAACGACACTCGATTGGTTGGATCTCTCTCGGATTCCTGTCACGAGTGATGAGGTGAAACGTTTGGTGGCCGATCCCGGGTCGCTTGCGCAAATCAGCTTGGAAGCGACAAGCGTGGACGATGGGATTGCAGCTTGGATCGCTCGGGCCAAGATGCTGCGGGAATTGGACCTCAGTTTCACGTATGCTGGCGATCTCGTGGTGAATGTCTTGCGAGACAAGCATCAACTCGACACGCTTTGGTTGACGGGGACTCAAGTCAGCGATGCCGCGATGCCGGTGATCGAATCGCTCGAGGCTTTGGAAGCGGTCGATTTGCAGCGAACAAAAGTTACCGAGTCAGCGGCGACTCGTTTTCAGCTTGCGAGACCCAAGGTGAAGTGGAATCCGTTGGAGCTTCGTGGCGAATGAGCAAGGCAGGTTTGCGAGATTTACCCTGGTTTTTTCCGCTCCGTCAATCTTTCGAATCGCGACCGGTCGATGATGTCCCGCGAAGGGTGGTTGGTGCAATCGGAAAATCCTGCTTTGCCTCGCGGTTAAAGCGTGGACAATCGGTGGCCATTGCAGTTGGCAGTCGCGGTGTGGCGGAGTTGCAGTCGGTGGTCGCAGCGGTCGTCGATTTCGTCCATGCAGCCGGCGGCAAGGCGAAGGTGGTACCGGCGATGGGCAGCCATGGGGGGGCAACCGCCGAGGGGCAAACCCGACTGCTCGCATCGTTGGGGATTGAAGAGTCCACGGTTGGCTGTCCGATCGATGCATCGATGGATACGGTGATCGTGGACACGAACAAATCGGGGCTGGCGATTCATTTTGATCGAATCGCCAGCGAATCGGATCATCTGGTGATGATTAACCGTATCAAGCCTCACACTCGATTGTCCGGGCGTTACGAGAGCGGCCTGGTCAAGATGCTGTTGATTGGTTTGGGGAATCACCGGGGTGCTGCGACCTATCATCAAGCGTTCGGAGATCACGATTACTGCCTGGACCCTTTGGCTCGAGACATCGTTCCGAGGATTCTCGATGCGATGCCGATTTCGCTCGGGATCGGAATCGTTGAGGATGCCTTGGGTCGTGTTTCGCACGTTGAAGTGGTTTCGCCAGACCGGATGCTGGAGGTTGAACCTGAACTGCTGCGGATGGCGCGATCTCAAATGCCGATGTTGCCGTTTAATGATGTGGATTTATTGATCATCGACGAGATTGGCAAGGAGATTAGCGGCACCGGGATGGACACCAATGTGGTCGGCCGCAAGACCAACGATCGAGTGGCCGCGAGGGACGAGTATCCCAAGGTTCGCCAGATTTACGTGCGAGGTTTGACCGCGAACACGGACGGCAACGCCACGGGGATCGGAATGGCTGAGTACTGTCATCGGAACGTGATCGAATCGATCGATTATGCGAAGACTCGAGTCAATTGTTTGACCAGTGCTCATCCGAGTGCCGGCGCGGTGCCGATTTCTTTTGACTGTGACCGTGAACTCCTGACCGCTTGTTTAAGCCAGTCGGGATTGCGCAACCGAAAAGAGCTGCGTTGGCTCTGGATTCGCAGCACGTTGGATCTTAGTGAAGTGATGTGCAGTGAGGCATACTGGACCGCAGCCGAGGCGGATGCTCGACTCGTCCCGCTCGAAATCCCAGCCCCCTTGCGTTTTGATTCTGTCGGCGACCTGATCGTTTCCAACCGAATCCGCTAGAAATACGAGTTTTACGGGTCTTGCGTCCGGTTCCTATTGTGGACGTTGATTACAATTCGGTAGTCTCGGTCTGCTGTCTCCCTTTCCATCCACCTCTGTAATCGCCGTCTTGCTTTGTCTGTCGCCCCGTCTTCGCCCAACCGATGGTCTGACCTGATTTCTGAGCGATATCAGTGTGCCTTGTCGAGCGATTTGGTCGATTGGTTTGACCACGAGATTTGGAGGCAGACGGGGACGAGCGAGTATGACCGTCCGGTCACGCCTGACGAGTTGTTGGCCGATGCGCCCGATGCGATCTGGCCCGGTTTGATGCCCTGTGACCTGTTGCCCATCATCGGCGATTCGATTGGTAACTGGCTCTGTGTTCGCATTGGCGAAAACAACCGGATGGGTGAAACGATCCAGTGGTATCATGGCGGTGGGGATTGGATGCCATGGGGGCAAAGACTATCCGATGCGATTGTTTTTGAAGCCTTGGTCGATCGATTGCCGGGACCTCGACGCCAGTTGGCCATTCCCGCGGAAATACCAAAACAAAATTTCGCTCCACTTGATGACCCTTTGGTTCGCTGGGCCTTTGAGCAACAAACCCCCACGGTTTCGCATCTGTTGACCACAGACGCACCGTGTGATTCGATTGCCGACACGCTGCTTTCGTCCCATGTGGCGGAGGTTGCTGTACGGTGTGAATTGGTCCAGTCCTCGCTGCACCAGCGGTGGTCGGATTCGGTTGACAGCAAGTTCGCGCAGTCGATTGGGTTCGATTGGAATGATGTTGTCCAATGGCGGTTTGATGATGCTCGGATGCCCAATGACGCATGGCGAGTGATCGCAAGGCAGTTGGGGTTGAGTGATGAAGATCGTGGTCATCAAGACTGGGATGCCGCTGCGGAACACGGTAAGCAGTGCATCGAACAATCGCCTGATTTGCTGTGGCCTTGGGATATCGCTGGTTACGCCGAGGAACGCCGCGGAAGGGTTGCCGACGCGATGGACGTTTATCGTGAAGGTGCTTATCGATCGACGTTTACGGACCAGGCGGTTCGCATCAACACGCATTGGACTCAATCACAAGCTGTTAAGTTCTGTGTTGCTCGGATGCAGCAACTTGAACCCGAACAAGTTTTTTATTCAAGTTATTTGAAGTCATTGGTCGGCAACAATATCCAGCGTTCGCAGAACGACGTGTATCAGTATTGGATCGATCAATCCAAACAAACCGTTGAAGACGCGGAACGATTGACCCTGTTGATGCGAGCTGGCTGGGATCTTGGGGCAGCCTCGATGGATCACTACGCTAATTTGCTCGAAGCGATTTTCGATGCGGCGACGAACGCCGGACAACATGCTCGGGCGGCTTTAGCGAAAGCACATCGTCAATGCCTGAGAGAACGCTACGAGGTTTAGGCGAATTCGGTTTGCGAGCGTACGCATCGGTGGCGGAGGTTAATCGGCATAATCGTTACCGTTTCAACCTCGCTTCGGCTTTCCTTGTCAATCCCTGCGGAACGATCCGAAGTATCAGCACGATCCGGTCGATTCCTACTGAGAGCCGGCATGGGTCAACCGAGTGGACGACCCGATGCTAGTATCGAGCGGTTCCCGAATCGTACGAGCAGCTTATGTGGGTTTGCTGCCACGTCGAGACGGATCTTCTCTCGCGGGTTAATTACAAAGCGGTTGTGAGATTTCTTCGGAGATCTCGCAACCGCTTTTTTTTTCGGCGCTTCCGGAGAATTCTTAGCTGTGCCAAACCGTTAGCCCGAATCGTTGCGTTCTCCTCGCCTCCCTCACCGCTACATTGCAAGTCCGTTTTCGATAGGGGGTCGTGGCCTTGCTTCGCGTTTTGCTGGCTCCGCTTCGCGTTTTGTTCGCCGAGTGGTACGAGGATGGGTGTCAATTTGTTGATGCCGATCTATGCTATTGAGTCGTCGGATGATTGAATCGGCGGCGGCCTTGATGGTCAGCTCGATTTGAGATGAAAAACTCCCACCTTGTATAAAGTTTTTGTGATGCAACGTCTGAATGACTCGCGTTCAAATGCACTCTTGTTTGCTGGTTTCTTTCTGTTTTTGCTAGCGTGGTCAGCCAGATCCCCAATGGCGGCATCCGCGCAAGGGCCAGGCGGTCCGGCAAGTGTGGTTGTAGCAACCGTCACCACGCGTGACCTTTCTGCGGAAAAGGCGTTTGTTGCCAATGTCAATCCTTGGCGGCAGGTAACGATTGGCAGCGCTGTGGATGGTCGTGTCTTGGACTTTCTTGTGAAGGCTGGAGAAGCGGTCGAGCAAAGCCAGCCGCTGGCCCAACTGCGAACCAAGACGATTGAGATTGAAATCGCGGGGGCCGAAGCCGAACTGGTCTTGCGCCAAGCGGAATTGGACGAACTGAGAAATGGCTCTCGGGCTGATGAAATCGCATTGGCCGAGGCACTCACCGAAGTTGCTCGGGCGAATAATGCGTATGCCATGGCCAAGCTGGATCGAGCGAAGCGGTTGTTCCGTGAATCTACGGGGATCAGTCAAGATGAATACGAGGCCGCAGAAGCGGAGTCACTTGTGGGCGCAGCGAAGGTCAAGGAAGTCCAAAGTTCGTTGCGGCTCGTGAAGGAAGGCCCCCGCCAGGAGAAAATTGATCAGGCAGCGGCCAACGTCGAAATTCAAAAGCAGATCCTCGAAGGTTTGAGGGATCGTAAAGAGAAGTATACCCTTCGCGCCCCGTTCGACGGTTTCGTTTCGGCTGAACTGTCGGAAAAGGGGGCCTGGGTGAAGCAGGGCGACGCGGTCGCGGAAGTGGTCGAGATCGATCCCATTGAAATCGAGGTCTTTGTTCCCGAAACAGGCATTCGGTTCGTCAAACTTGGCGGTGCTGTCAATGTCGCGGTCGAGGCGATTCCGGATCAACCCTTTGTCGGAACGATCGAGCGGATCGTGCCGTTGGCGGACAGTCGTTCGCGTACGTTCCCGGTGCGTGTCAGGGTCGCGAACCAAAAGGTCGAAGGCCGTCACCCACTCTTGCCCGGTATGTTAGCTCGCGTGACGTTGCCAGCGGGGACGCTCGAACCCCGCACGTTGGTGCCGAAAGATGCCCTGCAGCTAAGCGGTTCCAATGCGGTGGTGTTTCGTGTCATTGAGAAAAAAGCGGACATCGTACCGGTGACAACGGGTCCTTCGCTGGGAAGCTGGATCGCGGTATCGCCCGTGGTTCCGGGGCAATTGAACGAAGGCGATTTAGTGATCACGCGAGGCAACGAGCGTCTTCGCCCCGGCCAAGACGTGAAGATCAACGAACATCAAGCCGCGTTGCAGTAGCGAAATTGCCGCTTTCACCCATTCTTCCACCTTCAACCCACCTCCCTCATGCACCCCATTGAAGCCTGCGTCCGAAACCCCGTTAAAGTGGCCGTCGGTGCGCTATTGTTGATTCTGTTCGGCTCGATCGCATTGATGCGTATGCCGATGCAACTGACGCCTGAAGTGCAAACGCCGACATTAACGATCACGACGGTGTGGCCAGGGGCGAGCCCTCAAGAAGTCGAACGTGAGATCATTCAGGAGCAGGAAGAGCAGCTTAAGAGTGTCGAAGGCGTCACGAAGATGACCAGCGAATCGATGGATTCGAGCGGCACGATCGCGTTGGAATTCCTGGTTGGAACCAACATGGAAGAAGCGTTGCTGAAGGTCAACAGCCGCTTGCAGCAAGTTTCGGAGTACCCCGAGGAATCGGATGAGCCGGTCATTTCGACAAGCAATTCTTCAGATCGACCGATTGCTTGGTTTATTTTGAGCGCGTTGCAACCGACGGCGGAGCAGATTGAACGCTTCGCCAAGGTGCATCCGGAGACGGCCGAAACGCTTGCTCCGGTGATTCGTGCTGGAAACCCCGGGATTCGCTTGCTGAGGTTGCGGGACGTTGCCAAGACCCATCCGGAAATCCGCCCACTGTTGCCGCCCGAATTAGACGTCCCTCGGATGCGCCGGTTTGCCGAAGATTTCATCGAAGCGAAGCTAGAACGCGTGAGCGGAGTCTCGAATGCGAACGTGCTGGGTGGTTTGACGGATGAGATGCAAGTGATTGTCGACCCGCAGCGTTTGGCGGCGCGAAGCTTGACGATTGATGACGTCCGTCGAGTGCTTCGCAATCAGAACCAGGACACATCGGGCGGTGACTATTGGGAAGGCAAGCGTCGTTACGTCGTTCGTACGTTGAATCAGTTTCGTGACGCAGACCAAGTCAAGGCACAGGTCTTGGCGGTGCTTGATGGGTCCCCCGTGTTCATCAGCGATGTCGCGGAGGTGAAGTTGGGATACAAGAAACCCGATGGATTGGTGCGACGGTTTGGCGAATCCGCGATTGCTGTCAACGCTTTGCGTGAAACGGGTGCGAACGTTCTCGACGTGATGGACGGTTTGAAGCAAAGTGTGGCGGAATTGAATGCGGATCTGCTGGCCGACAAGAAATTGCAACTGCTGCAAGTCTATGACGAAACCGAGTACATCGATTCGTCCGTTCAACTGGTAAACCAAAACATTGTCGTCGGTGGGACGTTGACGATGTTGGTGCTGATGTTGTTTTTGCACCTGCAAGTTCGAACACTGCTTTTTGTACCGATGATCGTCGCCTCAACGCTCGCGGCGATGTTCGTCAGTCCGTGGTTTGCAGCGCTTACGCTCTGCTTGATTCTCGTCGCTGGATTTTGGTTCGCCCGCGGTGCGCTGGTCGTTGGATTGGCGATTCCGATCAGCATCATCGGTACGTTCTTGCTGCTGAATTTGTGGGGCCGTTCGTTGAATGTCATCAGTTTGGCGGGGATGGCGTTCGCGGTGGGGATGTTGGTCGACAATGCGGTGGTCGTGCTGGAAAACATTTTTCGTCATTACCAGGATGGTCGTGCCCCCTTTGATGCCGCAGTGCGAGGCACGAAAGAGGTGTGGGGTGCGGTGCTTGCATCGACACTGACCACGCTTGCGGTCTTTCTTCCCGTTTTGTTCGTCGAAGAAGAAGCGGGACAGTTGTTTCGTGATATCGCATTGGCCATTAGTGCCGCAGTTGGTTTGTCCTTGATCGTTAGCATCACGTTGATTCCGACGGTGACGGCAAGATTGCTAAGCGAGAGGGCCGATCCCGCTCACAAGCCCTCGGATACCGATTCGGCAATTGCGTCCCACGCCAAACTGACCCGGCGAATGGTCTACCCGCTGGTTTGGATCTCGTCTCTGTTCGTATCGGGTGTCGTCGCGTCCAACCGTTTTTTTCAACGCAGTCTGTTTCGTCGGCTTGCGTTTGTGGTGGTCTTGTTGTCGGTCACTGCGGGGATGAGTTATCTGCTTTGGCCCAAAGTGGAATACCTGCCGACCGGCAACCGCAACTTAGTCTTTGGAATCATTTTGCCGCCTCCGGGATACAATCTTGACGAGTTGTCGCGGCTCGGAGAAACCGTTGAAACGCACTTGAAACCTTACTGGGATGTCGACCCGGATCAAGACGGCTTTGACGATATGCCTTACCCCGCGATTTACGATTTTTTCTACGTGGCCCGCGGGCGTCAGGTCTTTCTTGGTGTTCGTTCGGTTGATCCGCAGCGGAGCGGTGAATTGGTTCCTTTGATCCAAAGCGTCAGTTCAAAACTGCCAGGAACGTTCGTCATCGCAAAACAATCGAGCCTGTTTGAACAAGGGTTAACGGCCGGTCGAACGATCGATGTTGAAATCACCGGACCGGAACTTGAGAAGCTGGTAGCGATCGGTGGTCAAGTTCTGGGGAACGTTGTCGCGGATCCGCTCGGTGTGCGTGGTGGTGAAGGGGTCGTACCGGGAGCCCAGGCGCGTCCGGTGCCCAGTTTGGACTTAAGCAACCCCGAAACGCATGTCATTCCTCGATTGATTCAGTCGGAGCAGATGGGTGTGAATGCAACCAGTCTTGGATACGCTGTGAACGCGCTAGTCGACGGTGCGTTTGCTACGGATTATTACATCGGAGGCGACAAAATCGATTTGACCATTGTGGGCAGTACGAAGCCAGAGAGTTCGTTGCAAGACTTGATGTCGTTGCCGATCGCAACGCCAGGCGGTCAATTGGTTCCGTTGTCGTCACTTGCGAGTATTGACTTGTCCAGTGGCCCCGAGCAGATCAATCATCGCGAACGGCAACGAGCGATCACGATTGAGGTCTCCCCTCCCGCGGACATGGCGCTTGAGGATGCACTGGAGCGGATCGAGACCCAGATCCTTGCTCCGATTCGTGAATCGGGACAATTGGCCGGTGGGTATCAAATCACGCTCTCAGGAACCGCAGATAAGCTACGTGATACCTGGCTGGCGTTACGGTGGAATGTGTTGTTGGCTCTGCTGATCACGTATCTGTTGATGGCCGCTTTGTTTGAAAGTTGGATTTACCCGCTTGTGATCATCATGAGTGTCCCGCTCGGTGCGGTCGGCGGTCTGCTTGGCTTGAGGGCGTTGAGTCTGTATTTGCAGTGGCGCGGACTCAACCCACAACCGCTCGACGTGTTGACGATGCTGGGGTTTGTGATTTTGATTGGAACGGTCGTGAACAATGCGATTTTGATTGTCCATCAGTCGTTGAACTTGATGCGAGAAGAAGGCTATGCGTCGCGTGACGCTATTTTGGAAAGTGTTCGCACGCGAGTTCGTCCGATTTTGATGACGACGGCGACAACCGTGTTGGGGCTTTGCCCGTTGGTGTTGTTTCCTGGATCCGGCAGCGAATTGTACCGCGGGCTCGGCAGTGTGTTGCTTGGCGGTTTGATCGTTTCAACGTTCTTTACGTTGGTCTTCGTCCCGACACTGTTCCGAATTTTTATGGATATCAAGGAATCGCTGACCTCGCAAAGCAATCTGGCTTCGGGATCGGGTAGGATTGTTGAGCCTCGGACCAGCGAAGCGACGAGCTCGACTACGGCGCCAGTTGCTGGTGCTTAATCGCTGCGGTTCCCGCTTCCGCTCATTCCCACCTTCCTTCAGTTCAAGAAAACCATGTTTAGACGAACCCTATCCTGTTTTGCCTGTTTGGCACTTGTCACCCTTTGCACCGATAACCTGGCAGCACACGAAGGGGGGCACGATTCTCACCCTAACGATGCGGAAAAATTCTTCACGACGCGACCATCGTCTCGCGTGCTGCCGCTCGCCAAAGAAGAAGATGTATTCCACTTTGTCGTCTACGGTGACCGTACCGGTGGGGTTCCGGCTGGATTGAAAGTCCTTGAACAGGCCGTCGTCGATACGAATTTGCTCGATCCTGACTTGGTCATGACGGTTGGCGATTTGGTGCAGGGCTACAACGAAACGCCCGAGTGGATGCAGCAGATGGCCGAGTACCAAGAGATCATGAATCGGTTGAAGATGCAGTGGTTTCCGGTTCCCGGAAATCACGATGTCTATTGGCGTGGCGAAGGGAAATCGCCCGAGGGACAACATGAATCGAACTTCGAAAAGCACTTTGGACCATTGTGGTACACCTTCCAGCACAAGAACGCTGGCTTCGTTGTCCTTTACAGCGATGAGGGGGACCGGGCGACGAACGAAAAGGGCTTCAACGAAGGCCGATTGCAAACAATGAGCGTTGAGCAATTGGAGTTTCTCGAGCAGGCATTGGAGAAGCACAAGGACCTCGACCACGTCTTTTTGTTCTTGCACCATCCACGCTGGGTTGGTGCTGGCTACACCGGTGGCAACTGGGACGTTGTTCATGAAATGCTTCGCGAAGCAGGCAACGTGACTGCGGTCTTCGCTGGCCATATCCATCACATGCGGTTCGACGGACCCAAGGACGGGATTGCCTACTACACGCTGGCGACCACCGGCGCGCACTTGTCAGCCGATATTCCTAAGGCTGGGTACTTGCACCATTTAAACGTGGTGACCGTTCGGCCTGAGACCGCGACGGTTGCGTCGCTGCCCATTGGATCGGTGATCGATCCGACGGAATTCACGGCTGAGTTTTTGGCCGAAGTAGATCGAGCTCGACGAATCCGCCCCAGGGAGGTTCAAAATGACTTGCTGTTGGCGGTCGATGGATCGGCATCGGGTCGCGTTGTCTTCGCACTGGAAAATAGCTCGTCGCGTGATATCGATGTGACCGCATCGTTTGACCCCTCGGCACGCGATTGGATCACGTCGCTTGACCACGACCACTTCACCCTCGCCCCCGGTAAGAAAACCCAGTTGGAGGTTCGCTTTCATCGCGAGGCGGATTTGGCCGCTGAATTGACTGTTCCTCGGTTGATGTTGGACATGCAGTATCTGGGGAAATCGGCACGGATCGGCTTGCCCTCGGTTTCGACTCCTGTTTCTTTGAAGTTGGCTGCCGTTCCGGCTGATTATTTCGATACGGTTGCCAACCGCTGCCTGCAAGTCATCGACGAGCAATCGGTGCTGCGGATCGATTCGTCAGAGTTACGGCTCCACGATGGTCCGTTTACACTTGAAGCTTGGGTGAATCCTGCTCAAACCGCCGGGCACCGAGGTTTGATCGCCAAGACCGAAGGGAGTGAGTTTGCATTCTTTATGGATGAGGGGGTTCCTCAATTCGATGTCCATCTCGATGGTCACTACGTCAACGCAAAAGCAAGAGATGTGTTGAAGCCAAACCAGTGGTCTCATTTGGCGGGTGTGTTTGACGGCAGCGAGTTGAGGTTGTTTGTCAACGGGAAGCGGGTGGGTTCTGCGCCGGGATCCGGAAAGCGAACTCGTAATGATTTGCCATTGTACGTCGGTGCCGATCCGGATCACGCAGGTCGGCCACATCGACCGTTTGTTGGCAAAATCGACGAAGTTCGGATTTCAAAGAAAGCGATGTATCAGGAGGACTTTTCTCCGCTGCGGCGTTTTGCACCTGAGGCGGAGACGTTGATGCTGCTGCACCTTGACCGTAGACTCGGTCCCTTCGTGCTCGATCACAGCCGTTCCGCGATCAAGGGTACGCTTGGTCCGAAAGCTGAATTGGTCGCAGTGCCCTAACGGGACAGCGCTACTTCGTGGGCGATTTGCCGTAATTTGCCGAATCAATCTCAGACTGAGCGGCAAGACGCTCGCCGCCGGTATTTCATGGGCATAACCGGCGGCTTGCGCCGTTCCGCTAAAATTGGACCTCGATTTAGCGGTATTAGGCTAACGCCTTGCCGCTCACAAAGTGACGCTATTTGCCTCAGGGATTTTCGTTGCTTTGCTGGATACGGAATGCCCAGTTCAGCGTGCTGTCTGGACGACTTGGCATCGCAACACTTCCGTTGACGTCGGTGGTGATGACCGTCGCTGCTTGCCACGTTCCGGTTGTGGTCTGCCACCATTCAAACCTGTAGTCGGTAGAGGGAGTCAGGTTCTTGAGAGTGGTTGTGTCGACACCGGGACAAATGAAGCCCAGCGCATAGGATTGATCCGTCGCGATGGCCAGCGTAATGAGGGGACTCACCCGTCCTAGATTTTTATTGGTATCGGGTGACAATTTGGAGAAATCGTGGCCGGCATCGAGGAAGAACTTCGGCATGTACCCGAAGGCAAAGGAATCATAGGACGAGAGGGCAAACTTTTGCGGGGTGCCGTTGGGTATGTTCGGATCATCACCGTTTGCGGCTCCAGAAAAATAGAGATCGCCCCAGCTGTATCCAGCAAAAGCCCCGTTGAGAACATTGCCATACGCCCCATAGATAGCAGATTGCCCCAAGGTCATGCTCGGGGTGAAGGGGGCGCTGCAACGATTCCAACCCGGATAGAAGCCCTCTACATTTTGAGCGGGCAGGTGAGGCGTGTCGGCATAGAGTGCACGCATCCAGGCAAAGGAGGCGGGAGACCGTGCGCCGCTATTGCTGATGTTATGAAAATCCAACAAGTAGCGGGCATCTTTTGACCAGGAATCAAGACTGGTCCCAGCAGCCATGGCGGTTCGTGGCGTTCCATACGGCATCGATCCTGTGCCGTTCTTCCTCTTCAATTCGTCATAGGCATGCTTGACCACGGGAAGCCAAAGGTCGTACTCCCCATTTCCGTCTGCGTCCATATGAACCCAGCTGAAGACCATGTTGTAGCAACCGTAGCGAGCCCACAAGTAGCGAACGTAGTTATAAAAGGCATCTTTCTGCTCCTGCCCCAGCTTCGGCCAACTCTCGCTTCGTCTTACGGTTTCGAGAAACGGCACAAACCCATTGTCTGCCATGTATTTCATTTTGGGGTCAGCCTCCTGCCAATACTCAGGGACAATTCGAGTCAGGTCCGCATTGACTCCGTCCATGACAAACGGGGTATGCCCACGATCGGAAACCTTCTGCCCTCTTACTGCGGCATGCCAAATGGGAGCGGTCGTATCGGTTGGATAACAGGCAATCATATTGAATGCGTTGTATCCCTGTGCTTTTCTCGCATCGAGGTAGTTCTGAAAAGAGATCTGCGCAATGCCTTCGTCGCTCCCCGATTTGAAAATCTTCGTGAGCCCGCTCCAGACCGTGTCGGCGGCCATCAGAAACGGAGTACCATCTGCGTATTCCGCATGATGTCCGCTCGCTGTGGCCCGAATGAATCCGCGTCGGTTGGGATTCGCCTCCTTTTCCGAGTCGGTCCAGGCGATGGCATCAAACGAACCCCTTTGCCGATCGAGCCCGCTGTCACCGGTGGTGGTGCCGGTCGACCAGTTCCATGCACCCGGCATGGTTGCGACGAGTCGTACGCGGAAGGTCTGACCGCCATCCCAGAACGCTGGGACCAAGTGTTTCTTGCCATTTGGCCCGTTGAGGTTGACCCATAGGTCGACGTCGATATACGGGTTGTGATACGTGTTCTCGGCGGTAAAGGTCTTCTCGACCACCTCGAAAACGTGTGTCTGTGCGGAGCCAATGCCCCCAAGAATTGCATTCACGAGAATCACAAGCGGCACGATCGTGTTGTTCGTAGCTTTCACCATGTCATGTCTGCTCGGTTGATAGGAACGGATTCGTTTTGATGTGCAGTAACGCCGCAACACAGGACTCAATGCCCTTGACGAAGAATTCTACCAAACCCACGATCGCCCCGGATCGACCCAAACGCCCCGGATCGACCCAAACGCCCCGGATCGACCCAAAAAGAAACACTTCCCCATTGCCCCGCTCGTCGACAACTGTTAAAAAATACACAGTTGGGTTTTTTTGGATGGGGGAGGGATTGCAATGGGCTTGGAACTGAGTCGGCGAGAGCGTGAGATCGTCGATATTTTGTATGCGGCGGAAGAGGCGAGCGCAGCGGAGGTTCGCGGGGCGATGGCCAATCCACCCTCCGATGCAACCGTGCGAACGCTGCTGCGGATTTTGACCGAAAAGGACGTTGTCACCCACCGCATGGAGGGTCGGCGATTCGTTTACCGTCCCCAAAAGGCAAAGTCGGGAGCGGGGAAATCGGCTCTGCGCCGCGTGTTGAACGTCTTCTACGACGGGTCGGTTGAAGACGCATTGGCGGCACACCTTACGGACCCCAAGATTGAACTCGACCCGTCGCAGATCGACCGGTTGCGCGATCTGATCAATGATGCTGCGAAAAAGGGGAAGCGATCATGAAGGGATGGATTTCACAGTGGCTGGCGTTCTCCGAATATCAACCCGCCGTTGCCCGGTTGATCGAACTGTCTTTTCACGTCGCAGTGATTGTTGCGATTGGAGGGGCGATTGCAATGATGGCGAAAAGACGATCGGCCGCGACCGCCCACATGACATGGGCGACCGCGTTGGCTGCAATCTTGATGCTCCTGCCCGCTGGAATTTGGGTTCCGCGCTATTCGGTTGCATTGGCGTCGGTCCCGTCGGCACGTGTAGAATCGAGTGTCGCTGAAAGCTCACCGCCGGTAACTCCATTGCGCAGTTTGGACAATCGCATCGCGTTTGACCCCGCAGCCGATAGGCGAGGCCGTGTTTTGCCAAGTGATCGTGCCGTGAGGGGCCCGTATGCCGATAAGGATCCGGCTGCTGATAGGGACTCAAGTCGTGCTCCGAGCGAAGTTGGCGGTGAGATGGCAGGTCGAACTCAAGCGGTTGTGGAGCGGGCAGCAGTCGTGGGGCCGATTCGCGGGACAGCGTCGGACGCGCCACATCACGCAAATGGGTTCGAAGCGACGCCATCTTCGCCGCCCACTGGCGTTTTCTGGTGGGGTTTGCTTTGTGTCTACATCGCCGGTTTGTTGGCAGGTCTCGTTCACATCGTGGTTGGATGGTATCGGTTGTGGCGAGATTGCTGTTTCGGACAGCCGTTGTCGCCGCAGGAAGCCGAACACGTGGCGGATTGTGCCGCCACGATCGGCCTGCGGCGGCATCCTCGCTGCGTCCTTTCGAACTCTGTTCGGGTTCCCTTGGTGTGGGGCGTGATTCGTCCGCGGATTGTCTTGCCTCTCGATTTCGAAACATTGCCGGTCCGCATCCGGCGAGACTGCCTGTTACACGAAATGTCCCATATCGCTCGCGGTGACCTGTTTTGGCATGAACTCAGCTGTTTGGCCAAGGCCATCTACTGGTTTCATCCTGCCGTTCACTATGCTGCAAGGTCGCTGAAGCATTGGCGTGAGGACGCAGCCGACGATCATGTGCTTCGATGCGGTATCGATTCAAGCGAGTATGCATCGACTTTATTGGAGGTTGCAACCAGCGTGGGACGCCGTCGTTTCGCACCCGCAATCGCGATGGCCTCGGGTTTGCCGATCGAGAACCGGTTGCGGCGTATCTTGGACCAGCGAACGGGCCGGATGCCTCCGAGTCGTTCGTTTCGGATAGTGTTGGCGGTTGCCTTCTTGACGGTTTCCCTCGTTGGGGTTCGTTTTCACAGGGCCGCTGCGGCGCCCACCGCGACTGCCGACGAAAACGAAACTCCGGCGAATCGCGGGGACGGCAGCGCGACAGTGCCGCCGCCCTCACCGCTTCTCGCTGGGGGGCCAGGGCGATCGCAAGATGCAGAATTTGTCACGGAGAGCTCTGCACCGACCTTTTTTGAACTGTTGTCGAACGCAGAGTTGTGCCGTGGCGATACCGGTGGAATGGTCTTGAACGTTCGTGGGACCGTTCGTGATCAGGGCGGCCAAGCGGTTGCAGGAGCGGTGGTCGTGCTGCGGGAAGACAGCGTCTATCGAATCAGCTCGATCGGCCGGCAGGAAAGAGTCGGATCGCAAAAGGAGGTTACGGTGGACGATTTGTTTGCCCGAACTCAGTCCGCGGCGGATGGCACCTTTGTGTTTGAAAACGTCCGTGTCGCAAAACCTGTCGATGGCTACAAAGAACGTTGGAATTGGGATGTGATTGCGGCGATCGAAGGCGACGCGCTGGGTTGGGCCAACCTGCATATCCAAACGGTGCAGCGTGCAGACGGATCCGAAATCATCGCCGATGTGAAGCTGCGTGCTGTTTCCGCCGTCACGGGCCAGGTGTTGTCGGTCGATGGCGACCCGATCGCAGGTGCCCTTCTCTCGATCTCCCAATTCGATGATCCGGTCCCCTCGAACATGTACAATCCGTATCGCAACAACGAATTGCGTTTGTACGCCAGTCGGTTGCAGCCGAAGGTTCGTTCAGACAGCGAGGGGCGTTTTCGTTTTCCGGCCGTTCCCGATGGATTGTGCGCAAGCATCTATCCCAAGCATCGTGACCATGAAATGGTGGGCTATCGGGTGGTCTCGCCTGCGACGGAGCTTCCCAATCGCAATGCTCAACCTGAGGAGTCGGCTGGACGGCCAAACCGCGAACCGAAAGCGATCGTCAGTCCCGTGACGATCAACGCGATCCCCCAGATTCGGCTGATGGGGACCCTTCGAAGCGAATCGGGCGATCCGATTGAAGGGGGCGTCATCCGCATGGGCGGCCTGGTTGCCCACGTGGAATCCGACGCCGATGGCCATTTTGTCTGGCCAACTAATGAGGGGGTGATCAGGGTCTCTGGCTATGTTCGCGCGCAAGGCGAGCCGCCCACGGTCACGTTTACCGCATCCAAGCCGGACAGCCATTTCGTATGGCTGATTGATGAGGTTTCGGTTGAGGATTTGTTGGCATCGCATAAGGTGGACTTGGTGATGCAAGAAGGCATTGCGGTTGACGGTAAGGTGCTTTGCCGTCAAACCAACACTCCGGTTGCTGGTGTGAACGTACAAGTTTCACCCTCGGGTGATGTGTCACGGTTGATGCCGCTAAGCACCAAGACCGACGAAAATGGGGCGTACCGATTCATCGCGCCGAAACAACCGGTTACGATATCGCTCGACGGCCCTGTCGCTGGATACGACGTCCCCAGTGCAAGGGGAGTTTACGGGGCGGACCGTGAAAAGGTGGTATCTCGTCAATTGGATCTTAGCCCTGGATCTGCGGTAACGATGGAGCCTTTCTTGGTCGATCGTGTCGATCCGATGGTCGTACGTGTGATCGGTCCCCATGGCGAGCCGATCGAGAATGCAGGGATCAAAGCGGTTCGGTTGGTCGGAGCCGCGACAGATCAAATGCCGAAACGAGCATGGAGCGTGCACGAAAAACCGCTTGCCTTGGATGGAAAAACCGATGCCAACGGACAGTGCGAGCTTCAAGTGAACGCACGCGATTGGGCTGACGGCTATCTCGAAGCTCGTGCAACGATTGATGGTGTTTCCTGGTTTGGGTTGATTTGGATCACCTACAAGGGGCAAACGCCGCTGATTGTCAAACTTAGGGAACCTTGGGTCATCACCGGACGCGTTTTGGTTGAAGGAAACCCCGCAGCGAATGTGCCGGTCAACTTGATGCGGACGATGGGCAAACGCGTTCAATTGATGGGGGCCTTCACCAGTACCACCCACGATGTCACCGCCACCGATGCAAACGGGGAATACCGGTTTGTCACCCGAGCGAACGAGGGCTATCGCGTTTCGGTCATGTCGCCGCCAGCGGGATACGATCGGGGTTCGGGGTCTCAAAGCCGGTTGACGCGGATGAACGAGAACGAGTTCCGCGCCACGGACATTGCGTTTGGAAAGGCTGCGGATCAACCGGCGACTCCAACCGGCTCGATTTCCGGGGTCGTGCGTGGCAGTGATGGGGTGCCGATCGCCGGTGCCTCGGTCTCGCCGACGCAGTACATGGGCGACAGTCGCAACGTGCCGCGTCCCAGGGGAAAGCAAGTGCAAACCGCCGATGATGGATCGTTCCGTATTGAGGGGCTCGATCTCGGTCGTTTGCGAGTTCATATCTATGGGCCGCGTCCGAAGACCGACGACAAGTCGACGCCAACGCTGGTTGCCACGTTCGTGGTCGTGGACGTTGGCACAGAGAACATCGAAGTGGTGCTCGACACCGATCTTCGCCGCGCCTTACCGCGAATCCCGGCTCAACGCGTCGTTCCCTCCAGTTCGATCCCCAAGCAGGATCCCTAGGCGAGCGGCAGAAGCCAATTCACCGACTAGCAAGTCCGTCGTACGCTAAGAACGATCTTGCCTCTCGCCCCAAAAATTGTCTGTCCAGCTCTTCCCTTTCCATTGCTAAACGAGCCCTCATCATGTTCACGGTGTTTTCGACGTTGGCTGCGATTCTTGCATTCAGTGGCGTGCCGTTGTCGGGCCGAGTGGTTGACCAAAACGATCAACCGGTCGATGGCGCGGTGGTCAAGATCAGTGTGGGCCGGCCTCGCACCGGACCCGCCTTGACTTGTCCGTCTTGCTATGTTGACTGCGGTAAGTTTGTGCTGACGGATGCGGATGGCAAGTTCCATTTTGAAGGTGTCTCATCCGATCTGTTCTTTGGGCTAACCGCTGGCGCGTTAGGTTATCAGGGTGCCTTGGCTCGCGATGTTGATCCGCTTGAGCCCGATTTGACGCTCCGAATTGCGAAGCTGGACGACGTCGATCCCGGCGAGACGCTGGCGGGCAAGGTGGTCGATTTGCAAGGCAACGCGATTTCGGGTGCCATGATCACCGTGGGGACAACGCATTACTTAGATGGCAGTTTGACGGGCCCGGGCCGCCAAATCACCCCTGCGACGGTGACCGATGCCGATGGTCAGTTCGCTTTGACGGTTCGAGCTGCGATTCGATCAACAACGTTGAAGGTCCGCGTCCCCGGATTCGCCCCCCAGGATGTCGTTGGTATGCAGCGTGGCCGAACGGGGCAAGTGATCCAAATGGGACCGGGTGGCTCGTTGATGGGACGGATGTTGCTCGACGGAAAACCGGTCAGCGGAATGAAGCTTGGATTGGTGCAAATGGACCGCAGAATCGGAAACGTTGTTACTCCTGACGAAATTGTTACTGCTGCGGATGGAATGTTTCGCTGGGACAATCTGCCGCCAGCTGCCGACTATGCGATCTACAGCCAATTCGAGCAACTCAGCGACGCCGCGCTCGCGGTGTCCATTGTTACGGTTCCTGCGGATGGTGAGTTAGCGGATCTGGGTGAGATCGCGGCACAGAAATCTCATGGATTGAAAATTCAAATCGTGATGTCCGACGGGGCCGAAGTTCCCGAGGGATCCTTCTGTTACCTGACGCGGTCGAAAGCGGCCCATTCGGCCAAAGAGCCACTTTCGTCTACTTCGCTGCAATCGGTTGCCTTTGACGGGCTCGCTACGGAAGTGGTGGAAATCGGCGTGCGGATTCCCAATTATGAAATCGAATCATCGGATCCGCCCAGCCAAATCGACCTCAATGGGCGATTGCAGCGATGGAGTGATCACGACGAAACGATTGTGATTCAGATGAGGAAGCGGCGTTAGTTGTTCTACACGGCACGGTTCCTTGCCTGTGATGCTTTTCTGGTGGATGTGCTACTTCACGCGAGCCGAGGTAACCACACGTCCTAATTGATCGAGTAAAACCAGGTCCTTCGCCGAGATCGTTCGGACGGCGAAAACGATGGTTTGATTGATCGTTTGCGGCTGAACCGAACTGGCTATCTTCATCGTCAATAGCCCGTTTTGCACCGACCAGGTACCGGTGGATGCGGGCGGTTGAGCAAACATTTGCTGGAACATTGCGATCTGTTCATGTTGGCGGTAAGCGGTATAAGCGCCGTTGGGATGATAGGTCACGGCTAACGTTCCCATCGCGTCACGCAGTGCCCAGGTGCCGGAAAGCATTTGAGCGACCTGGGCGTCGGTCAAGCTACCCGCAGCGATGGCGGGCGTATTCGGATTCGTGCCGGGGCTGCTGGTGATTCCGCTCGGGGGGGGAGGCAGCGGAATCGGTTTGGCAAATGCGCCGGGCGGTATGGCGGAGGCGGCTTGGCGCTGCAGCACCAGCATCATCCGCTTGCTACCGGGGGGCGAGCTGAAATCGGTCGGTCGTGGGGCGACCCGCGGATCCGTGACGCACATCGCAACTTGGTTCCCTGAGGAATCAAACTGGTAGATACCTTCGCCAGCGGTTTGGTCAGGCGAGATGATCGAGATGAAGTTTGGGTTGGCCAACGAAAAGGACTTGGCATATTGTTTCTTATCGACCGGCGATTCAAAGACAATGGCGTTCGCTTTGATTTCCACTTCGCCTCCGGAAGGCAGCCACAGTTGGATCGCATCCACAGGAATCACCCTTCCGTCTTCGGTCAACTGTGTGACCTTCCACTTCCCTTGCAACCGCTGCAAATCGCCGTTTGCGGCAAACGCCATCGGAACGCATGTCAGCCAGGCCAACAGAGTCGTGAGTACTCGAAGTTGCATTAACCATGCCTCTCAAAAAGAAGAATCGGATCCGCGCAGCATGCACAGACCACCCAAGTGTCCGCAAGTAAGTTTAGCGAAGTTCTGTCGGGTCAGAAATATCAATCGGATGACATCGTGACGCACAACACTTGGGTGTTGGATTCTGGTTATGATAAGGGGCAGAATGGAAAGAGAAGAGTATGCCATCCCCACGCTATAAGGATTCGCACCGAACATGTCTGAGGGCAGCGGATTTCTAAGTCGCGTCTTCGCTGACGCGCGTTCGACCTATCAATCGCTCGCGGATGCACTGCCGGTCAGTTTGTTGGTCAAGGACATCGACAGCCGGCGGATTTTTGCCAACAAACAGTACTTAACCGTCCGAGGCAAAACGCTCGACCAAATTCTCGACAAGGACGATTTCGACCTGTTTCCGGTTGAAATCGCAAGCAACTACATCGCGGACGATCAAGTCGTACTGCGTACCGGCGAGACGCTACACGATATCGAAGAAACGGTTTTTGCAGACGGGCGGACGCGTTGGATTGAGCGATTTAAATGCCCGATTCTTGATCCTCGTGGCAAGGTGATTGGCATCCAATTGTTGTTTTGGGATGTTACCGAGCGATTGCAGGCAGAGGACGAACTGAGGCGGGAACAGCGGCTGTTGCGGACCTTAATGGACAACATCCCCGACTCGATCTACTTCAAAGATGAACAGAGCCGGTTTCTTCGAATTAGCCGAATGATGGTTGAGAAGTTTGGAATGCTGGCGGAAAGCTCGGTGATTGGGAAATCGGACGCGGACATCTTTACCACCGAGCATGCCAAAGGCGCTCGCGAGGACGAGCTGCGGATCATGCGGACCGGCGAACCGCTGGTGGACCGAGTGGAACGGGAAACGTGGCCGGACAAAGACGACACCTACGTGATGACCACCAAGATGCCGCTGCGTGACGAAGCGGGAACCATCATCGGTACGTTTGGGATCAGCCGCGACGTAACGGAGCTGACGAAGTCCCAGCAAGCGCTGCGTGAAGCTCGTGATGTTGCGACACAAGCCAATCAAGCCAAAAGCAATTTTCTGGCCAACATGAGCCACGAAATTCGAACGCCCATGAACGCGATCATTGGGATGTCCGAGTTGCTGGCTCTAACGGACTTGACCCCAGAGCAGCGTGACTACAACCATTTGGTCAGTGATTCGGCGGATGCGCTGTTGCGGCTCTTGAACGAAATTCTTGATTTCTCGAAAATTGAAGCCAATCGCTTGGAGCTGGAATGCATTCCAATGGCTCTGCGCGATGTGATTGAAAAATCGGGGCAAACCCTTTCGGTCAAGGCTGCTGAAAAGTCGTTGGAATTGCTTTGCCGCGTGGCTCCGGATGTCCCCAACCGGCTGCTGGGCGATCCCGGTCGATTGCGTCAAATCTTGGTCAACCTGATTGGCAATGCGATCAAATTTACGGAAAACGGAAACGTCTTTGTTGATGTGAACTTGTGCAACGAGGCCGCTGCGCGGCCGGATCACAAAGCCGACTCCTCGACCCTTTGGTTACGTTTCCAAGTCGCCGATACCGGCATTGGGATTCCGGCCGAGAAACTCAGTTCGGTGCTCGAGGCGTTCACACAGGCAGATTCATCGACCACGCGACGTTTTGGTGGGACGGGTCTAGGATTAGCGATCTCTAAGCAATTGATTGAATTGATGGGCGGTCAATTGAATGTCGAAAGCGAGCCGAACGAGGGAACGACCTTTTGGTTCGTGTTGCCATTCCGCGTTGCGCCGAAACAGCAAGCGCCGAATCCCCAGCTTCGCAACCTCAGCGGCACGCGAGTGCTCGTCGTGGATGACAATGAAGTCAATCGACGCATCCTTCAAGAGATCTTCGCGGTCTGGGGGTTTGAAGCAACCTTGGTCGATGGTGGATCCAGTGCGATCGAGCGTTTTCGGCAGGCCCAACAAACCAGCGAGCCCTATCAGTTGGCCGTGCTGGACTGCATGATGCCGGAAATGGACGGGTTTGAGTTAGCGGCGACGATTCGTGACGAGTTTCCCAAGGCGGAAATAAAAATGATCATGTTGTCGTCGGCGAATTTGCCTGATGATGCGGCCAGATTGAAGAAGTTGGGAATTGCTCGCTACTTGACCAAACCGGTCGTGCAAAGTGAGCTTCTTGACACCATTGTGCATGTGTTAGGGGCGAGTCGCCCCATGCACCCCGAATCAATTTTAGCGGATGTATCGGACTGCCCACCGTTGCGCATTCTGGTGGCCGAAGATGGATTGGCAAATCAACAGGTTGCACTGGGGATGTTGAAGATATGTGGGCATACGGGTGTGGTGGCCAATGATGGCCGTGAGGCGGTTTCGCGTTGGCAAACCGAACCGTTTGACGTCATTTTGATGGATATGCACATGCCGGTGATGGATGGCATTGAAGCGACCAAGGCGATTCGCCAGATTGAGCAGTCGTCCGATTGCAGCGACCCCATTCCGATCATTGCCTTGACTGCGGCCGCGATGCAAGAAGACTCCGAAGCGTGTCTCAACGCGGGGATGGATGGCTTCTTGGCTAAGCCGATCCATGCGAAGAAATTGCAGGAGATGTTGGCTAAGTTCTCGCCAGATCGATCGGGGCAGACATCTGACAACTCAGCGGAACCGTGCGATTTAGAAAAGCAAGAGGATGAGCCTGAGATTGATTTGGAAGCGACCGATGTGGTCGATTTGCGGGCGGCCCAAGAGAGGTTGCCGGGGGGGCAACGCGGTCTTTGCCGGTTGGCAGAGGTCTTCGTCGGCGAGTGTGAATCGCTGATCAAGACGCTCGACGAGACGATTCCCGATGGGGACCTGGAACAGATCCAGCGGGCAGCACATACGTTAAAGGGATCGTCGAACCTGTTTTTCGCGAACCAAGTGTATGCATCGGCGAGATTGGTCGAAGTGGCAGCGAAAGAAGCCGATCGGGACGCATTGGTCGGGCTACTTGAACAGTTGAAAATCGAAGTTCAAGCGATGTTGAAGGTGCTCCGGAAAGTGGTCAGCGAAGGAGTCGCATGACCGCTGCTGCACCCCCTTCTCCCCAGCCCTTCTCCCCCGCAAAGTGGTCGTGCAGTTTCTAAGTTGTTGATTAAAAGAGACTTACAAGATTTACCTCTCTCGCTGGGAGAGGTCGAGCCTAAGCGAGGGAGAGCGGTGGTGTACCTCGCCCTTTGGGCTCGTTGTACCACATAAGTTATACGCTTGAAAAATTTTTTGCACCTGGCCCAAAAGCGTTCCATGCGTTGGACAGGTCGTAGGATCTCTGGATTCCAACCCAAAGCGTTTGCGTCCCAGGATCGTTCTTTGGTCGATCGATGAAGCCGC